>NZ_CP181244.1:2237962-2557671 GCF_047837985.1 Neisseria sp. CCUG12390
CCTAAAATCAAGATATATTCAAAAAAAATTTTGTAAAATCCCCTTTAGTTTTCTTGCTTTTTCAATCTCCATAATCTGTTCATTTATATTTATAGTTTCTATTCAGTTCAAGGGGGATTTAATTCAATATAAATTTCTTTTAACACTCATAACATTTATTATTTTCTCCCCATGCATAATAATCTTTTTTCAATATCGTTGCTCTTTAAAAAAGGAAATAAACTTATTAACATTTTCTGATGGTATATATTACTTATTTAATATCCTGGCATTCAGCTTTATAGTTAACATCATACCATTATTTATTTTTATATTCTCTACCGCATGGATTAATAAGGAAAATTTGCAATATTATTTTATTTATGGGACTTTAATTGCTTTATATTTAAATTTATTCATATGTTGCCTGTTTGCTGCTGAAAATGCTGAGCGTAAACATTTTTTCCTGATCTTTCCTTCTGTAATAGCTTTCTTTACAATTCTAATATATGCAGCACTTTCCAATAACTTTTCATTCCACGTCTTACATACCATTCGTTTTGTCGAAAGCCCTGCAAACGCTTCATGGTATCTTCTGCATAATGATTTCCAACAGTTTGATGATAAACAGGAAGTACATGGTATAAACCATAGGGACTTAGCAAAAATAAGAGAACATTTCAAGCACCCATCCATACAAAAAAACCAATGTTCGGCTTTTGATCAAATCCAATCCCGAAAAAATGCCCTGTATGGCTATATGGCGTGGAATCTAGGGAATACAAAAGTATTTTGCCCTGAAAATGTACGAAACTATACGCCTAATAAAAATATAGAAGGCAATAAGTTCGGTAAAGAATACATTAGCAAGAAATGTTTAGTCATTGACGGAAAATCACTGCAAATCCTTTCTGCCTACTACATCAGAGGAGAAAAACAGTAATATCCCTACCTTAATTTCATACAAACCATAAAGGCCGTCTGAAAAGATTTTTTCAGACGGCCTTCTCTATCTTTTTATATTAAAATACCGCCTTCCCAAATATTTTTCAGACGACCTGCCCATGTTTCCCACCGAATCCCCATCTTCTCTGTTAACCGGCCTCAATCCCGAGCAGCTTGCCGCCGTAACGTGGCCGCCGCAATCGGCTTTGGTGTTGGCCGGCGCGGGCAGCGGCAAAACGCGTGTGCTGACGACGCGCATTGCGTGGCTGTTGCAAAGCGGTCAGGCCAGCGTGCACAGCATTATGGCGGTAACGTTTACCAACAAAGCCGCAAAAGAAATGCAGACGCGGCTGGGTGCGATGATTCCGATTAACGTGCGCGCGATGTGGCTGGGGACGTTCCACGGCCTGTGCCACCGTTTTCTGCGTCTGCACCACCGCGATGCGGGGCTGCCGTCTGCGTTTCAGATTCTCGACAGCGGCGACCAGCTTTCCTTAATCAAACGCCTGTTGAAACAGTTGAATATCGCCGAAGAAATCATCGCGCCGCGCAGTTTGCAGGGCTTTATCAACGCGCAAAAGGAAAACGGCCTGCGCGCGGGCGTGTTGGAAGCGCCCGACCCGCACACGAAGCGCATGATTGAGTGTTACGCCGAATACGATAAGTGGTGCAACCGCGAAGGCGTGGTGGATTTTGCCGAGCTAATGCTGCGCAGCTACGAGCTGTTGCAGGCCAACGAAATCCTGCGCAACCACTACCAAAACCGTTTCAACCATATTTTGGTGGACGAGTTCCAAGACACCAACAAGCTGCAATATGCGTGGCTGAAACTGTTGGCGGGCGAGAACGCGGCGGTGTTTGCGGTGGGCGACGACGACCAGTCGATTTACCGTTTCCGCGGCGCGCACGTCGGCAATATGGCCGCGCTGATGAACGAATTCGGCATCGACGCGCCGATTAAACTGGAGCAAAACTACCGTTCAGACGGCCACATTCTCGCCGCGGCCAACGCCGTGATTGAAAACAACGCCGAACGTTTGGGCAAAAACCTGCGCACCGATGCGGCGGCGGGCGACAAAATCCGCTATTTCTCCGCGTTTACCGATTTGGACGAAGCGCAGTTTGTGGTGGACGAAGCCAAATCGCTGCACCGCGAGGGCTGGAATTTGAGCGACATCGCCGTGCTCTACCGCAGCAACGCCCAATCGCGCGTGATTGAGCAAACCCTGTTCCGCAGCGGCGTGCCCTACAAAATCTACGGCGGCCTGCGCTTTTACGAACGGCAGGAAATCAAACACGCGCTGGCCTACCTGCGGCTGGCCGTCAATCCCGACGACGACAACGCGCTCTTGCGCGTGATTAACGTCCCCGCGCGCGGCATCGGCACGCGTACGGTGGAAAACATTCAGACGGCCTCGCAGGAACAGGGCGTTTCTCTGTGGCAGGCTGCCTGCGCCGCCGCCGTGAAAAACGCCAAAATCGCCGCCTTCGTGCGCATCATCGAAAACCTCCGGCAGCAGGTCGGCCAGCTTTCCCTTGCCGAACTCACCGTCGGCGCGGTGCACGACAGCGGCCTGATGGAATTCTACAAAACCCCAAAAGGCGAACACCAAGACCGCATCGACAACCTGCAGGAGCTGATAAACGCCGCCGTCGAGTTCCGCCCCGAAGACACCACGTTCGAAACCATTCCCGAAGATTTGCAGGCCTCCCCCGCCTTTCCCGTGCTCGCCTTTTTAAGCAACGCCGCGCTCGAGTCCGGCGAAAATCAGGCGGGCGCAGGCGAAGACGCGGTGCAGCTCATGACCGTGCACGCCGCCAAAGGCCTCGAATTCAACGCCGTGTTCCTCACCGGCATGGAAGAAGGCCGCTTCCCCAGCGAAATGAGCCTCGCCGAACGCGGCGGCCTCGAAGAAGAACGCCGCCTGATGTACGTCGCCATCACCCGCGCCCGCAAACGGCTCTACATCTCCATGGCGCAACAGCGTATGCTGCACGGCCAAACCCAGTTCGGCATCGTCTCCCGCTTCGTCGAAGAAATCCCCGCCGAAATCGTCCATGTATTGTCGGCACAGCAGCAACGCTTCCACACCTTCGCCGCCGAACCGCGCCCGAAAACCAAAGAATCCGTCTTGGAAAACTACAAAAAAACACAAGACTACGGCGGCTTCAAAATCGGCCAAAACGTCCGCCACGCCAAATTCGGCACCGGCGTGATCATAGACGCGGTGGACAAAGGCGGGTCGGCAAGGCTGACGATTAATTTCGGAAAAGAAGGGGTGAAGGAATTGGATACTAAGTTTGCGAAGTTGGAGGCCGTCTGAAAACTTTCAGACCGCATGGATACGGAGGAAAACATGAAAAGCCGCGCATATTATCAAAATACCATTGAAAATTTCTTAATCGAACCTGATGGACATATTCTCGGTGTTTTATTGTCTCAACACGCACATCAACACTTAGAAATTCAACAAAAAAATGCCTGGCAACGCCAAATTGAGATTTTAAAACACCAATTACAAGGATTGAGTGGCTATCTGTATTTTGAATTCAGCATTCCACGTATGGGACGTCGGGTAGATAATATTTTGATTATTGGTAATCAAATTTGCCTACTGGAATTTAAAATAGGCGGAGAACATTACGATAAATATGCGATAGATCAGGTTGTTGACTACGCATTAGATTTGCGAAATTTCCATGAAGGAAGCCATCATGCTTGTTTAATTCCTATTCTAGTGGTGGAATATGCTGATACAGTGACTAATTCACTAGAAGCTGCAAAAAATTTTCAGACCGCCATAAAATTGAATACATCGAATTTGGGTATTTTTCTTAATACTATTCAAAATAATGAGGCCTTTAATATTTCCTTATGGGAACATTCAAGATATAAGCCGACACCTACTATTGTCGAAGCCGCTCAAGCTTTATATCAAAATCATGATGTTCAAGAAATTACACGCTCTGATGCAAGTGCAGAAAATCTTTCTTTAACTGCCAATACTATCAATCAAATCATTGAAGATACTAAAAAACATCGACAAAAATCCATCTGCTTTATTACTGGTGTGCCTGGAGCAGGAAAAACGCTTGCTGGGCTAAATATTGCCAATCAACGCTTACATAACTCGGATGATGAATATGCGGTTTTCCTATCAGGTAATGGCCCATTAGTTGCTGTATTACAAGAAGCATTAGCACGGGAGCATCGCCATATAAACAAAGCAGAAGCACTCAAAAATGCCAAGGCATTTATTCAAAATATCCATCATTTTCGAGATGAGTATTTAAAAAACCATCAAGCACCTATTGAAAAAGTGGTGATTTTTGATGAGGCGCAACGTGCATGGAACAAAACCCAAGCCAGCAAATTTATGCAAAAACGTGGACACTATGACTTTAATCAGTCCGAGCCAGAATTCTTGGTCCATATAATGAATAGGCATGAAGATTGGTGCAGTATTATTTGTTTAATTGGCGGAGGTCAAGAAATTAATACAGGAGAAGCCGGCTTACAAGAATGGCTATATGCTTTACAACATTCTTATCAAGATTGGCATATTTATTATTCAAACCTAATTACAAAAGATAAAATTTATCTTAATGATAAAGCATTAAATATTTGGTTACAACAACATGGTACAGCAGTTGAAGGCTTGCACTTGGCAACTTCAATTCGTTCATTTCGTTCTGAAAAAGTTTCAGATTTTATTCACTCAATGTTAAACCAATTACCTACTGCTCAAAAACTTTATCAAGAAATTTCTATCAGCTACCCGATTGTTTTAACACGTGATTTATATTCTGCTAAAATCTGGCTGCAACAAAAAGCAAAAGGCAGTGAACGTTTTGGTCTTATCGCATCTTCTGGTGCACGCCGTCTGAAAGCTTTGGGCGTAAATGTAAAAAATGAGATAGATGTCGCACAATGGTTTCTCAATCATAAAGATGATGTACGGTCATCATATTTTTTAGAGGATATTGCGACGGAATTTGATGTACAAGGCCTTGAATTGGATTGGGCTTGTGTCGCATGGGATGGCAACTTTTATATACATAAAGATCAGTTTGTATACCAAAAATTTAAAGGTACAAAGTGGCAAAATGTCCGCCAACAAGATAAGCAAAACTACATTCTCAATGCCTATCGCGTACTACTGACCCGTGCACGCCAAGGTTTGATTATTTGGATCCCTCACGGCAACAATGCTGACCAAACCAGAAAACCAGAATTTTATGATGGTACTTATCAATATTTAAAATCGATTGGCATTGTAGAAATATAGAAATAAATATTCATTCGAGGCCGTCTGAAACCTTTCAGCCTCTCAAAAACCTACTGCGTGCGTTTTCAGACGGCCTGTTTTGTCATACCCTACCCTTTTACAACCCATTTAACCCAAAGGAAACATCATGTCCCACATCTCCACCGTCCGCTACACCGGCAATCTGCACAACGATTTAACCCACCTGCAAAGCGGCGACACAATTTCCACCGACGCGCCGACGGACAACAACGGCAAGGGCGAGGCGTTTTCGCCAACGGATTTGCTGGCGACTTCGCTCTCAGCCTGCGCGCTGACGATTATGGGCATGAAAGCCGCCGATTTGGGCGTGGACTTGGCCGGTGCGCGCGCGGAAGTGGGCAAGGAAATGGCGGCCAATCCGCGCCGTGTGGCCAAAATCACGGTGGATTTTTATTTGAGTGCCAATTTGGACGAACGCAGCCGCGCGGTCTTGGAAGCGGCGGCGCATACTTGTCCGGTGGCGAAAAGTTTGAGTGCGGATTTGGTTCAGCAGTTTACGTTTCATTATGTGTGATTAACCGCACTTATCTTTCATAACAAGGCCGTCTGAAAACGCACGCAGCAAGTTTCTGCTGAAAATTTTCAGACGGCCTGATACTTTGCAAAACCCCACCTGAACCAAGAAATCTATGCCCGTCATTAGCTGCACGGAAAAACGCAGCGGCCTTGTGCAACCAATGACGGTCGGCGGGCATAGGTTTTCAGGTTTGAATCGGGTGTCGCAGAGGCCTCGGTTTCTCGGTTCCTGAAAAATTAACGGGTTTCGCAAAGGTTTTGGCCTTATTTTTTACAAACAGCGATTTCCGGCAAAATCCCGCAAACCGTCCGTTCTGCCTGTCGCATCCGTGGCCACACTTTCGGTAAACCTGATACATCGGGCGGTAAATACAGGTTAAGCGTGCTTGCGGCGGAATGTGCCGGATGGGTAAGATGACTGCATACCAAGTTACGGTATAACATCCCATCTAATATTTCATTTTCTGTTGCCCGAAAGGAACCATCATGAAACTGACGAAACTGATTCTGCCCGCCTGTATGGCCGCCATGCTCTCGGCCTGTGTTGTGGACGGCTATGCCGACGACCGCCGTCCGTATGACCGGCATGAACGCGACAGCCGCATCGACCGCGAACGCGACCGTGACGACTATCGAGACCGTGACCGCCGCGAACGCGATGCCCGCGAACGCCGTCATTCGCACGATTTGGATCGCCGCGATTCGCGTTCGCGCGTGCGTGCGTTCACTTGCCGCAATGCGTTCGACCTGCGTGTGGAACACCGCGGCGGCGACCGTGTGGCCGTCAGATACGGTTTGCGCGACAGCATGAGCCGTGCCGTGCTGTACAGCGCGCGTTCCGGTTCGGGCGAACTTTATGTGTCGGACGACCGCAAGGTGGAATGGCATGAAAAAGGCGGCGAAGGTACGCTGACGTTTACCGACCGCTACGGTAATGTAACGGATACGGTTTGCCGCGAAGCACGCTGATTTACGGGAAAGTCACGGCAAAGGCCGTCTGAAATTGTTTTTCAGACGGCCTTCTGTCTTTATTTTATAATGCGTTTTTAATTATCCGATGCCGTCTGAAACGGGAAACGCAATATGTGGGACACTGTCAAACTCTGGCTGAAAAATATTCCGGTCAGCTATGAAATCATTGAATCGGTGCTGATGGTGATCGGCATTTTGGCGGTGCGCAGCCTGCTGCTGAGTGCGTATTTCCGCAGCCACGCCGATTTGTCGATCGAAGCCAAGCGGCGGGCGGTGGTGGTGAGCCGCAATGTGACGCTGATTGCGGTGCTGCTCGGTTTGGCGATGATTTGGGCGACGCAGATTCAGACGGTCGCGCTGTCGATGTTCGCGGTAGCCGCGGCGATTGTGGTGGCCACCAAAGAGCTGATTATGTGTTTGTCGGGCAGCGTGCTGCGTTCGGTAACGAAGCAGTATTCGGTCGGCGATTACATTGAAATCAACGGTTTGCGCGGGCGCGTGGTAGACATTAACCTGTTGAACACGCTGATGATGGAAATCGGGCCGAATGCTTTGGTCGGCCAGCTTTCGGGCGACACGATTTCCTTCCCCAACAGCCTGCTGCTCAGCCACAATGTGCGCCGCGACAATGTATTGGGGCCTTATGTGATTCATACGGTGCAGATTCCGGTGCCGATTCATTTGGATTCCGATGCGGTGGTGCCGCGTTTGAAAGCGGTGTTGGAGCCGTTGTGCGAACCTTATGTCCGGGACATTTCCAAATATCTGGAAGCGGTGCAGGTGGAGAAGCTGTTCATCACGCCCGCCGCCGAGCCGCGCGTGACGCGTGTGCCGCACGACGACAAGGTTTACAACGTTATCGTGCGTTTCGCCGCGCCGGTGGCCAAGCGTCTGGAAATCCAGCAGGCGGTCTTGGACGAGTTTCTGCGGGTGCAATACCGGCTGCTGCACCCCGAAAACAACGGCTGAGATTATCGAAACCACCCTATCGGGTGGTTTGATTTTTTTCAGACGGCCTGACAGGTTTCGGTGTTAAACTTGAGTTCGACCGAACCGGCACCATAGTGGACTAAAATAAGAAATCTGCTTCATTGGCTGCGGCTAGCCCAAAGAGGGAGCTTGACCAGGCTGCTGAAGCAGCAAGTCCGCCGCCCCGTACGATATGTACTGTCTGCGCCTTGCACCTTATATCTTTCTTATTTTAGTTCACTATAATATGGCCTGTATCCGACCGTTTTTTTTCAGACGGCCTCAAAGTCTGCCAGGCCGTCTGAAAACCATTTCCCGATAAGGAACCCGAAAAAATGACCGACAACGTTTTATTGTCCCTCGGCGAAGAGCCGAAATTCAACCAAATCCGCACCGAGCAAATCAAGCCTGCCGTGCAGACCGCCATCGCCGAAGCGCGCGAACAAATCGCGGCGGTAAAAGCCCAGCCCGACACCACTTGGAACAACACCGTCGAACGCCTCACCGACATTACCGAGCGCGTCGGCCGCATTTGGGGCGTGGTGGCGCATTTGAATTCGGTGGTCGATACGCCCGAACTGCGCGCCGTTTACAACGAGCTGATGCCCGAAGTGACCGTATTTTTCACCGAAATCGGCCAAGACATCGAACTGTATGAGCGTTTCAAAGCGATTAAGGCTTCCGACGCGTTCGGCCGCCTGACCGAAGCGCAGCAGACCAAGCTGGCGCACGATTTGCGCGATTTCGTGTTGAGCGGCGCGGAGCTGCCTCCCGAACAGCAGGCGGAACTGGCCGCGCTGCAAACCGAAGGCGCGCAATTGTCGGCGCAGTTTTCACAAAATGTGCTGGACGCGACCGACGCGTTCGCCCTGTATTTCGACGATGCCGCGCCGCTGGCCGGGATTCCCGAAGACGCGCAGGCCATGTTTGCCGCCGCAGCGGAAGCGGAAGGCAAAACGGGCTACAAAGTCGGCCTGCAAATGCCGCACTATCTGGCCGTGATGCAGTATGCCGACAACCGTGAACTGCGCGAACAAATCTACCGCGCCTACGTGACCCGCGCCAGCGAATTGAGCAACGAGGGCAAATTCGACAACACCGCCAACATCGACCGCACGCTGGAAATCGCGCTGCAAACCGCCAAGCTGCTCGGTTTTGCCAATTACGCCGAATTGTCGCTGGCCACCAAAATGGCCGACACACCGGCGCAGGTTACCGACTTCCTGCACGATTTGGCCAAGCGTGCCAAACCGTTTGCCGAAAAAGACTTGGCCGAAGTGCGCGCCTTTGCCGCCGAAGAATTGGGTTTGGCCGACCCTCAGCCTTGGGACTTGACCTACGCGGGCGAGAAATTGCGCCAAGCCAAATATGCGTTCAGCGAAACCGAAGTGAAAAAATACTTCCCCGTGAGCAAAGTGCTGCACGGCCTGTTTGCCCAAATCAACCGCTTGTACGGCGTGAATTTCATCGAAAAACGTGTGCCGGTTTGGCATCCTGACGTGCGCTATTTCGAACTGGAAAACGGCGGCGCGATTATCGGCGGCGTGTACATGGATTTGTATGCGCGCGAAGGCAAACGCGGCGGCGCGTGGATGAACGACTACAAAGGCCGCCGCCGTTTTTCAGACGGCCTCAAAGCCGGTCAGATCCAAACCCCGACCGCTTATTTGGTGTGCAACTTTACCCCGCCCGTCGGCGGAAAAGAACCGCGCCTCTCCCACGATGAAATCCTCACCCTCTTCCACGAAACTGGCCACGGCCTGCACCACCTGTTGAGCCAAGTGGAAGAACTCGGCGTGAGCGGCATCAACGGCGTGGAATGGGACGCGGTCGAACTGCCGAGCCAGTTTATGGAAAATTTCGTGTGGGAATACGATGTATTGGCCGAAATGTCCGCCCACGAAGAAAACGGCAAACCATTGCCGCGCGAACTTTTCGACAAAATGGTCGCCGCCAAAAACTTCCAACGCGGCCTGTTTATGGTGCGCCAAATGGAATTCGCCCTGTTCGACATGCTGATTTACAGCGAAACCGACGCAGGCCGTCTGAAAAACTGGGCGCAGGTGCTGGATAAAGTGCGCGAAGAAGTCGCTGTGATTCAGCCGCCGCAATACAACCGCTTCGCCCTGAGCTTCGGCCACATCTTCGCCGGCGGCTATTCCGCAGGCTATTACAGCTACGCATGGGCGGAAGTGTTGAGTGCCGACGCCTACGCCGCCTTTGAAGAAACCGACGATTTGCGCGCCACCGGCAAACGCTTCTGGCGCGAAATCCTCGCCGTCGGCGGCTCGCGCCCTGCGGCGGAATCGTTCAAAGCCTTCCGCGGCCGCGAACCGCAGATTGACGCGCTGCTGCGCCACAGCGGATTTGATGTCGATGCGGCTTGAATTGAATGAAGGTTGATTGAGTTGCGATAAAGGCCGTCTGAAAATATTCAGACGGCCTTTTACACCGAACATTACCACCAATAAGTCGGATACCGACGGCCGCCCAAATTGTTGTAAACCAAAGCGACCGCCACCAAAATTACCGAACCTGCCAGCGTCGGTGTAAACAGAAAATCCCAGCACGAACCCGCCATCATCACAATCAGCGGATTTGAGCCTGCCGGCGGATGCGGAATACGCAACAATAACATTAATGCAACAGCGGTTCCCACGGCCAATGCCATTGCCCACCAAGTTGCACCGAACGCAGCCAAAAACACCAATCCGGTCAGCGTTGCGGCAAAATGTCCGCCGATTACATTTCTCGGCTGTGCAAACGGACTTTGCGGATAGGCAAACACCAACAGGCAGCTCGCACCGAACGACCCCAAGATCAGCGTTTCATGCAGGGCAAAATGAGCGGAAGCAAATGCTGCCGTTGCCAATGCCGCACCCAGCCATGCCAAGGCAATTCCGCGATAAGGCAGGCGTTCGGGACAAGATTCATAAGGTTGAAACCATTTTTTCCGTGTACTCATGTCGTTTATCCTTTACAATATTACAATATACCGAACGGTATACATAAATAGTATACCAATCGGTGTACTCAAAACAAGGAGATTTTATGGACACGCGCCGAAAAATCATCAAAATTGCTTACGAAACCTTTTACAAACAAGGATTTCACGCTTGCGGCGTTGAGTTGCTTGCACAAAAAGCCGGTATAACCAAACGCACGCTTTATTCGCATTTCGGCAGCAAAGACGGTTTGATTGCCGCCGTATTGGACTACCGCCATCAGGATTTCATTGAGCGTATGCAAAACGCGCTGAACCAACGCCCTGCAGATGAAACAGCCGAAGCCTATCTGGAATTTATTGCCGGTTGGACGCAGGAAAATGATTTTTGCGGCTGCCTGTTTATGCACGCGTGCGCCGAATATACCGACCCGAACAGCGCCCCCTATGCCGCGGCTGCCGAACATAAAAGCCAAATCCGGCAAATCTTAAAAAACCGTCTGGATTCGGCTCAAATCGCAAACGCCGATATTTCGGCCAATCGGACATTTTTAATCGGCGAAGGCATGATTGCCGCCGCGCAGGCCGGACAACATGACGTAGTGAAAGAATTTCAAATCATCTGATTGTTTAAACCGAAAGGCCGTCTGAAACTTTCAGACGGCCTTTCGGTTTCCATTGTGCAGACTTTACGGCATAATAAGCCCTTTACAAATATTAATATTTTCAGACGGCCTTGCAACAGGGCAAGCCGCTGTGCGGTATCCGAACCGTTTCAACCATCGTAGGGTGGGCACTTGCTGCCCACATTGTTTTCAACAATGCTTGGTCCAAACACACCGCCCCCTATTCCGCGTGGGCAATAAGTGCCGCCCCCTGCTCGGCATCGAACCGATTGAACCGTGAAACAGGCCGTCTGAAACGTTTTCCTGAAAGTTGATTATGTCTGCAAAACAACCGTCGCTCTTCGGCGGCGCGATGATTATCGCCGGTACGATTATCGGTGCCGGTATGTTTGCCAACCCCACCGCGACCTCGGGCATCTGGTTTACCGGTTCGCTGGTGGTGCTGGCGTACACATGGTTTTCCATGCTCTCCAGCGGCCTGATGATTTTGGAAGTGAACACGCATTATCCGCACGGCGCGAGTTTCGACACGATGGTGAAAGATTTGCTCGGCAGGGGTTGGAACGTGGTAAACGGTTTGGCGGTGGCGTTTGTGCTGTATCTCTTGACCTATGCCTATATTTTCGTCGGCGGCGATTTGACCGCGCAGGGTTTGGGCAGCCTGACCGGAAGCGAAGTGGCTTTACCGGTGGGGCAGCTGGTGTTTTTCGACGTGTTGGCGTTTTGCGTGTGGGCGTCCACCCGCCTGGTCGACCGCCTGACGACGGCGTTAATCGGCGGCATGGTGATTGCGTTCGTCTGGGCAACGGGCGGCCTGATTTCCACGGTCAAACTGCCGGTCTTGTTCGACACGCAGGCCGCGGCCGGTACGGATTATTGGATTTACATCGCCGCCGCGCTGCCGGTGTGTCTGGCTTCGTTCGGCTTTCACGGCAATGTCTCCAGCCTGTTGAAATACTTCGGCGGCGACGCGCCCAAAGTCGCCAAGGCCTTGAAAATCGGCACGCTGATTGCGCTGGCGATTTATGTCTTGTGGCAACTCGCCATTCAGGGCAACCTGCCGCGCCACGAGTTTGCGCCCGTGATTGCGGCGGAAGGCCAAGTGTCGGTTTTGATTGAGACGCTGTCGAAATTCGTGCCGACGGGCAGTATGGGCAAGGTGTTGTCGTTCTTCGCGTATATGGCGATTGCCAGCTCGTTTTTGGGCGTAACGCTGGGCTTGTTCGACTACATCGCCGATATGTTCAAGTGGAAGGAATCCGCCGCCGACCGCAGCAAAACCGCCGCCGTTACCTTCCTGCCGCCGCTGGTGTGCTGCCTGCTGTTTCCCACCGGCTTCGTGACCGCCATCGGTTATGTCGGCTTGGCGGCAACGGTGTGGACGGCTCTGATTCCGGCCATGCTGCTCTACAAATCGCGCCGGAAATTCGGCGCAGGCAAAGGCTACTGTATCAGTGGCGGCCTGTGGCTGATGGTGTGGGTGTTTGTGTTCGGTGTGGTAAACATCGCCGCACAGGTTTTGAGCCAGATGGGTGCGGTTCCCGTATTCAAAGGCTGATAACGGCAGGCCGTCTGAAAAGCGGCCTTTTCTTTTTGGATAGTGAACCCAATCAGAAATCCACCCCACTCTTCCCGAACTGCACAACCATGACCCACTTCTTCCACACCGTCATCATCGGCGCAGGCGCGGCCGGTATGCTGGCTGCCGCCCGAATCGGTCAGACCGGACACCGTGTCGCCCTCCTCGACCATGCCGCCAAAATCGGCGAAAAAATCCGCATTTCCGGCGGCGGCCGCTGCAATTTCACCAACCGCCACCTCAACGGCCACGACGGTTCGGCCTATTATGTGTCGCAGCAGCCGCGCTTCGTGCGCTATGCGCTGTCGCAGTTTTGCGCCGACGATTTCGTCGCTTTGGTGGAAAAACACGGCATCGCTTATCACGAAAAACACAAAGGCCAGCTTTTCTGCAACGGCAGCGCACAGGAAATCATCGCCATGCTGCAAAACGAGTGCGCCGAAGGCAAGGTAACGTGGCACACGGCCTGTACGGTGGAAAACGTGGAGACATTTCAGACGGCCTCTGCCGACAATGACCCACGGCAACCCCGTTTCCGCATTCAGACCGCGCAAGGCATATTTCACGCGCGAAACCTGATTGTCGCCACCGGCGGCCTGGCCGTGCCCGCCATCGGCGCGTCGCCGTTCGGTTACGAACTGGCCAAGCAGTTCGGCCACAGCATCGTACCGCCCGAAGCCGCGCTGGTGCCGCTGCGTTTCGAGCATTGGGCGGAACACGGCTACGACCGGCTTGCCGGCATCGCCCTACCCGTGCGCATCAGTACGGGCAGCGGCAAGGCGCGCATGGCGTTCGACGAAGATTTACTGTTCCGCCACAAAGGTTTGAGCGGCCCCGCCGTTTTGCAGATTTCCAGCTACTGGCACGGCGGCCAAACCGTCGACATCGACCTGATGCCCGACACCGACCTTGCCGCCGCATTGTGCGAAGGAAAGGCCGGCCAAAAAATCCAGCTCAACACCGCCTTGAAATCGCTCTGCCCCACCCTGCCCGACCGCCTGCTCGATACTTGGCTTGCCCTCCCCGAATTTGCCCCGTATGCCGCACACAAATGGGCGGACGTGCCGAATGCCGTCTTAACCCGACTCGGCCACAGCCTGAATCGCTGGACGCTGCTGCCCAGCGGTTCGGACGGCCACAAAAAAGCCGAAGCCACGCGCGGCGGCGTAAACGTGAAAGAAATCGACCCGAAAACCATGCAGAGCAAATTGCAGTCGGGTTTGTATTTCATCGGCGAAGTGATAGACATCACCGGCTGGCTCGGCGGCTACAATTTCCAATGGGCATGGTCATCCGCCGCGTGCGCCGCAGCAGCGGTGTGCCGCGAAGCAGTTTGAGCGCGCAAACCGCGTTTCAGACGGCCTCGCGCCTTGCCTGTCTGCCGCATTCCGTTTGCAGGCATTTGTGCGATGCGCGGCGGATTGCTGGTAAAATAGGCCGTCTGAACATTTTTCAGACGGCCTCGATACAGGAAAGCCAAGCATGTACGACCATATCCAATTCCACACCGAAGAAGACTACCCCGCCGACTTGCCGCCGGACAACGCCGCCACCCACATGGGCATGTATTTCCAATGGGCGGCCGCGCAAGGGCTGGTAAACCCCGTATGGCAGACCGCGCCCGAAACCGCCGATGATTTCGCCGCCATGCTCGAAGGCAGGTTCAGCGGTGCGCAATTCGTCTTGAAACACCTCGGCGGCGCGCTCACGCCCGACGATTTTACCCAAGAAGGGCAACACTTCGCCGAGTTCTACTACGATGACGAAGAAGACGGCTACGGCGCGTTTATGGAAGATTACGTGACCGCGCTGAACACGCCGCAGCTGGCTAGTTTCTACCACGTTGCCGATACGCCCGAAAACTACGCCCTGCTCGCACCCGTTTTTCAGACGGCCTTCGTGCGCTGGCAACATTCTTTAAAATAATCCGACAAAACAACCTGACAGGCCGTGTTGAACGGGCCGTCTGAAAGTAAAACTATGCCCGCCAACAAACTCATCATTCTCGACCGCGACGGCGTGATTAACCAAGACCGCGACGATTTCGTCAAATCCGCCGACGAATGGATTCCGATTGACGGCAGTATGGACGCAATTGCGTTTCTGACCGAAGCCGGTTACACCGTCGCCGTCGCCACCAACCAATCCGGCATCGGCCGCAAATATTTCACCCTACAGGACCTGACCGAAATGCACGCCAAAATGCACCGCCTGGCGGTACAGGCCGGCGGCGTGATTGACGGCATCTGGTTCTGCCCGCATCTGGCCGACGACAACTGCAACTGCCGCAAGCCCAAGCCCGGCATGGTTCAGGACATTCTCGACCGCTTTCAAGCCCAAGCCTCGGAAACCTGGCTGGTGGGCGACAGCCTGCGCGACTTGCAGGCCATCGATGCCGTCGGCGGCAAAGCGGCTCTGGTGCTGACCGGCAAAGGCAAAAAAACCTTGCAGGAAAAAGAAGACGAACTGCCGGAAAACACGCAGATTTTCGACAATCTGCTGGCATTTGCGCAATACGTTACCCAAGAAACCCAAGAAAAAGACGAAGCCTGAAAAGCGGTATCCGAAACGAATTGGATTTTTCAGACGGCCTGATTCCATTGAAACGCCATCCGGCGTTTTATTTTCAAGCCGTCTGAAAACGTTAAGGGCAGGTTGGCTCAAGACCATTATTACCAATCCGCTCAAGGCCGTCTGAACGCCACACTTGAAGAACCCGATTATGCTGTTGATTAAAAACCTGATTTACTGGCTGATTTTATCCGTCAGCCTGATTTTACTGTTCCCGTTTATGCTTTTGGGCGCGCTGGTTCCCGACGGCGCGCACCGAATGGCGCGGCTTTGGGTATCGATTCTGAACTGGTCGCTCAAACACATCATCGGCCTGAAATACAACCTGATTGGCGCGGAAAACATTCCTAACACCCCATCGATTATCTGTTCCAAGCACCAAAGCGGCTGGGAAACTTTGGCCTTGCAGGAAATTTTTCCGCCGCAGGTTTATGTCGCCAAACGCGAGCTGTTCAAAATCCCCTTTTTCGGCTGGGGCTTGCGGCTGGTGAAAACCATCGGCATCGACCGCAGCAACCGTCGCGAAGCCAACGAGCAACTGATGAAACAGGGCTTGGCGCGCAAAAACGAAGGCTATTGGATCGCCATTTTCCCTGAAGGCACGCGCCTGCCGCCCGGCACGCACGGCAAATACAAAACCGGCGGCGCGCGCATGGCGAAAATGTTCGGGATGGACATCGTCCCCGTCGCGCTCAACAGCGGCGAATTCTGGCCGAAAGATTCGTTTATGAAATACCCGGGCGAAATCACCGTCGTCATCGGCAAACCGATTAAGCACGACAGCGGCAGCGAAACCGAACTGATGGCCGAGTGCGAACGCTGGATTGAAGCGCGTCAGACCGAAATCACCGGCCACGGCCCGTTCGCACCGGAAAAGGCCGTCTGAAACATGCCGCGCTTTGCCCACACGCTTTCAGACGGCCTGGAAATCGCCATTGATTTGAAACGTAGTGCCAAGAAAAACCTGATTCTCCGCCCGATTGACAGCCGTTGCGTCAGCATCAACGTTCCGCCGTTTCTCAGCGCAGCGCGTTTGCAAAAATGGCTGTCGGAAAACGAAGCCCTGCTGCACCGAACCTTGGCCAAAACGCCTGTCCGTCCGACATCAGACCTCGCGGAAAAACCCGAATGGATTTGGTATCACGGTTTTCAGACGGCCTTGACCGACGCACCGCAAACCGCCATCACATTAAGGCCGTCTGAAATTTTAGTGCCGCAAAAAAGCTGGCCGCAGCAGCAAACCCATTTGCGCCGTTTCCTGCACGAACGCGCCGCCGAATACCTGCTGCCGCGTCTGGCGCGCCACGCCGAAGCGATGGATATGCCCCCCGCCGCCACCGCCCTGAGCAACGCCAAAACCTTTTGGGGCGTGTGCCGCCACCGCACCGGCATCCGCCTGAACTGGCGGCTCGTCGGCGCGCCGGAATTCGTCGCCGATTATGTGTGCGTCCACGAACTCTGCCACCTGCCCCACCCCGACCACAGCACGAAATTCTGGGCATTGGTCAACCGCCACACGCCGCACACCGAAGCGGCCAAAGTATGGCTGAAGGCGCACGGCAGGGAACTGTTTGTATTGGGTTGATAAAAGGCCGTCTGAAAACGAATGCAGCGGGTTGCGCTCAAATTTTCAGATGGCCCGAGACCTTTGCAAAACCCCATCTTTGGCACATTTCTTCGTTATGCGCTGCTCGAAAGCTTGCCTATCTAAATGATATGTCTGCGCTTTCTGTGCTGCTATAACTTCGAACTGTACTCAAATCCGGGGTTTTGCAAAGGTCTCGGCCCGCTATTTTTGGCGGCCCATCGCGTTATCCACCGCATTCAAGCAAAGGGCACCGCGTTTGCCGTACGGCCTGCCGCCAGTATTTGAATTTTATGCCGCCAAGCAGCCAAATAAGAAAAAGGCCGTCTGAATTTTCAGACGGCCTTTGATTAAGAGCATTATTTGTTGTCGGGATGGGATTCCATCGGGCTGGACAAAGGCAGCTCCGGCATGGTTCGCGCTTTTTCGGGAACGGAACCGGACAAGGTGTGCAGGAATGCCACGATGTTGTCCACTTCTTCCTGCGGCAAGTCTTTGCCCAATTGCGCCTGACCCATGATTTTCACCACTTTATCCAATTCCCAAACGCTGCCGTTGTGGAAATACGGATAGGTTTTGCCGACGTTGCGCAAGCCCGGCACACGGAAGAAATGTTCGTCCGCCGCATTTTTGGTCACTTCGGCACGGCCTTTGTCGCGGTTCGGGTCTTCAATGAATTTCCAGAACGGCCCCTGCACCAAGCCGAATTTTTGGAACGAATTGCCGCCCAGGTTCGCGCCGGTATGGCAGGCGATACAACCGTTGTCCATAAACGAACGCACGCCTTTGCGCTCCTGTTCGTTCAACGCATTGATGTTGCCTTTCAGATACTCGTCCCATTTGGTCGGCGTCAGCAGGGTACGCTCAAATGCGGCAATCGCGGTGGTGATGTTTTTGAAGCTAACTGCGCCGTCTTGCGGGAACGCTTTTTTAAATGCTTCCTGATATTCGGGAATTTTGGCAATCTTGGCTTCTACGGCCGCTTCGTTTTCATTGGCCATCTCCACAGGATTGAGCAGCGGACCGCCCGCCTGCTCTTCCACGTCGGCCGCACGGCCGTCCCAGAACTGCATGTCCAAAGTGGCCGCGTTCAAAGCGGTCGGCGAGTTGCGGCCGCCGAAGCTGCCTTTATGTCCCTGGCTGGTCGGCATGTTGTCCACACCGGCGGAGGCCAGGTTGTGGCAGGAGTTGCAGCTCACGGTATTGCCTTTCGACAAACGCGGTTCGTACCACAATGACTGGCCGAGTTCTACCTGTTCCGCCGTAAAAGGACGCAGCTTCTGCATTTCTTCAGGAGTCGGCAATGGTTTGAAAATGCCCTGCGCGCGTTGCAGCAGGTCTTTGTCTTCCTGCGACGCACCGCTGTTGTCATACGCGGCTTGCGACGAAGCCGGGGCGGCAGCCGGATCAGAAGCTGCCGGCGCACCGGCCTGTTCGGCCGGTTTGCCGTCGCAAGCAGCCAATGCCGCCAATACAGCAAGGGAAAGGGTGATTTTGCTGAAAGTTTGGTATTTCATGGCGTATTCCTTTATTTAGGAAGGGAATCACTGCTTAGCCGCAGCAGTCAAGCCCTTGGGTTGGGTTTGAACATCCGATGCTACTTTACTGCTTGGTTTTATTGCTTTATTTGTTCAGTAAGTATAATCAGACCCGGCAATACGCTTCTTGCGGTAAGTCAATATTGCCAAACGCATAGCCAAATGCAATTTACCCGATAGCTGAAATTTTATTTTTCATTTGTACCGCCACCGCACATTCATCGGCAAAACAGGGCGAATCACTTGCACCCGACAGCCGATTGTTTTAAAGTTAGGCGCAAATCTTACTAGGGAAACACCGATGAAAATAACTGTAATGGGCGCCGGCTCTTGGGGTACTGCGCTGGCTCTGCATTTTGCCCGCCACGGCAACGACGTCGCCTTGTGGGCGCGCAATCCCCAACATATCCAAGCCCTTCAAAACGACCGCGAAAACAAACACGCCCTGCCCGGTTTCGCTTTTCCGGAAAGCCTGACCGCCCATGCCGATTTGGCCGATGCATTGAAAGATTCCGAACTGGTGCTGATCGTCACCTCGGTGGCAGGCCTGCGCAGCAGTGCAGAATTGTTGAAGGCCAACGGCGCGGCAGACATTCCCGTTTTGGCCGCCTGCAAAGGCTTCGAGCAAGACACCGGCCTGCTGACCTTCCAAGTGCTGAAAGAAGTATTGCCCGACAACAAAACCGTCGGCGTATTGTCCGGCCCGAGTTTCGCACAAGAACTGGCGCAACAATTACCCTGTGCCGTGGTCTTGGCCTCAGAAAACAAGGTATGGATTGAATCGCTGGTCGAAAAGCTCAACAACAACGTGATGCGCCTGTACGGCAGTACCGATGTCATCGGCGTTGCCGTCGGCGGTGCCGTTAAAAACGTCATGGCCATCGCCACCGGCCTTTCAGACGGCCTCGAATACGGTCTGAACGCACGCGCTGCCTTAGTCACCCGCGGTTTGGCCGAAATTACCCGCCTGGCCGTCGCCATGGGCGCGCAACCCAAAACCATGATGGGTTTGGCCGGTATCGGCGACCTGATTCTGACCTGTACCGGCGCATTGTCACGCAACCGACGCGTCGGTTTGGGCTTGGCCGAAGGCAAAGAACTACACCAAGTACTCAAAGAAATCGGTCACGTCTCCGAAGGCGTCAGTACCATCGAAGAAGTGTTCAACACCGCCTGCCGATACCAAATCGACATGCCGATTACCCAAACCCTGCTGCAACTCATCCGCAAAGAAATGACACCGCAGCAGGTGGTCGAACGCCTGATGGAACGCAGTGCACGTTTCGAATAAGAAAATTTCAAGGCCGTCTGAAACATTTCAGACGGCCTGAGACCTTTGATTGACAGCCGCCAAGCATATCACTATGCTTATCCCCGTTACCTTTCTTTACGAATGATTCCCCATGAACCAAGCCCTGAACCAATTGGAAATCAACGTTTACCAACTGACCCAAAAATTTGAAACCCTGATTGGTGAAAACCGCCGTTTGCACGAAGAAATCAACCGCCTCAAGCTTGAGCATGAACAGCAAAAGCGCGAACACGAAACCGCCGTCGACGAATTAAGTGAAGCCCTTCTGGTGCAAGTAGGCAAGCTGAAAGAAGATTTGCAGGCAAAAATCGACAGCCTCACCGTCGAAAAACAGCAATACCGCAGCGCATTAGAACAAAGTGCTGCACAAATCCGGCATCTTTTGAGCCGCCTGCCGCAAGAAGAACCTTCACATTAAGGACAAAACATGAGTATCGAACAAGTCAACCTCGACATCATGAATGTCAACCTGACCATCAACACACCGAGCGAAGAAAAAGACACCCTGATTCAAGCCGTTGAAATGCTGAATAAAAAAAGCCAAGCCATTAAAGAGAACGGACGCATTGTCGGCACCGACAAAATTGTGGTAATGGCGGCATTGAACGTGGTGCACGACTTACTCAAAGTCAGTCTCAAAGATGATTTGGCAATCGGCGAATTTCAGCGTAAAATAACCGACATGAACAATGCCTGCGAAAAGGCATTGTCCCGCTTAGATCACAATTGATTTCCTTTTCCCTGCAGTGTACGCGAAGGCATATATTCCTTTGAACCAATAAGTTCGCTCAGGTTGCCGGGAGCAGTAGTGGGCGCGATTGTCTTTCATACAGACGAACCCGAAACTACCCGAGGCGACCACCTTGTCAGACAAGGTTCAAGCGGATTCAGCCGAAACGGCATGTGCGGGGATTCCCACAAAAAAGCCATATTCTTTGCAATATGGCTTTTCCCTTTCCAAAATCCGAATCGCGTAAAAACAACAAAACCCCATCGGGAAATCTTTTATTTCCGCTTTATGAAAACAATTACTTTCAGACGGCCTCAACACGATTGACAAAAGATGTTACCGACTTTAAAATCCATAACTTTCTATATCTATCTGGATTTCCACTATGAAAACCTTTTCAGCAAAACCGCATGAGGTGAAGCGCGAATGGTTCGTCATCGATGCCCAAGACAAAGTTCTGGGCCGCGTTGCCGCCGAAGTCGCACATCGTCTGCGCGGCAAACACAAACCTGAATACACCCCTCACATCGACACCGGCGACTACATTATCGTCATCAATGCAGATAAACTGCGTGTGACCGGTGCCAAATTCGAAGGCAAAAAATACTATCGCCACTCAGGCTTCCCGGGCGGCATTTACGAACGTTCATTCCGCCAAATGCAGGAAAAATTCCCTGGCCGCGCATTGGAGCAAGCCGTTAAAGGCATGTTACCGAAAGGTCCTTTAGGCTACGCCATGATCAAAAAACTGAAAGTGTATGCCGGTGAAGAACACGCCCATGCTGCACAACAACCTAAAGTTTTAGAATTGAAATAAGGACACGACATGAACGGTAAATACTATTACGGCACAGGCCGCCGCAAAAGTTCAGTGGCTCGTGTATTCCTGACCAAAGGTAGCGGTCAAATCACCGTTAACGGTCGCCCTGTTGACGAATTCTTCGCCCGTGAAACCAGCCGCATGGTGGTTCGCCAACCATTGGTTCTGACTGAGAATGCAGAATCATTTGACATTAAAGTCAATGTTACCGGTGGTGGTGAAACCGGCCAATCAGGTGCGATCCGCCACGGCATTACCCGTGCATTGATTGACTTTGATGCTGCTTTGAAACCCGCACTGTCACAAGCCGGCTTTGTAACACGTGATGCCCGCGAAGTAGAACGTAAGAAACCGGGTTTGCGCAAAGCACGCCGCGCCAAACAATTCTCAAAACGTTAATCTGTTTTCAGAAAACTTATATCAAAAAGCCCGCACTTATCTGCCGGGCTTTTTTGTTCCCTTATACACCGATAAATATTACCCACACTGGAGTTTTGCTAATCTTCATTCACTAATGAAAATTCTACTTCTCAAAATATCTTAATTTTTTGAAAAAATATGCAATAAAAAAAGACTTCCCCAGCTTGCCTCGGTATGATGAAACCATCCGTTTATATGAAAGCGGACACTGCATATCAATAAGGAAAGAATGAAAGGAAATCATTTATGGGCTGGTTAAGCACTATTATCGTAGGTTTTATCGTCGGCGTATTGGCTAAATTACTGCATCCGGGCAACGATAAATTAGGTTTTATCATGACCACCCTTTTGGGCATTGCCGGCGCAGCATTGGCAGGTTTTGTAGGTGAAGCTTTAGGTTGGTATGCCGTAGGAGAAGCTGCCGGTTGGATTGCTTCCACCGTTTTTGCAATTATTATTTTGGCAGTTTACACACGCGTAATAAGAAAACGTTAATTTTACCTACCTAATAACAGGCCTTCATGGCCTGTTTCTGTTTTGGATTCACACATGCAAATAAAATATGCTCATATTTTGTCCTATCTAAAATCATTTTTACAAGCATTACTCATTTTCACAGTAATCTCTTTTTCAATAGATTGGTTGCGCAAACCCAGCCAGCCTTCAACGTTAAGCAGCCAAGCATTAACTACGCTCACCCAAGATAAAGTAAGACTTACTCAGTTTAGTCAAGACCGTATCGGCATTGTTTACTTCTGGGGAACATGGTGCGGCATCTGTAAATATACGTCACCTACCATTGAAAAGCTTCATCAAAATCACATTCCGGTTATCAGCATAGCTTTAACTTCCGGAAATAATACTTCCTTACAAACCTATCTCACAAATCGCGACTTTACTTTTCCGACCGTCAATGATTCAGACGGCCTGATTTCAAATCATTGGGACATCAGCGTTACCCCTACCATCGTTTTAATAAAAAACGGTCGAATGATTCATTCAACTACAGGCATCAGCAGCTATTGGGGAATACGCCTGCGCATGTTTGCAATGAATCTTCTTTATTAAAATTTTCAGGTCTCAACTCCTGATTTTCTTTAAACATAAAACAGTTTGCCACAGCCAAATGGTATTACATGCCAAGCAAGAGTATTTTTAAAATAAACAAACCATCTTAACATCCCAGGCATCATGATTCTGTTGAGATTATTCACAAAATATACTAATATAACATCAAAGAAAACGTTAAAAATCCTATTATTATTACCATCAAAATAAATCCAGCATCAAATCACTGCTGAATCAGGTATTATTTCGTTTCAATATAAATCTATGCGACGTCAATTAAAAACAATTGACCGCTTTTTATTTATCGTCCAACGCTTCCATGATTTAAAAATTTTTAAGATTACAACGGAGAACCTCTGATGCCTAACCAATCGAAACACGCGTCGATCAATATTGCCTTGATTCAGGCACGGGAAGCCTTGATGACACAATTCCGCCCCATCTTGAACCAAGCTAATGTAACCGATCAACAATGGCGTATTATCCGTCTGCTGGCTGAAAACGGCACATTAGACTTTCAAGATTTAGCCAATAAAGCCTGTATCCTGCGTCCGAGCCTGACCGGCATTCTGACCCGTTTGGAAAAAGCCGGTTTGGCTGTCCGCCTGAAACCTTCCAACGATCAGCGCCGCGTATATTTAAAACTAACCCAAGAAGGTGAAAAGCTTTATCAAACCATCGGTGCACAAGTTGATGACCGCTATGATGCCATTGAAGCCGTTTTCACCAAGGAAAAACTGGACGAACTCCAACAATTACTGGCGGAATTGTCTGGAATCGAACAGGCCTTAAAGTAAAAGTTATCATAGAATGGCTGCCCAAACACACACACTCAAGCAACCGTTTCGTGATGCTATGGCTTCTGCTGCCGCAGGGGTACACGTCATTACGACAGACGGCATTTCCGGACGCTACGGTATCACCATGACCGCCGTAACCGCCGTGACGGATGAACCACCCACTGTCATGCTGTGCATTAACCGCGAGGCCGGTATTATCCCAATTTTGCTGAAAAACCGGGATTTATGCATCAATACGCTTTCAGACGGCCAGCAAGACATTGCCGAACATTTCGCAGGCATGACCAGCCTTTCTCCGGAAGAGCGTTTTGAATATCATATTTGGCATCGTGGTCAAACCGGCCAACTCCAAGTAGAAGGCGCATTGGCTCATTTACATGGGCGTATCATTGAGCAGCATGAAATTGGGACGCACTATATTTTTTACGTCCGACTCAACGAAATCAAAATAGCCGACCTAACCTCTCCGGCGCTATTATATTTCCGCAGACAATTCAAATCATTGGCATAAACAAAAGGCCGTCTGAAAAATTTCAGGCGGCCTTTTGTTTAGTTTTAGTGACGGCGTGCATCCAAAAGATACAGTGTCTCACCCGATGTAGACGGCCCTGCTGATTTTTCATTACGGAAACGCTTGCCTAACAATATCACTCTGCCCTCTTCATTTAACAGCTCCAAATGGCGCGAATTAAAACGATAACTGCGTACATTACCTAATTCTTGAGGCAACCGCCGCTCTGCCACATTTTCCTCACACCGATTATCTGCACGCATTTGGTTAAACATCAATGCATAATTCTCACCAATACTATAGCGGCCTGATACCTTAGCGCACTCGGAGATTACACTAAAGCCGTCATCACTATTATTAACAGTAAAAACTGCGTTAGGATCATTCGGCGAAAAACCACCGACATCATTCAAACGCCAAGCACCATAAATATTAGGCGCCTCATCCATCGGATTCGTCACTGGAACCACCACCGGAAAACAGGCTGATAAAAACAACGGAAAAAGGAATACAATTTTCTTCATCTTTGATTCTTTCTGAACAGTTTGAAATTACGCAGCCCCATAATGATGAATTTTTATTTATGCCAACACTATAAATGACTATTAAAAAAACACCCGAATTTTATGCTTATCGGATGTTAAAAACGATAAATGTACATTGTGTAAAAAGCTCAACTTGCCGAAGCATCTCGTCAGCTATACAATTGTGAACATTTATCAGAATTCCCGGATACACACATGAAAGCAATGATTCTGGCTGCCGGACGAGGAGAGCGTATGCGCCCGTTAACCGACACCCGTCCCAAGCCATTATTAAAAGTCGGCAAAGAGCCTCTTATCGGCTGGCATCTACGCCGTCTGAAACAAGCAGGTATCACAGAAATTGTCATTAACTATGCATGGCTGGGCAAACAAATCGAACAAACTTTAGGCACCGGGTCACAATACGGTGTCAATATCGCTTACTCACCAGAATTATCCGGAGGCTTGGAAACCGCAGGCGGCATAGCAACTGCCCTGTCTTTATTGGGCAATGAACCTTTTTTAGTCATTAACGGAGATGTACTGACCGACATCGATTTTCAGACGGCCTTTCCTGCCGCAAACTTATTAAGCCAAACCAATCAACTGGCACATCTATGGTTAGTTACCAATCCTCCGCACAACCCGAATGGCGATTTTGGCCTACTTTCAGACGGCAGGATTGTAGCCACCCCTGATAGAGGCGAAAGCTTGACCTTCAGCGGCATCGGGGTTTACCACCCTGATTTATTTAAAAATACGCCCGCCCATCAAGCCGCCAAACTCGCACCGCTTTTGCGTACCGCAATGGACAGTGGTCAAGTCAGCGGCCTACACCATATCGGACTTTGGCTGGATGTCGGCACTATTGAACGCTTGAAGGAAGCGAATCGATTGGCGGAAAGCTGGGGATAAATATCAAGACCATAAAGAATCAATATAATTTAGGCCGTCTGAAAAAATTTTCAGACGGCCTAAATGTAGGAAATCGTTGGATTGCTTACACTTTCCATGCAAAACAGCTTTTATTTTTCCCGAACGATTGTCTTAGGATTTTTGAATATTATCCATAACCATACGGCTTTGCCGTGCCTTTCGGCATTTTTGATGGCACTCAAAAATCCCAAAATGGATTTTCAAGTAAAAAAGAAAAGTGTAAACAACGCTGGGATTTCTTACACGAGTGGGAATCGAGAATTTTAACTTTCTGTAATTTTCAACCTGCATAGAGATACAGCGGACTTTTATAGCTAATAGACCCGAACTTATAAAATATTGTCGTTTAAAATAGAAATAAGGCAAGGCAACAGCGACCGTCGTGTACACACCTATACATAAGGGAGCTGGTAACGCCGTGTTATTTTTATTTGAAACGACTATATTATCAACATAACTCAATACCCTACATAACCCTTTGAAATACAGAATTTAAATCCCACCAACAAAAAAGCCTGCTGTAAAGCAGGCTTTTAATTATTCATTCCAATTAGTGATCAGATGAATTTTGGCGACGCAAGATAGCCGGAATTTCAAAGTCATCCAAAACCGATTGATTACCGAAATCAGCAGCGGTCAGATTCATGCCGCGCGTACCTCGGCCTGAGCGTACCAACCCGTCAATGTTGTGTGTCTGCTGAGATTGTTGCGGGGCAAATTCTTGATGATCGCGACCACCTAAGCTTTGTTGCACACGGGAAGAAGTGCGCACCGGAGGCATATAATGACCATGTTCTTGCAAACCGGTAGCAATGATGGTGACGCGGATGGCATCTTCACTCATATTTTCATCTTCTGCCGTACCGAATTTACATTCCGCATCAGGATGGGCATTGCTGTTCACGACTTTCATGATTTCGCCGTATTCCGACATTTTCAGGCAGCCGGGGGCAGTAGTCACATTTACCAGTACACCGCGTGCACCATCCAAAGTCACACCGTCAAGCAACGGGCTGGAGATGGCTTGCTCGGTTGCCAAGCGTGCACGGTCAATACCTTGGGCAAAACCTGAACCCATCATGGCCATACCTTTGATACCCATGACGTTTTTCACGTCGGCAAAGTCGACATTGATGAAGCCCGGATTGGTTACGACTTCGGAAATACCGGCTACTGCGTTGCGCAATACATCATCTGCAGCGCGGAATGCCTCGCGCATGGTGGCATCTTCACCCAATACGGTAAACAGTTTGTCGTTAGGAATCACAATCAGTGAATCCACTTGGCCTTTCAATTGCTCCAAGCCGGTTTGTGCAATATGACCGCGTTTGTTACCCTCGAAATTGCTGGGACGGGTTACGACAGCCACAGTCAAAATACCCATTTCTTTAGCGATTTCCGCCACAACCGGTGCGGCACCCGTACCGGTACCGCCTCCCATACCGGTGGTAATGAACAACATATTCGCACCGCGGATGGCATCTTCAATCGCTTCGCGTTCCTCCTGGGCAGCAGCACGCCCGATTTCAGGATTGGCGCCCGCACCCAGACCACGGGTCAGGTTGGTTCCTAACTGGATGCGTTTGGCAGCATTATTTTTACCCAAAGATTGGGCATCAGTATTGGCACTGATGAATTCGACACCATGAATAGTGTTTTCAATCATATTGTTGATGGCATTGCAACCGCCACCGCCCAAACCGATGACTTTAATGACCGCAGGGCTTGCGGCTGATTCCGCTACATCGTAAACAAATTCCATTCAAATACTCCTCGCGCCCTGCTGTGAGGACGGTTAAAAATAAACTCTTGCTGCGTATTATATAAGAAGTAAGCGATGACTTGCAAAATACTTCTGATGCGCCACCGTTACAAATAAATTATATCCGCATTTTTTAACAAAAAACATACAGTTCGCTTTTATCCGAATTGAGTCATCATTCAGATCAAATAGGCCGTCTGAATATTTGCATCAAAAGAAATGATGATTAAGGGATTAAAAATTATCTCTCAAGAATTTTTGGAAGCGGGCCCACAGGCTGAGTTTTTCCCCGTCATTGCTGTGAAGCTGAACAGCACCGGTAACCGGCATACCGTCTTCTTCACCGCGAGCAGCCTGTAGCAGACCGATGGCAGTAGAATAACGCGGGTTGCGGATACGCTCGGATACGCCGCCCATTTCCTGAGGCACTCCGATACGCGCAGGCAGATTGAAAATTTCTTCCGTCAATTCGACAATCCCGGTCAGCATAGAAGCTCCGCCGGTCAATACGATGCCTGAAGTAAGCACTTCCTCGGGAAAGCCTGAGCGGCGCAGTTCATTCAAGGTTAATTCTAAAATTTCTTCGACACGCGGCCCAATGACACTGGCCAAAACCCGGCGCGAAATTTGGCGCGGCAAACGGTCACCCACACTCGGCACTTCAACCATTTCATCCAAACCGTCCATGCTCGGAATCGCTACGCCATAATGGATTTTGATATATTCAGCAGCACTATGCGGCGTACGCAAAGCTTGTGCCAAATCTTTGGTAATCAAATCGCCTGCCACAGGAATCACGGCGGTGTGGCGTATGGCACCGTTGGTATAAACTGCGATATCGGTCGTACCGCCGCCGATGTCGATGACACATACGCCCAAATCTTTTTCATCCTCCGTCAATACGGCTTGGCCGCTGGCCAAAGGTTGCAGCATAATCTGATCCATCTGCAAATCGCAACGCTGGATGCATTTTTGGATGTTCTGCAACGCGGTATTGGCACCGGTAATAATATGCACACGCGTATCCAAGCGGACACCGCTCATACCGATCGGCTCTTTCACACCCGGCTGATTGTCGATGATGTATTCCTGTACAACGGTATGCAGAATATTGTGATCAGGAGGAATATTGATGGCTTTGGCGGTTTCGATGGCACGGTCGATGTCGGCCTGACTCACTTCGCCGTCTTTGATTTTGACTACGCCTTGCGAATTCAAGCTGCGGATGTGATTCCCTGCGATACCTGTGGTGACATGGGAAATTTTAGTATCCGCCATCAATTCCGCTTCGTTGACTGCCTGTTTGATGG
This sequence comes from Neisseria sp. CCUG12390, assembly GCF_047837985.1. Lineage (GTDB taxonomy): Bacteria > Pseudomonadota > Gammaproteobacteria > Burkholderiales > Neisseriaceae > Neisseria. The sequence goes on from NZ_CP181244.1 coordinate 2,266,690, forward strand.
CTTGTGCAGTCGCATCGATATTGGTAACCATACCGGCCTTCAAACCGCGGGACGGTGCCTGACCCAAACCGACGATATGGATTTCATTGTCTTCCTGCACTTCCCCGATGAGTGCAATCACTTTTGATGTGCCAATATCTAATGCACTGATATATTTACCTTGTTCCATAACTTCCCATTCATTTCATTTAATGTTGTATTTTTTCTGAGCCGAAATCATTCAGACGGCTCTTCCAAAGATTGGTTATACCGCACCGAAAACCCGTCTTTATAGCGCATATCGACATACGACAGGCGGTTTTGGTGTTTTTGCAGCAGGCTTGGCCAAATTTCGGCAAAAACCTGCAGGCGTTTGATTTCGTGCTCACGTCCCAAGCGCACGGTGATGCCGTTATCCAATACGACAGACCATGCCGAACGCGGTGTGTAAATCAGTTCTTTCATTTTCAGATCACGCACACCAAGAATCTCAGTAAATTCGTTGTAGTGTCTGACCATGTCTTTACCTGTGCCCGGTTGGCCTTCGAAAACCGGCAGGTTTTGATCAACCGTGGCTTGGAAAACATTACCTTTGCTGTCGACCAAGCCCCCATCTTTCCATTTTGCGACGGCAATCCGCTCGGTTAAACGGATTTCTACTTTATCCGGCAGACGGCGGCTTACCAAAGCCGAATCTACCCACGGTAATTTTTGAAACGCTTCTTGTGCGGCATTCATATCGGCACGGAAAATATTGCCGCTGAGGTGCTTCTGTGCAATCGTTTGCAGCTCTTTCCCGTCGACATGATGAAGTTTGCCTTCAATAGCGACCTCTTTGACGGGAAAGTGATTGGAATGGTACACCCATGCCGCACCCGTTCCGACAAACAACAGCGCCACGACCAAAAACAACCATCTCGTTAATCGCCCCAAGGCGCCGGCATCATCCCACATGAGCAGTTTTCAAAATTTCAAGACATAAATCGGCAAAATCCAAGCCGGTCTGGGCGGCGGATTTCGGTACCAAACTGTGCCCCGTCATACCCGGGAGTGTATTGATCTCCAAAAGATACAGCTTACCGTCGGAATCTTTCAAAAAGTCCACCCGAACACAACCTTCCGCACCGATGGCTTGCGCGCTGCGTACGGCCAATTCGCGCATCAGATTTTCATCATTTTCGCTTAAATCGGACGGGCACTGGTAAACCGTATCGTCCCGTTTGTATTTGGCTTCCCAATCATAAAACTCGGTTTGGGGAATGATGCGGATGCTCGGCAGCGCACGACTGCCCAACACCGGGCAGGAATACTCACCGCCGCCGATAAAACGTTCGGCAATAATCTCGCCCTGCAAATGCTTCAATTCTCCGTAAACGGTTTTCAGACGGCCTGCTTCTTTAACTTTAACGACACCGACGCTGCTTCCTTCCGCAGCAGGTTTCACAAACATCGGCAGACCCAATTTTTTCTCAACCGCATCAAAATCGCTGTCGTCACGCAATACGGCAAATTCCGGCACGGGCAAGCCCAACGCCTGCCAAATCAGTTTGCACCGGTATTTGTCCATACCGATGGCTGAAGCGGCGACACCGCTGCCGGTATAGGGGATACCCATTAATTCCAGCGCACCTTGAATTGCGCCGTCTTCGCCGTATGTGCCGTGTAAAATATTGAAGGCCGTCTGAAAACCTTGGGTTTTCAATTCGTCCAACGGGGTTTCTTTAGGATCGAACGGATGGGCATCGACACCCTTGTTCTGCAATGCCGCCACAATCGCTGCACCGCTTTCCAATGAGACTTCGCGTTCGGTCGAAAAACCGCCCATCAACACGGCCACTTTGCCAAAATTCTGCATACTGTGTTTATTCTTTCTACTTTTTTTCAGACGGCCTCTTTTTCAGACGGCCTTTCCCTATCATTGTTTTGCCGCATCCACCATAGCCTGCGGTACTTTGTTGATGCTTCCCGCTCCCATGGTCAGCACCACATCACCATCCTGCAGCACGTCAAGCAGCATTTGCGGCAATTCGGCCACGTTTTCGCAATAAATCGGTTCCAATTTGCCCAAAACCCGGATGGCCCGCGCCAACGCACGCGAATCGGCTGCCGCAATCGGCTCCTCACCGGCTGCATACACTTCGGTCAACACCAGCGCATCGACGGTATTCAGTACTTTAGTGAAATCCTCGAACAAATCCCGGGTGCGGGTATATCGGTGCGGCTGAAAAGCCAATACCAAACGTTTGTCAGGGTATGCACCGCGCGCTGCGGATACGGTGGCGGCCATTTCCACAGGATGGTGGCCGTAATCGTCAACCAGCAAGGCTTTCCCACCTTTGGGCAATGCGATTTCGCCGTATTTCTGGAAACGGCGGCCCACACCGGCAAAGCCGAGCAGGCCTTTCTTGATGGCCTCCACCGAAGCGCCGACTTCCAAGGCGACGCCGATGGCTGCCAAAGCATTCAATACGTTGTGCCGCCCAGGCATGTTCAGCACCACTTCAAACGGCTCTTGTTCGTGGCCTTTCATGTTCACGTGCACGGTAAATTTCATTTGCGCACCCATGCTTTGAATATCGGCGGCGTAAATATCAGCGGTATCATCCAAGCCGTAAGTGGCGAAAGGTTTGCTCACCTTCGGTACAATCGCCCGCACATATTCGCTGTCGATGCACAAAAACGCTTTACCGTAAAACGGCATACGGTGGATAAAATCGATGAATGCCTGGTGCAGTTTCTCTACGCTGTGACCATAAGTATCCATATGGTCTTCGTCAATATTGGTCACCACCGACATAATCGGCGTCAAATGCAGAAACGATGCGTCTGATTCATCGGCTTCCGCTACGATGTATTCGCCCTGCCCCAAGCGCGCATTCGAACCGGCGGCGGTAAGTTTGCCGCCGATGACGAAGGTCGGATCCAAGCCGGCAGCCGCCAGAATGGAGGCCGTCAGGCTGGTGGTCGTGGTTTTGCCGTGCGTACCGGCAATGGCGATGCCGTCGCGGAAACGCATCAGCTCCGCCAGCATCAATGCGCGCGGAATCACGGGGATATGCTGCTCATTGGCCGCCACCACTTCGGGATTATCGGCCTTCACGGCGGAAGAAATCACGACAACGTCCGCACCGTTGACATGTTCGGCGGTATGGCCGGGATACACTTGGATGCCCAACCCGGACAAATGCTCGGTCGTGGCGTTTTTCGACTGGTCGGAACCGGAAACCTTAAAACCCAAATTATGCAAAACTTCGGCAATGCCGCTCATTCCGACGCCGCCGATGCCGACAAAGTGAATATTGGTTACTCGATTTTTCATCATGATTGTGTTCCGAAGTCAGATTTTTGCTTGAAAGCGTTATTCTAAAGGGCTGCCGTGTTATGCGCCATTGTTTTATTGTAAAGGATGATTAACACAGAATCCGAGGCCGTCTGAAAACGCAACCGGTTTTTCAGACGGCCTTAAACGCAAGGCTCAGATTGAAGCATCAATAGCGGCGGCGGCCACATCGTCGGCACTGTGCGGCAGAGCCAAGGTTCGTGCCCGGCAAGCCCACTGCAGACATTGTCCGCGCGTCAGCCCGCTTAAGATTTCTGCCAATTTTTCCGGCGTCAGCTGAGGCTGCGGCAACAGCAGCCCGGCCTCTGCGTGCACCATAAAACGGGCGTTGGCGGTTTGGTGGTCATCCACCGCATGCGGGTAAGGCACCAACAATGCGCCCACACCGGCGGCAGTCAGTTCGGCAATCGTCAGCGCACCGGCGCGGCAGATGACCAAATCGGCATCGCGGTAAGCGGAAACCATATCGGTAATAAATTCGACGCATTCGGCTTCTACGCCCAAGGCATCATACTCCGCCTGCAGACCGCCCAATTTGTTGCGGCCGGATTGGTGATACATTTGCGGACGTTCGTTTTCGGGCAGCAAGGCCAATGCTTTCGGCAGGGTTTGGTTGAGAACATCCGCCCCCAAGCTGCCGCCCATGACCAGAATTTTCAGACGGCCTGTCCTTCCGGCAAAACGTTCTTCGGGAGAAGGCAGATTGGCAATGTCGGCACGGACGGGATTACCGACCAAACCGTTTTCGTGTTCAAACGCTTTCGGAAACGCATACAGCACGCGTTGCGCCCAGCGCGACAACTGGCGGTTGGACAAACCGGCCACGGCGTTTTGCTCGTGAATCACGATCGGCACACCGCACAGTTTGGCCGCCACACCGCCGGGAAACGTCACGAAACCGCCGAAACCGACCACGCAGGCCACGCGGTGTTTTTTAATGATGCGTTGCGCGGCGCGGATGGTTTTGAACAAGGTAAACGGCAGCATCAGCTTACGTTTCAGCCCGTTGCCGCGCACACCTTTAATCGCCAGCGTTTCCAGCAGAATGTCGTATTGCGGCACGATGCGCGTTTCCATCGCCCCTTCGCTGCCCAGCCAAATCACATGATGCCCCTGTGCGCGCAGCGAATCGGCCACGGCCAATGCGGGGAAAATATGGCCGCCGGTTCCGCCGGCCATCAGCATAAATGTCTTGCCGCCCATCCAATCTATCCTTCTATGTGGTAACCGCGCATTTTTTGGCGGTTTTCATAATCAATCCGCAACAACAACGTCATACAGATTAACATAACCAGCACCGCAGATCCGCCGTAAGACATCAACGGCAGGGTTAAGCCCTTGGTCGGTAAAATTCCGATGTTGACACCGATGTTGAAAAAACTCTGAATACCGAGCCAGATGCCGATGCCGTTGGCCACGTACGCGCTGAAAATCAAATCCAAGTCCCGTGCCTGCTTACCGATGGACAAAGCCCGCACCACCAGCCAGCCGTAGCAGAACACCAGCACGCACATGCCTAAAAAACCGAATTCTTCACCGATGACGGCAAAAATAAAGTCGGTATGCGCTTCGGGCAGGTAAAAACGTTTTTCCAAACTCGCCCCCAAGCCCACGCCCAGCCATTCCCCGCGTGCAATCGCCATCAAGGAATGGGTCAGCTGGTAGCCTTTACCCAAAGGATCTGCCCACGGGTCGAGAAAACCGGCAAAGCGTGCCATGCGGTAAGGCGCCGCCATAATCATCACACCACCCAACAACGCCACCGCACTGATCAGGACGATAAAATACCGCCAAGGGAATCCCGCCAAAAACAACATACCCAAGATGATGACCATAATCACCACAAACGAGCCGAAATCCGGTTGCAGCATAATCATCCCCAACCCCACGGCCAAGAGGATAGAAGGCTTAATCATGCGCTTCCAGTGCTGCAGCACTTCCGCCTTACGCGTAAACAGGCTGGCCAAATACAGCACCGCTGCCAGTTTGAACATCTCCGTCGGCTGAAGGTTCACCGGCCCGATGTGGATCCACCTTGTCGCACCGTTGATTTCGCGCCCCACCACCAATACCGCGGCCAATAAAATCAGGCACAAGACGAAATACCACGGCATGATTTTTTTCCAGAAATTCATGGTAAACAGCGAAACCGGCAGGCAGACCAAGATACTCAGCAGCACAAAAAGCGCCTGTTTGTACAAAAACGAATACTGGTCGCCCCCTTCTGCCGCCGCATAAGCAATCGAGGCCGAATAAATCATCAGCAGGCTGAAGGCCGTCATCAGGATAAGCATCCACAACAGCGACACATCGATTTTTTGACCGCTGCGTACAATCTGGCGGTCGAGGATTTTAGATAAGTTCATAATCGGACAATCATTACAGCATGGATAAAGTGTTCAGACGGCCTAACGCATGGAGGCCGTCTGAAAAAAATTACATTATTTTAAAGGCAATAGCCGGTTCGAACCGCTTTTGCAAAAGCCTACAAAGCCTTGAATGCCTCAACGAATACTTCCGCACGGTGGGCGTATCCTGTAAACATATCAAAGCTGGCGCACGCCGGACTGAGCAGCACCGCGTCGCCCGGTTCGGCTTGCGCATAGGCCGTCTGAACCGCCTGCTCCAAGGTCGCGCAATCGGTCATTTCTACCCCGCAGCCCGCCAAATCGCGACGGATAACCGGTGCGTCTTCGCCAATCAGCAACACGCCCTTGGCTTTGCCTGCCAACACGTTTTTCAGCGGCGAAAAATCCTGCCCTTTGCCCACGCCGCCCAGAATCACCCACAGCGGATTCTGCAGACCCGAAATCGCGGCGGCGGTTGCGCCGACATTCGTGCCTTTGCTGTCGTCGATAAAGACCACGCCGGTTTTCTCGCCGACTTTTTCCACGCGGTGCGGCAGGCCTTGGAAAGTCTTCACATGTTCCAGCAATGCTTTTCTCGGCAAACCGACGGCCTCGCACAAGGCGACGGCAGCCAAAACATTGGCCGCGTTGTGCAAACCCTGCAGCGGAATCTCGGATGCTGCCAGTAAATCATCGCTGCTATGTTTCAGACGGCCTGTTTCGCGTTCCAGCCAATAATCAGCCTCTTTCTCAATCGAAAACCACCGTACCGCACGGTCGGCACGCTTCATCGCCCGACAGAACACATCATCGGCATTCAACACCTGAACGCCTTCGCCGCGGAAAATCTTGTCTTTGGCGTGCGCATAGTCCAGCAAGTCGTCGTAGCGGTCGAGATGGTCTTCGGAAATATTCAGCACCGTCGCCGCCGTCGGCCGCAGGCTTTCGGTGTTTTCCAGTTGGAAGCTCGACAGCTCCAACACCCACACATCGGCTTTTCTGCCTTCGCGCTGCAACTCGGCTTCCAAAACCGGCGTGCCGATGTTGCCCGCAATCACGGTATCCAACCCGCATTTGATGCAGAGATAGCCGGCCAAACTGGTCACGGTGGTTTTGCCGTTGCTGCCGGTAATGGCGACAACCTTGTCGCCGCGCGCGTTCAACACGCCGGCCAAGATTTCGATGTCGCCCAACACACGGCCGCCGTTTTCTTTAAATCCGGCAATATCAGGCTGGCGTTCGCTGATGCCCGGGCTGATGGCCAGCGTATCGAAGCCTTCCGCCAACGCGTCTTTCAGACGGCCTGTATAAAATTTCAAACCGTCGAACATTTTGCCGATTTGCGCCACGCGCTCGGGCTTCAGCTCCGCATCGTAAGCCGCCACTTCAGCCCCTTCCCGACGCAGAAACGCAATCATCGAAATGCCCGAGCCGCCTAGACCGGCAACTAAGATTTTTTGGTTTTGCCAGTTCATTTTACCAATCCCCATCTACTTTTTCATTTGGTCTATTTGATGCTGTCTGCAAATCCAATTGGACTAAAAATCTCATCAATACCGTAGTTAGTTCTATCAGAAAAGCAACTTCAATGGCTTGAGAGCTGTCATTATGCTTAACATTATTATTTTGGTAATCTTTATATTTACCTATGACTGTAGAATAAAGATTTCTTATGGCCGCAGAAATACCATTATTTTCTAAAAATTGCCCTAAATCCTTAGTTTGATTCTCTAATGCCTTTTCATTGCCGAAAATTTCCTTCATTAAAACTTCTAACGAAAGTCTCAAATCATCCAACAAATTTCTTGAATAAATATTATGTTCTCTCTTTTGGAGAGCAGCCTGATAATGCTTCAAAACATTAGGATATTTATCTAACCAATGCTTAGTTTCTTGAATTATCTCATTAACAGCACCATCCCCTTCTGAAAGCTGGGAGTATCGGGATGACAACGTAACTGACAAATCTAGCACTTCGCTGTTATCAGTAAATTTCGGTTTAGCACATAGGTCTTTAATAATGGAAAATTGCTGAGAAGGCTCAAAAGCCCGTAAATTTTCGGCTAAAACCGTTGCTTTTTTTGGTTTTCCTTTATCTTTAGGAAAAGGATATACAGAGTAAGGTATTTTCTTATCGTAGCGAACAGCATATTCATTACAATATCGAACTATCTCCCCACCACTCAGACCATTGTCCGTATCACCTAAAATTCCTGCCGCGTAACTTATAAAAGAATCATCAATCATTTAATTCACATACCATTCTTTATTTTATTGTTTTGAAACCAGCCTATTAAAAAGCCTTACTCAATAAATTATTCCTTGTAAGGCAAATATAAATAATCCACCTCTCCCGATCGATACCATTTGAGACGGTAGGTTGACACCCTGTCCTGCTGATCCAAAGCCGCCTGAACGATAAAGCATTCAGACGGCTTGTTTTAATCAGCGGATTTTCAAGGTGCTCAATCCGACCAACACCAGCACAATCGTGATAATCCAAAAGCGCACCACGACCTGCGTTTCTTTCCACCCTTTTTGCTCATAATGGTGGTGAATCGGCGCCATCAGGAAAATGCGTTTTTTCGTGCGTTTGTACCAACCCACCTGCAACATCACCGAAACGGCTTCCACCACAAACAGACCGCCCATGATAAACAGCACGATTTCCTGACGCACAATCACGGCCACAGTACCGAGTGCCGCACCGAGTGCCAGCGCACCCACGTCGCCCATAAACACCTGCGCCGGATACGCATTGAACCACAAAAAGCCCAAACACGCGCCGCACATCGCCGCGCAGAAAATCACCACTTCGTTGGCACCGGCCACATAAGGCAGCTGCAGATAGCGCGCAAATTCGGAGTGGCCGCTGGCATAGGCAAAAACCGCCAAACCGCCGGCAACCAATACCACCGGAAACGCCGCCAAGCCGTCGAGACCGTCGGTGAGGTTCACCGCGTTAGACGTACCGACAATGACAAAATATGTCAGCACCACAAAGCCGACCCCGCCCAAAGGATAGGCGATTTGTTTGAAAAACGGCACGATGAACGCCGTACTGGAAGGCAGATCCGCCGCGTAAAACAGGAAAATACCGGCGAGCAGCGCAACGGTCGACTGCCACACCATCTTGAATCTGGCCGACACGCCGTTCGGATCTTTGTAAACCACCTTGCGCCAGTCGTCGTAAAAGCCCAGCGCACCCGTTGCCAGCAGCACCGCCAGCAGAATCCAGATATACGGGTTTGCCCAGTTTCCCCACAAAATGGTGGACACGGCAATGGCCGTCAGAATCAGCGAGCCGCCCATCGTCGGCGTACCGTTTTTCACCAAATGGGTTTGCGGCCCGTCGGTACGCACGGCCTGACCGACTTTCAGAGCCGTCAACTTGCGGATCGTCCACGGCCCCAACACCAGCGAAAACACCAGCGCGGTCAATGCCGCCATCACCGCACGGAACGTGGTGTATTGGAAAACGTTCAGCGCGGAAAACCAGTCGCTGAAATGGGCAAGCCATAAAAACATTACTACTTCCTTATTTCTTTTATTGTCAGCAGGATAACACCGCTACCCTGCAAGGTTGATTATTCAAGGCCGTCTGAAAATTTTTCAGACGGCATTTCAAAAAAGGATGATTTCCGTCGGACCGGAAATACTCCGCTCCTCAAATTTTCATCACCAGTCAAAATTTCCGAATCCTGCATTTCGACATTGCTTTCCACTTTGCCGGATACAGGTTCGGCTGTCCGAAATGTTCAGACGGCTTCAGCATTGACCAATGCTTCGACCACCTCCTCCATTTTCATAAAGCGCGAGCCTTTGACCAAAACATGCGCGTTTTCCGGCAAATCGTGGCGCATGACCTGAATCAGCGGATCTTTCGCCGCAAACCACAAGCCGTCCGCACCAAACGCTTCCGCCGCTTCTACGCTGTCGTCGCCGACGAAATAGGCCAGCTCGATGCCTTTGTCACGGGCATACGCACCGACCTCGGCATGCATGGCGGCGGCTTCGTCTTCGCCGAGTTCGCCCATATCGCCCATCACGAACACGCGCGGCGCAGGCAAAGCGGCCAATACGTCAACCGCCGCTTTCATGCTGTCGGGATTGGCGTTGTAGGTATCGTCAATCACCGTCGCGCCTTTGATGCCCTGTTTGATTTGCAGACGGCCTTTGATGTTGCTGAAGTTTTTCAGGCCGTCTGAAATCTGTTGCAGACTCAAACCGGCAGCCTGCGCCAAAGCCGCGGCGGCGCAGGCATTGGCGACATTGTGGCGGCCGGGAACAGGCAGCACCACCGCCGCGCGTTCGCCGCCGCACACCAAATCAAATTCGCACGACAGCGGCTTCAATACGATATTTTCAGCATGGACATCACCGGTTTCCGCACCGAAAGTCTGCGTTTTCAGACGGCCTGCCGCGGCCTTGAACGTCTCAACATTCGCGTCTTCGCACGGAATCAGGGCAAGGCCGTCTGAAGACAGGCCTTCGTAAATCTCACTTTTGGCTTTGGCAATGTCGCCCACACCGTCGAAGCCGCAACCGACGTGCGCACGCAGGGCATTGTTCACCAGCGCGGCATCAGGCTGCGCGATTCGGGTCAAAACCGATAATTCGCCGAAATGGTTCATGCCCATTTCAATCACGGCATAGCGGTGGTTTGCGTTGAGTTTCAGCAAAGTCAGCGGCAGGCCGATGTGGTTGTTGAAATTGCCTGCGGTCGCCAGCACGGCTTCATCGCCGAAACGGTGGCGCAACACGCCGGCCAGCATTTCTTTCACGGTCGTTTTGCCGCTGGAACCGGTAATGCCGAACACAAACGGATTCACATTGTCGCGCCACGCTTTTGCCAAGGTTTGCAGGGCTTCCAGCGTATCGCCCACTTTCAGCGCACCTTTCAAAGCCGCGCAATCTTCACGCGAAACCACCGCCGCCGCCGCACCGCGTTCCAAAACGTCCGACGCGAAATCATGCGCATCAAACCGCTCGCCCGAGAGTGCAAAAAACACATCGCCGCTTTGAATATCGCGGCTGTCGGTAACAATGCGCGTTACCGCTTGGTTTTCAGACGGCATGGGCAGGTTCAGGGCTTGGCAGATGAAGTTTAGGTCTAGTGGTTGCATTTTGGGTTCGTGTTTCTTCCAACAATGATGATGTTTCCGATGATGTTTCCGAAATTTAACGGTTTGCATACGATTATGCGGCTGTGGCCGCTCATCATACCTACTTATTCTGATCAATCAACGGATACGGGTTAACCGCACCGCTTGGCAGATAAACGCCGTAATGCAGGTGCGGCGGTGTGCCTTTGGCGTTGCCCGTGTCGCCGACATAACCGATGGTTTGGCCTGCTTTCACGCGTTCGTGTAATTTCAGGCCTGCAAATTTGTTGAGATGGGCGTAATAGTGCCATGCGCCCGGGCCTTGGATGCCGATGATTTTGCCGCCGAGCCGATTTCTGCCGATTTTAGTGACGATGCCGTCGGTGGTGCTGCGGATTTTGGTGTTTTTCTTGGCGAAAATATCGACGCCTTCGTGTCTGCGCCCGCCGCTGCGTGCGGCATTCCATGTATCGCTGAAGCTGTGGTCTTTGACAGGATTGATCAGGCTTTGTTCGGCCGGCGGCATTTGTGCGCGCAGGGCGGCGATTTCGGCATTGGGGCGCGGCAGTTTGCCTGTGCCGCAGGCGGCGAGCAGCAGGACTGCTGCCATTAATAATAAGGTTTGCGGTTTCAGAAACATAAATCTTCCTGTCGGCTTTCAGACGGCCTGTTCGACAACCAAGTCCGTCTGAAATCAGCCTTGTACTTTTTCTGCTTTCAAAATGACCTGATATTGTTCCATCGCGGCGCGGAATGCTTCATCGGCCGTTTCGACTTGGTCGGTTTGGAACGCATTTTCGGCACGACGGAAGTGTTCTTCGCCGACCTTCCATTGCTCAGGATGCTTTTTAGAATATTTTTTTGCGTAAGTGCGGTTGTTCATAACCAGATGGCGCAATCCGAATAGGGTATATTGCGGATTGACGCTGTGGCTGGTTTTGGTGAACTTGAATACTTCGCCGTTGCCGGCCTCTGCTTGCGCGGCGGGTTTGTCGGCCGTTTGGCCGCCGCATGCACCCAAGGCCAACAAAGCGGCCAAATATAAACCTGTCGTGATTTTCATCTGTTCCAACCTTTCTTTATCCACGCTTGTCCAGCGCGTTTTCCGCAATTTCAAAATCGGAAAAATGATGTTTCACGCCTTGAACGTCTTGGTAGGTTTCATGCCCTTTGCCGGCAATCAGGATAATGTCGTTCGCGACGGCATGTGCTACGGCGTATTCGATGGCGGCTTGGCGGTCGGCTTCGACTTTTTCGGGATGGGTTACCGCGGGCAGAATGTCGTTGATGATGTCTTGCGGATTTTCCATGCGCGGGTTGTCGCTGGTTACGACGACTTTATCCGCACCGGCCGCGGCAGCCGCACCCATCAGCGGGCGTTTGCCGCGGTCGCGGTTGCCGCCGCAGCCGAATACGCACCAAAGGTTTGCAGCTTGCGGCTTGATTTCCTGCAAGGTGGCAAGTGCTTTTTCCAGCGCATCGGGCGTGTGGGCGTAATCGACAACGACCAAAGGTTTGCCGCTGTTCATGATGCAGTCCATGCGGCCGGTAGCCGGACGGATTTGTGCCAATACGTTCAACACTTTATCCAGCGGATAACCGTTGGCGCAAAGTACGCCGACACAGGCCGCAAGGTTTTGCGCATTGAAACGACCGAGTAAACGGCTTTTGCATTCGCCTTTGCCCCACGGGGTATCGAAAACCACGCTCATGCCGTCTGAAGACGCTTGGAAAGCGGCGATTTTGATGTCGGCTTGTTCGCTGAAACCGTAGCCGTATACCTGCAATTCGGGACATTCGGTTTTCAGACGGCCTGCGAGTGCCTCTCCATATCCGTCGTCCACGTTGATCACGGCATGTTGCAAGCCCTGCCAGTAAAACAGACGCGCTTTGATTTCGCCGTAGGCTTCCATCGTACCGTGATAATCAAGATGGTCGCGCGTCAGGTTGGTGAATACGGCCGTCTGAAACGGTACGCCGTTGACGCGGAATTGGTCGAGGCCGTGGCTGGATACTTCCATCGCAACTGCTTTTGCACCCTGGTTTTTAAAGCGGTGCAGTAAGGTTTGTACGGTCACGGGGTCGGGCGTAGTGTGGGTGGCTTCTTCAAGCCTGCCCCAAAAACCGTTGCCCACCGTACCGATGACGGCGCAGGGTTCACCCAACAAATCAGCGGCTTGGGCCAACCACTGGGTGATAGAGGTTTTGCCGTTGGTACCGGTTACGCCCCACACTCTGAGGCCGTCTGAAACATTGCCGTACACTTCGGCAGCCAAAATACCGGCACGGTGTTTCAAGTCTTTGATGCCCTGATTCGGCACGTTCCACTCGGCATTCCATTGGAATTTACCGTCGTCGTCCCAAAACACAAAAGCCGCTCCGTTGGCAATGGCTGCAGGGATATAGCTTCGGCCGTCTGTATATTCGCCTTGGCAGGCAATGAAAATATCGCCGGCTTTGATTTGACGGCTGTCTGAATGCAACAAACGCCCTGCTGCGTTTTCACACAGCAGAGCAGGTAAGTCGGTTTCAGCCAATGGAACTAACTTGCTGAACATAATTTTCTCTTTTATGGCTTGAAATTTAGGAGGCTTTTGCTTTCTGCTTCAATTCCGTCAAAGGTTTGGTTGGTGATACGCCTAAAATATTCAGGCTGCCTCCCATCACTTCCTTAAAGACAGGCCCTGCAACCACACCGCCGTAATAGCCGTTTTTGGTCGGTTCATCGACGGTTACCGCCACAATCACACGCGGATTCTTGGCCGGGGCAAAGCCGATAAAGGTAGCAACGTGCTTATTATCGACATAACGGCCGCCGACCAGCTTGCGCGCTGTACCGGTTTTGGCTCCGACATCGAAACCGTCCACCGCACCGGCCGTACCCGTACCGCCCTGCTCGGTTACCGATACCATCATATCGCGAACCTTACGCGCGGTCTCGGCTTTCATCACGCGTTTGCCTTTAGGCGCAACCGCCTGTTTTTCAAAGCTGACCGGCAGCAAAATACCGTCGTGCGTCAAGGTGGTGTAAGCACGCGCCAATTGCAGCAGGCTCAATTGCAAACCGTAGCCGAAAGACATGGTGGCCTGCTCAATCGGCTGCCATCTGCGCCAACTGCGCAACAAGCCGGCCGTCTCACCCGGAAAACCCGAATGCATACGCACACCCACGCCTAAATCATGATAAAAATCATACATTTCTTTAGGCTGAAACATGGCCGACAGTTTGCTCGTGCCGACGTTGGAAGATTTCTGCATGATGCCGCGCACATCCAATCTAGGATAAACATGGGTATCGCGCACGGTGGCATTACCGATTTTATACGGCATGGTGTTGAACACTTCATCCGCATCAACCTTGCCGGAATCCAAGGCCTTGGCAATGGTAAACGGCTTCATGGTCGAACCCGGCTCGATCATATCGGTTACAGCCCTATTGCGACGCTGCTCGCTGTTTGCCTTGCCTGGAACATTCGGATCATAGGCAGGACTGTTGACCAATGCCAAAATCTCACCGGTCTGCGCATCCAAAACCACCACCGTACCTGCTTTGGCTTGGTGATGCGCAACGGCTTTGTTCAATTCTTCATAAGCCAAAGTCTGAATGCGTTGGTCAAGGGAGAGCACCATATCATTGCCGTTTTTAGGTTCGCTGTTGCGCGGAGAATCCAAGCTGTCGACGATATTGCCTTTATTGTCGCGCAATACCACTTTAGCCCCGTCCTCACCGCGCAAACTGTCTTCACGCGACAATTCCAAGCCTTCCTGACCTTTGCCGTCGATATTGGTAAAGCCGATCACATGGGCAAACAGATTACCCATCGGATAATGGCGTTTCAATTCTTTTTGAAAACCCAAACCTTTAATACCCAATGCGGTAATAGTGTCGGCTGTTTCCTGGCTCAACTGGCGTTTTAAATAAACGAAATCACGATCCTTCCGACTCAAACGCTCTTCAATCGTTTCGACCGGCATACCCAAAATCGCTGACAATTGCGCCATTTGTTCGGCAGTCGGCATTTCATCCATACCCGAAGGCATCGCATATAGAGATTCGGTCGGCGCGCTCAAAGCCAAAGTTGCTCCGTTACGGTCGGTAATCATGCCACGCGAAGCCGGCAGGCTCAAAGTACGCACAAAACGCTGGTCGCCCTGACTTTTCAAAAATGCGTGCTGGCTCGTCTGCAAATAAAAACCGCGCCCCAACAGAACGGCAAAAGCAATCGCAATCAGGCTTAAAACCAAGTAAATACGCCCATCACTGGTGATGGGTTTCTTGATTTTCACCGGCTTTTGAATCATTTGCGGTTTATATTCGTTTTTAATCAACATGTTAAACTTCTCATATTTAATACTTGTGCGCACACGGCGCATCACCGTTTCCCTGAATTTATTTTATTTCATGTCGGCAATTTAACGTTCCCGCCTCTCCACCATGACCGTATTACCGGAAGCAGGAGGCTGGAGGTTTTGCTTTTCGGCAGCGACTTTAATCAATTTATGATTGGCCAAACGCGCCTGCTCAAGCTTCAAGCGGGCATAATCCTGCTCAAGTTTGATTTGCTGTTTTTGCGCTTTGTCCAAAGCGATAAAATGCTGCCTTGATTTATCCTGTATCGTCACGACCGCCATTCCCGTGAGAAAAACAGCAACTAATAAAATAGTGTTTAATTTATTCATCTCGTCTCAGACAGTCTATTTTTCAGACGGCCTTATGAACCGTATATTGATTATGATGCAGTAAAACTGCCGCCGGTACGTTCGGCCACCCTTAACACGGCACTTCGTGCACGAGGATTAGCCGATATTTCCGTTTCGCCCGGCTTGATGGCTTTACCTACCAAAACCAAAGGCGGCTTCGGCAAATCGGATTCTTTTACTGCGGCCCAACGCGGCAGCGGCGCATGTTGGGAATATTTTTTCATAAACTGCTTTACAATCCGATCTTCCAGCGAATGAAAGGCTATTACCGCCAACCTGCCTCCTTCGTTCAGACGGCCTGCCACCTGCGGCAATACGGCTTCTACTTCTTCGAGCTCACGGTTAATAAAGATGCGAACTGCCTGGAAGGTACGCGTCGCCGGGTCTTGTCCGCGCTCACGAGTACGGACGTTTTGCGCCACAAGCTGCGCCAACTTGCGGGTTGTATCGATGGGCGTTTCCTCACGCGCTGCAACAATGGCGCGCGCAATCTGGCGACTAAACCGCTCTTCACCATAATTTTTAATCACCTCATGTAAATCTTGTTCGCTTGCTACCGCCAGCCATTCCGCCGCCGACATGCCTCGGGTCGGATCCATCCTCATATCCAAAGGTGCGTCAAAACGGAAACTGAAGCCACGGCTCCCCTCGTCGATTTGCGGCGAAGAAATACCCAAATCAAACAGAGCACCGTCAATCTTTTCAATGCCCAATTTATCCAAGGCCGTCTGAAAAGTAGCAAAACCGTCATGCACCACGCTTACCCGCTTATCTTGCCCGGCCAAGGCCTTGGCAACCTCAATGGCCTGGGGATCCTTGTCAAATACGATCAGACGGCCTGCCGCACCCAGTTTCGATAAAATCAGGCGGGAGTGCCCTCCCCTACCGAATGTGCCGTCGACGTAAATACCGTTTTCACGGACATTCAAGCCATCGACAGCTTCATGCAGCAAAACGGTGACATGTTGATAATTTCCAGCCTGGCTCACAATTGCAAATCCGTTTGGCTCAATTGGAAGGACAGCTCGTCAGGATCAATATCCAAAGCCTGCTCCATTTCGGCTTCCCACTGTTGGCGGCCCCACAATTCCAAACGGTTGGCACGACCCACCAAAGTCACTTCCTTATCGAAATCGACACGCTTGCGCAAATTGGCAGAAATCAGAATACGGCCTGATCCGTCCCATTCCAAAGTTTCCGCATTGTGCAACAGCAAATTTTGATAACGCTGCAAAACGGGATTCCCTGCCACTTTCATACCCAGCAATTGCGCCGAAACACGCGCCCATTCCGCTTCCGGATAGAGCAGCAGCTTTTGGCGGGAATCCAGCGTCACCACCAGCGACGGCGTGTATTGGCGCGACAAAAGGTCGCGGAATTTAGCCGGAATGGCCAACCGCCCTTTATTGTCTATGCTCAATTCATGAGAACCGCCAAACACGTTTCCGCCCTTTCGCTGATTGATAAAATTTTGGGTAATCCTGACACTTTCGCCCACCTTACCCCACTAGGCTACACTATAAGAAATTTTGATAATTCGGTCAAATCGCCCCCACCCATACAACACAGTCAAACATCATCAAAAAACCGTTAAAATACAGTAATATATATTCAATACACTAACCCAAGAAACCATATCACCCATTCCCGATTGCAATAAAACTACAATATGTAGTATCTGATAAGAAAGAAATACACAAAATATTGTGTTTAAATATTAAATTCCTACATCTTTCCGATACGGCTATAATGTCCCGGCAAATTCTAAATTTTTACATTATCTAACAGTCATGAAGCCACAGTCCCTCCCACAACCGTCCAATGATGCGCTTGAATCAAGCCGGCAACTATGCGCGCAAATTGAGCAGAAAATCATCGCTAATAACAACTGGCTGCCGTTTTCGAACTTCATGGAACTGGCTCTGTATCATCCCTCTTTCGGCTACTACACCGGCGGCAGCCGAAAAATCGGTACATCCGGAGATTTTGTTACCGCCCCGATGCTTTCTCCTTTATTTGCCCAAACACTTGCCCGCCAACTCAACGGGCTTTTACCGCAAACCGCGGGAAATATTTACGAATTCGGCGCAGGCACGGGACAATTGGCCGCCGATTTGATTCCCAGCCTTTCAGACGGCCTCAACCATTATTACATCATTGAATTATCTGCCGAGCTGGCACAACGCCAACGTTCATGGATAGAACAGCACCTCCCCCCCGAGTCAGCAGCAAAAGTCACTCATCTCTCAACCCTGCCTGATACATTCGACGGTATCCTTTTAGGCAATGAAGTGCTTGATGCCATGCCCGTCGAACGGATACGCTACGAATCGGACGCTTTCCACCAAATCGGCGTCAGCATGACCAACCGGCAATTCACTCAAACTGCCCAACCCCTGCAATCCGCAAATCTCATAGCGGCTGCCAAACAATATTTCCCACAAATCGACGGCTACACCAGCGAACTTCATCCGACACAACACGCATTTATCCGCACGCTTTCAGAAAAATTATCGCGCGGCGCGATGATTTGGATTGACTACGGCTTTGATGCCGCGCAGTATTACCACCCCCAACGTAACGACGGCACTTTAATCGGCCATTACCGCCACCACACCATTCATGACCCGTTTTTTCACGTTGGCCTGACCGATCTGACTGCCCATGTCAATTTCACCGACATCGCCCAAGCAGCTACGGACGCCGGATTGGACTTCATCGGCTACACCACACAGGCACACTTTCTTATCAATTTGGGCATAACCGATTTATTGGCCGCCGTCGGCGATGTAGGTTCGGCTGCCTATTTACGCGAAGCTGCGGCAGTACAGAAATTGCTGAATCAACACGAAATGGGAGAGTTATTCAAAGTGATCGCATTCGGTAAGCACATCGATACGGATTGGCCAGGTTTTCAATTCGGAGACATCAGTCATAAACTTTAAAAAACACAAGCCGTCTGAAACTTTTCAGACGGCCTGCCTCAATCTGTTGACTGTATTTTTACCATTTAAAATCAATCATCAATAAAAATTTTCAACGTTTACTCTTGCCAACCGTGCAAAAAAACATATAATAGCCACTTCACGAAACGGCGAATTAGCTCAGTCGGTTAGAGCAGAGGAATCATAATCCTTGTGTCCGGGGTTCGAATCCCTGATTCGCCACCAGTTCTAACGAGTTGAAATGATGATTTCAACTCGTTTTCCTAGGGGGGTATAGCTCAGTTGGTAGAGCGCTTGCATGGCATGCAAGAGGTCAGCGGTTCGATCCCGCTTACCTCCACCAGTTTTAAAAAAGCCTTGTCTCAGACAAGGCTTTTTTATTGGCTTTTAATACCTAAACAACGAACGGCTGACTCTTTCAGACGGCCTCATCTCTTCATTCCCAACAAAATTTCCTGCATCTCATCAGGTACAATGGCTAATGCCTTCTTCTTAATATCCTCCGGAATCTGTTGATAATACGCTTCGGCAACGCTGCCTGTTATGGCTGCCAAAGTATCGCTGTCGCCACCCAACGAGACAGCCAGACGCAATGCATGTTCGAAATTTTCGCTATCTAAAAACGCAATCAAGGCTTGCGGTACCGTCCCCATGCAACTTTCGTCAAACCGATAATTCGGACGGATGTCGTCGCAGTTTCTGTTCAAATCATAACCGAACCTATCGGCAATTTGCCTGCGGATAAACGCCTTATCTCTCCCTTTTCTTGCCCAATAAACCGCTGCCGCCACAGCTTGGGCACCTTTGATGCCCTCAGGGTGGTTATGCGTCACTGCGGCCGATTGTCCAGCATAATGCAAAACGTCATCCAAATTATCAAAAGCCCATCCCACCGCCGATACCCGCATGGCCGAACCATTGCCCCAGCTGCCGTACGGCTGCGGATTCTCTGAAAAAATCCATTCACGAAAACGAGCACCGTATGCGCCTTTAGGATTCGGATAACGCCGGCACCAATTTTGCAAAATAACAGCCAAATTATCCTGACAGCCCCGGTTTACCCAATCGGCCACTGCGACCGTGCAAACCGTATCATCGGTAAAATCAGCATCTGATCGAAACAACTCGAAATCGGTATTTTTATAAGGATCAAATTCAAACGGCGAACCGACAATATCGCCAATAACCGCACCCAGCATAGCTTCCCCAATCATGCCGTCTGAAACTTTCAGACGGCCTCAACTCATCAAGCCTTAGGCAATTGAACCACCACAGTATTGGCCAAATAATCCTGTAAAGTGCGGCGGTCACTCTTCACGTTGAACAGCATCACCAAGCACACCGCATAAGCAACGATTTGCAAAAGGTTACTCAACAGGTCGAACATTTTCGGATTTCCTGTAACCGACTGAACGGCATAAGCGATGACACCCGCTGCCAAGCCCAGCAAAAAGTAATACGCCGCTTCACGCATCAGTACCGTACCAAAAAAGCCCGGATTGGTCCCATCGGTTTTCAGCACCCGGATACCCAATATTTTCTTACCCAATGATTGACCGTCCCGGCTCATAAAATAAATCTGCACCGCACCATACACCACCAATACGACAATACCGGTCATCAACCAAGTCATGTCGGGTTCGGGCAACATCAGTTCTTCCGTCGCATTGGCACGCTGCAAGTATCCGCCCTCACCGGAAAGTACCGAAACAATCAGCGGGATATACGCGGCAACACTCAACAAACTGTTCAATAAAAACGCCCCAATCCGCTTCATCGGCGATGCCAAATCAACTTCAATCTGCGGCTCCACCATTTCAGACGGCGTGAAGTTCAAATCATTCATATATTCACCTTTTGATGAAATTCAAACACGCATATGTACGTATTTGCAAAAAAATTCAATAAAACCTTTACATTTTTTTCAGACGGCGTTAAAACACCTATTTCACTCATTTCAGAATTTTGTTAACAATTTTCCTCAAGGAGCACAGAATGAAAGTAGGGTTCGTTGGCTGGCGCGGCATGGTCGGCTCGGTATTGATGCAACGCATGAAAGAAGAAAACGACTTCGCCCACATTCCCGAAGCGTATTTTTTCACCACGTCCAATGCCGGCGGCGCCGCCCCTGATTTCGGTCAGGCAGCGAAAACTCTGTTGGATGCCAACGACGTGGCCGAACTGGCCAAAATGGACATCATTGTTACCTGTCAGGGCGGCGATTATACCAAAGCCGTATTCCAACCCCTGCGCGACAGCGGATGGAACGGCTACTGGATTGATGCAGCCTCTTCTCTCCGTATGGCCGATGACGCCATTATCGTCTTAGATCCGGTAAACCGCAACGTTATCGACGACGGCCTGAAAAACGGCGTAAAAAACTATATCGGCGGCAACTGTACTGTTTCCCTGATGCTGATGGCACTGGGCGGTTTGTTCCAAAACGGCTTGGTCGAATGGGCCACCAGCATGACTTATCAGGCGGCCTCCGGTGCAGGCGCGAAAAATATGCGTGAACTGATTGAAGGCATGGGTGCCATCAAAGCGCAAGTGGCCGAAGAATTGGCCGACCCTTCCAGCGCCATTTTGGACATCGACCGAAAAGTTTCCGACTTCCTGCGCAGCGAAGACTATCCCAAAGCCAATTTCGGCGTACCTTTGGCCGGCAGCCTGATTCCTTGGATTGATGCCGACTTAGGCAACGGCCAATCCAAAGAAGAATGGAAAGGCGGCGTGGAAACCAACAAGATTTTGGGCACCGAACAGCCAATCGTGATTGACGGTTTATGTGTACGCATCGGATCAATGCGCTGCCACAGCCAAGCCATTACGCTGAAGCTGAAAAAAGATTTACCGGTAGAAGAAATCGAACGCATTTTGGCCGAAGCCAATGATTGGGTAAAGGTGGTGCCGAATCAAAAAGAAGCCAGCATGAACGACCTGACCCCCGCCGCCGTTACCGGCACGCTGACCGTACCTGTCGGCCGTATCCGCAAACTGGGAATGGGCGGCGAATACATCAGCGCGTTCACCGTCGGCGACCAATTATTGTGGGGCGCCGCCGAACCGTTACGCCGCGTTTTGCGGATTATTTTGGGTAATCTGTAAACCTGACCATAAAAGGGCAACCGCTAATTCCTGTTGCTCTTTTTATTATTCTTTTATAAAGCAAAGGCCGTCTGAAAACATTTTTCAGACGGCCTTTGATGCTTTTGGGAAGGTTCTTTACTTAACCAGCTTCAAACCTTTTTTTGGTTTGCTTTCTGCTTCAACCTCGGTTTTTTGTCCGGTTGTTTTACCGGCCTGTTCAGGCACATAAGGTTCCACTTCAAACCCCATACCCTCACCGCTCTCCCTTCCGAAAATACTGACGACGTGTCCGACCGGAATCCAAATATCGTGAGCCACGCCGCCGAAACGGGCGGAAAAATTAATCCATTCGTTATCAATATTCAGATTATGGCTGGCAGTTTGGCCTATATTCAAAACAATTTCATTTTCACGCACATATTGCATCGGAACACGGGTATGTTCGTTTACCCATACCACAATATGCGGCGTCTGGTCATTATCCAGACACCATTCGTATAAGGCACGGATTAAATAAGGTTTGGTGCTGGCAGTCATCTGCCCTCCTTAAAATCAGCGATTAACGGCGCATGGCTTTTTCAGCCGGCGTCAGGGCTTCGATAAAGGCTTCACGTTGGAAAATACGCTCGGCGTATTTCAGCAGCGGCGCAGCGGTTTTACCCAACTTGATGTCATAATAATCCAGACGCCACAACAAAGGCGATAAGGCAACGTCAATCATTGAAAACTCATCGCCTAAAATATATTTGTTTTTAGAAAAAGCCGGAGCCAGCAAGGTCAGGCCGTTACCGATTGCTTCACGCGCTTTGGCTTGTTCTTTATTGGTGGCTTCGGCATTTTCCAGAGTTTGCACCAAACTGAACAGTTCTTTTTCCATACGGTGCAAAACCAAGCGGCCACGGCCACGCATTACCGGATCGCCCGGCATCAATTGCGGATGAGGGAAACGTTCGTCAATATATTCGTTGATAATATTTGATTCGTACAAAATCAAATCGCGCTCAACCAATACCGGAACTTGGTTATACGGGTTCATCACCGCCAAATCTTCCGGTTTATTGAAAATATCCACATCTTTAATTTCAAAATCCATGCCCTTTTCGTATAAGACGAAACGGCATCGCTGACTAAACGGGCAGGTAATGCCTGAATATAAAGTCATCATAGCGTTTGGCTCCTCACATACCGTCTTTCAGACGGTCTATATATAAAGTTAATTGTGAGATTATATACGATTGCGTGTTTTAAATCCATTAACACAATATAAGATTCTGTTTTTAATAAATATTTCTAACTTATCCTTACTTGATTGATGACACAAAAAAAGCAAGTCCGATGACGGACTTGCTTTTTGATTTTCATACGGCTTGTTTAATGAACGTCTTTCCAAAATTCTTTCTTCAGGAAATAAGCCAAAGGCAGCATCACAGCAAGCAGGAAAATCATCACGATGTAGCCGGTACGATGACGCTGCAGCTGCGCAGGTTCACCCATGTAAACCAAGAAATTCACCAAATCACGCGCATACTCGTCATACTCTTTTTCAATGACTTTACCGTTAGGCAAACGACGCGAATGCAGACCGGTTGACTCCCAGTAGAGTTTCGGTTCTTTCACACCATGCTCGTTTTCCACCCAAATCGGTTGACCTTTGTCATCCAACTCAACCGCTTTCACACCTTGTTGCTCCCACAAAGGATGCGGCATGCCGACTTTGTCGAACACGGTGTTGTTCCAGCCGTTAGGGCGGGTCGGATCTTTATAAAAGCCGCGCATATAGGCATACAGATAATCCGCACCGCGCGACCGGGCAATTAAGGTAAGATCCGGCGGCGCTGCGCCAAACCATTTTTCACCGTCTTTAGGATGCATGGCAGACAACATCACGTCACCCACATTATCGGTAGTAAACATCAGGTTTTTCTTGATTTCATCATCAGTCAAACCAATGTCTTTCAAGCGGTTAAAACGCATACCGGTTGCCGAATGGCAAGACAGGCAATAGTTGGTGAAAATCTGCGCGCCTCGTTGCAGGCTGACTTGATCACGTAAGTCGATATCGACTTTTTCATACGTTGCATGTCCGCCAGCCGCAACAGCCGCACTCATCGGCACTGCCAATAATAAGGCAGCAAACCAGTTTTTAAGTGTTTGTTTCATTTTCGCTGCCCTCATTAGATATTCACTGCAAACAGATACGAGCCAATCAGGGTAATTGCCACATAAACAAAGAACATGACTTTCTGTTTGGTCGTACTCATGGTTACGCGTTCTGGAACCGGTTTGTCTTTATCCAGTTTGGTATAGAACGGCATACCCAAGAAGAAGGCAAAATAAACAATCGATAGGATGCGTGCTACCAAAGTACGGGTATCGGTTGCCACCAACGCACCCAAAATACCCAAGCCGATGAATGAAATCACAAACAAGACCACAGCGGTTTTGAAAATCGGACCACGGTAGCGGATGGATTTCACTTCACCTTTATCCAACCAAGGCAAAAGGGCAATCAATACCACGGCAGCACCCATCGCAATCACACCCCAAACCTGCGTTCCCAAGAATGAAGGAACCGCACGCAAAATCGCGTAGAACGGAGTGAAATACCATACCGGAGCAATGTGGGCCGGCGTTTTCAGCGGATTGGCCGCGTCAAAGTTCGGTTTTTCCAAGAAATAACCGCCGCCTTCAGGTGCGAAGAACATCACGGCGCAGAAGACAATCAAGAACACCACTACGCCCAAAATGTCTTTGACAGTGTAGTAAGGATGGAAAGGGATGCCGTCTAAAGGTACGCCGTTTTCGTCTTTCAGCTTTTTGATTTCCACACCGTCAGGGTTGTTGGAACCCACTTCGTGCAAGGCAATCACGTGCGCCACAACCAAACCGATCAACACCAAGGGTACGGCAATCACGTGCAAGGCAAAGAAACGGTTCAACGTGACATCAGAAACGTTAAAGTCACCGCGGATCCAAGTAGATAAATCAGGGCCGATGACCGGAATGGCGGCAAACAGGTTAATAATCACCTGCGCACCCCAGAACGACATCTGCCCCCAAGGCAGCAGGTAGCCCATAAAGGCTTCCGCCATCAAAGCCAGGAAAATCAGCGAACCGAATACCCATACCAGTTCGCGGGGTTTTTTGTACGAACCGTACACCAAGCCGCGGAACATATGCAGGTAAACGACGATGAAGAAGAATGATGCGCCGGTAGAGTGCATGTAGCGGATAATCCAGCCGCCCGACACGTCGCGCATGATGTATTCCACTGCGGTAAAGGCCGCAGGCAGATGGTAGGCATTCAAGTTGCCGTCGGGCTTGTAGTTCATGGTCAGGAAAATGCCGCTGACGATTTGAATCACCAGCACCAGCAAAGCCAACGAACCGAAGTAATACCAGAAGTTGAAATTTTTGGGCGCATAATACTGAGCCAGGTGCTCATTCCACATTTTGGTCAGCGGAAAACGAGCATCCACCCAGTCCAACAATGCTTTTGCTTTGTTATTGGTTTGGTTTGTCATGTTCAGTTCCTTATTCTTAGTCTTCGCCCACCAAAACGGTCGTATCGCTCAGATATTTGTAAGGCGGCACGACCAGATTGGTCGGCGCAGGAACACCTTTGTACACACGGCCTGCAATATCGAATTTCGAACCGTGGCAAGGGCAGAAGAAACCGCCTTTCCAATCTGCACCCAAATCGGCAGGTGCGATGTCGGGACGATAGGTCGGCGAACAGCCCAAGTGGGTACAGATACCGATGGCGACCAAGATGTTCGGTTTAATCGAACGGGTTTCGTTTTTCGCATATTCAGGCTGTTGCTCCGCGTCTGAATTCGGGTCGGCAACCTGACTGTCCAACGTTTTCAGATCGCTCAGCTGCTGTTCCGTACGGTTAACAATCCAAATCGGCTTGCCCTGCCATTCGGCGGTCATCATCTGACCGGCTTCGATTTTGCTGACATCGACTTCGATGGCAGCACCGGCGGCTTTGGCTTTTTCCGAAGGGAAGAAGCTCGCCACGAAAGGCGTTGCTACGCCCAAGGCGGCCACACCGCCTGCGCCGCATGTTGCAAGCGTCAGGAAACGGCGGCGGCCGCTATTGATTTCTTGATTATCCATTATTCAGTCGTCCTAAAAATTTTGGGAATACCGAGCCATTAAACAATGTAATTCTACCTAGTTTGCCGTAATACTCAAAGCATTATTTAAAATAAGGTAAAGATTTTGTGATATTTCTCAATGTTCAGGCGGGATTTGCTTCGTCGAAATGGCAGACCGCCACATTGAAAACCTGCCCGACAGCCTCCGCCAATGCCCGTACGCCGTAACGCTCGGTCGCATGGTGGCCTGCGCTGACAAACGCTACGCCGCACTCATTGGCCAGATGGTATTGCGCTTCGGAAATCTCACCTGTTACATAAGCATCGACACCTTCGTCTATGGCCGTCTGAAAAAATCCCTGCGCACCGCCGGTACACCAGGCAATACGCCTGATTTCTTTATCCATATCGCCCACCGCAACCGGCTTGCGGCTTAATGCCTGTTCCATGCCGTCTGAAAGCTGCCGTAAAGTTTGCGGCGTTTTCAGACGGCCTATGTTCAACAGATTTTGCTCGCCGCACTGATAATCCAACTCCCAGCCCAACAACGCCGCCAATTGCGCATTGTTGCCCCATTCAGGATGCGCGTCCAAAGGCAGATGGTAGCCGGCCATATTGATTCGGTGTTGCAATAATGTTTCGATACGCTCTTTTTTCCAGCCGGTAATGGTCAATGGCTCGCTTTTCCAAAACATGCCGTGGTGCACCAGCAGCATATCCGCGTTTTGCGCAACGGCGAAATCGATGGCCGCCTTGCTGGCGGTCACCGAGGTCGCAATTTTGCCGACTGTTTCCCTCCCCTCGACCTGCAATCCGTTGGGTGCATAGTCTTTGAACGCATTCACTTGCAAAGTGTCACGGCACCAATCCAATATTTCCTGACGCGTCGCCATATCGATTCCTTTCCGCTGAAATTCTCTAAATCTTAAAGCCGTGCATTTTATCCGAAAACAGTCCGCCCGACTGCCGCCGCTGCATTATCAATCATTTGCACGGCAACATGAATTATTTTAATATTTCCGTTTTCACGACACAGGCCGTCTGAAACGGAAACGCCCATGGATTCGATTATTGAACTGCGACACTTGAAAACCCTGCTGGCATTGGAAGAAACCGGCAGCGTTTCCCTGGCGGCCAAGCGCGTATTCCTGACCCAGTCCGCCCTGTCGCACCAAATCCGCGCCTTGGAAAACTATTACGGGACGCCGCTGTTCGAGCGCAAATCCACGCCGCTGCGTTTCACGCCCGCCGGCGAACGCCTGTTGCAACTGGCGCGCGACTTACTGCCGCAAGTGGCCGCTGCCGAACGCGATTTGGCGCAAATCATCGAAGGCGAAGCGGGCGAGTTGCGCGTGGCGGTCGAGTGCCACACCTGTTTCGACTGGCTGATGCCCGCAATGGGCGAATTCCGCCCGCTGTGGCCGCAAGTCGAATTGGACATCGTTTCCGGTTTCCACGTCGACCCTGTCGGCCTGCTGCTGCAACACCGTGCCGATGTTGCCATCGTTTCCGAAGCCGAACCGCAAGCCGGCATTACCTATTTTCCGCTGTTCTCTTACGAAATGGTGGGCATTTGCGCCAAAGATCACCCGTTGGCCGCCAAAGCGGTTTGGAACGCGGAAGACTTTGCCGGTGAAACGCTGATTACCTACCCCGTCCCCGACGACATGCTCGATTTGGTGAAAAAAGTCTTGCAGCCGAAAGGCATCAACCCGCCGCGCCGCCACAGCGAGCTGACCATTGCCATTATCCAACTCGTTGCCAGCCGCCGCGGTTTGGCCGCGCTGCCGTATTGGACGGTCATGCCGTATTTGGAAAAAGGCTACGTGACCTCGTGCAAAATCACTTCAGACGGCCTCAGAAGCGAACTCTACGCCGCCATGCGCACGGAAGACGTGAACAAAAGCTATCTCGGCAACTTCTGCCAAATCGTGCGCGACCGCAGCTTCGCCGACTTGTCGGGCTTGAGCGTGTTGGAAATGAAATAAACCGATTGTCATCTGTCAGCAGGCCGTCTGAAAAGTTGTTCAGACGGCCTGTTGCAGTATCAATATCAACAATATCGGCTTGCTTCACCGCTGAAAAAAATCATAGATGCGATTAGCCGCCGCAAGCGGCGTAATCGTACGGATGACCCAGCGGCTTGAAAAAAAATCAAAGATTTATTACTAAACTTTGGCAGAATACCTTACCAACGGATTCCGGCCGGTGAAAATTTGAAACCTATTTGTAAAAGGGAATTCAGTTGCATGTACGGTTACGCCGCTTGCGGCGGCTAATCGTACCTACATTCCTTCCTTCAACCACCAAACTCCTTCATCAAACGGTCATCTTGCTGCAATAAAATCACAGGCCGTCTGAAAATTTTCAGACGGCCTTACCGCAAATCCCTGATGTAAAGAATAGTAAACCGCAACAAAAAAGTGTAGAATACGCTCCGTTTGTCACTCCCGCCTCACGCAGGCTTAATTGTTATGGACCTTCCCAGTCGTTCATTAATCAAAACAACCGAACACACCATCCGACACCATCCCCAATAATCCCGCCGAATGTTCCACCGCACGGCGGGCGGAGCATTTATGAGCCACAAACCCGAATACCCAATCCCTGAAGCAGCCGAAACCGACGGAAGCGACGTTGAGCGCATTGCCGCCGATTTCGACCACATCCACGCGCTGTGCGAAATTCTCGAACCCGCCTTCCCGCAAATCGAAGCGGGCATCCCCCTTGAAGACGAAACCCTGCGCATCAAGCTGACCGAATTGTCGGCTTTGCTCGCCGAGCTTCACCCTGCCGACGTGGCCGACGTGCTCGAATCGCTGCCGCCGCGCGAGCGTAACATTGTCTGGCTCTTGGTTGCGCCCGAAGACGACGGCGAAGTGTTGCTGGAAGTATCCGATTCCGTCCGCGAAACGCTGATTGAATCGATGGACAAAGACGAGCTTTTGGCCGCCGTCGATGATTTGGACGCCGACGAACTGGCGGAGCTGGCCGACGATTTGCCGCACCAAGTGGTGTACGAAGCCCTGCAAACGCGTGACGAAGAAGAGCGCGCGCAGGTTCAGGCGGCGATGTCGTATAAAGACGACCAAGTCGGCGCGATTATGGACTTCGAACTCGTCAGCATCCGCGCCGACGTGGCTTGTGAAGTGGTGCTGCGTTACCTGCGCCGTTTTGAGAGCCTGCCCGACCACACCGACAAGATTTTCGTGGTGGACGAAAACGACATTCTCAAAGGCGTGCTGCCCATCCGCAGCCTCTTGGTGGCCGACCCCGAGGAATTGGTGGAAAACGTGATGGCCACCGATGTCGTGCGCTTCCGTCCCGACGACAACGTCGAAGAGGCGGCGCAGGCGTTCGAACGCTACGACTTGGTGACCGCGCCCGTTATCGACGAAAACAAAAAACTCATCGGCCGCATCACCATCGACGAAATCGTCGACGTGATTCGTGAAGAATCCGATGCCGACATGTTGAACATGGCCGGTTTGCAGGAAGAGGAAGATTTGTTCGCACCGATTCTGGATTCGGTGAAAAACCGCTGGATGTGGCTCGCCGTCAACCTCTGCACCGCCTTTCTCGCCAGCCGCGTCATCGGTGCGTTTGAAGGCAGCATCGAAAAAATCGTCGCGCTCGCCGCGCTCATGCCGATTGTCGCCGGCATCGGCGGCAACTCGGGCAACCAAACCATCACCATGATTGTGCGCGCGATGGCGATGGGACAAATCACCGGCATTCAGGCCGGCAAACTGCTGAAAAAAGAAGTCGGCGTAGCCCTCGTCAACGGCCTGATTTGGGGCAGCGTGATGGGCTTGGTGTCGTGGCTGCTTTACGACAATTTGGGCATCGGCTTGGTCATGGTTACCGCCATGACGCTCAACCTGCTCTTGGCCGCCGCCGTCGGCGTACTGATTCCGGTCGTGCTCGACAAAGCCGGGCGCGACCCCGCGCTGGGCAGCTCGGTGCTGATTACCGCCGTGACCGACTCGGGCGGTTTCCTGATTTTCTTGGGTTTGGCCACGATTTTCCTGTTGTAGGCCGTCTGAAAACGGCAGGATAAGGCTGTGCCAACCATACCTGCCCAATCATTTGAACATGCCGTCTGAACGTTTTCAGACGGCATGAGACTTTTGTAAAACCCAAAAATATTCAAAAATCTCTCATCCATCATTCCTTACGGCAGAAACCGGATTGTTCAGACGGCATCATAAAAAACCGGAAAATACGCATGCAGTGCTGTTCTGTATCAGCCATCCTTTACTGATTTTTTCCGGAACCGGCAATTTATTATGCGAAAGGCCGTCTGAAAATTTTCAGACGGCCTTTTTCTGCCCACAAACTAAATAAAATCTTACAAGACTAAATAAAAATTATATTTTATAATCCATAAATAATATTTTTCTTAGTTTTAATATGGATTACGATAAAATCAACCGCAAGCTGGCGATTTTGGCGGATGCGGCCAAATACGATGTTTCCTGCTCCTCCAGCGGCGGTTCGCGCAAAAACGACGGCGGCCTGGGCAATTCGTCACGCGCGGGCATTTGCCACAGTTTCACCGAAGACGGCCGCTGCGTGTCGCTTTTGAAAATCCTTCTGACCAACCACTGCATCTACGATTGCGCCTATTGCGTGTCGCGCCGCAGCAATGACGTGCCGCGCGCCGCGTTTACGGTGGAGGAAGTGGTTGATCTGACCATGAGTTTTTACCGGCGCAATTACATCGAAGGGCTGTTTCTCAGTTCGGGGATTTTCAAAAACGCCGACTACACCATGGAACGTTTGGTGCGCATCGCCAAAAAACTGCGTACCGAACACCGTTTCAACGGCTACATCCATCTCAAAGCCATTCCCAAAGCCTCGGACGAAATCCTGCAGGAGGCCGGACGCTACGCCGACCGCCTCAGCATCAACATGGAAATCCCCACCGTATCCGGTTTGGAACGGCTCGCGCCCGAAAAAAAACACACCGACATCACCCGCCAGATGCTGTTTGTCAAAAACGAAATCGCCGCCACCGCCGACAGTCGCAAAACCATCAAATCCACACCGAAATTCGCGCCGGCGGGGCAAAGTACGCAGCTCATTATCGGCGCGGGCGGTGAAAACGACCGCCAAATCATCCACGCCGCCGGACGCTTCTATCAAAACTACGGCCTCAAGCGCGTGTATTACTCGGGCTATGTACCGGTGCTGGAAGACAGCCGCCTGCCGCCCCTGTCGGCGCAAGTGCCGCTGCGGCGCGAAAACCGTCTGTACCAGGCCGACTGGCTGATGCGGTTTTACGGTTTCGCCGACCACGAAATACTCGACCGCGAACAGCCGTTTCTCGATTTGGATTTCGACCCCAAACTGGCTTGGGCGCTGCGCCACCGAGCCTATTTCCCCGTGGCCTTGCAGCATGCACCGTTGGAAATGGTTTTGCGCGTGCCCGGCATCGGCGTGAAATCGGCCAAACGCATCGTGCAGGCGCGGCGGTTCCGTATGCTGACCTGGGCGCAGTTGTCCAAAATGGGCATCGCCCTCAACCGCGCACGCTATTTCATTACCCTGCCCGAACCCAACCGCTACGCCGCTCTAATCGACAGCCCGAACCTGCGCGGCCTGCTATTGCAGCAGACCCGCTCGAAATTCATGCAGAGCGATGCGGTACAGGGGGATTTGTTCGGATGACAGGCCGTCTGAAAACCGAATCCGTCCCATCCTTTTTCCGATGAATTTTTCAGACGGCCTCTCCGTCTCCCCAAAAAATCATGACCACACCCGACCGATACACCCTGATTTACGACGGCAGCTTCGACGGCCTGCTCAGCGCGGTGTTTACCGTCTATGCCGGCAAATATCCGCCCGATTGCGTGCACATCACCGCCGATCCGAGCGATGCCGATTTGTTCGGCCACACCGTATCCGTGGCCGGCTGCCCCGAACATGCCGGACGCGTGCTCGACCGTTTGCGGCGGCAGCTGGGCAATCGCGGCATCCAAACGCTGATTTACGGCTTTTTAATCAACGACAAAGACATGCCCGACACGTTTTTGCGCATTGTCCGCCTCGTTTTGGCGCAACCCGGCCGCCCGAACATTCTCAGCGACTACGGCCACCCCGACGTGATGCAGTGGGCGCAATGGGCAGAAACCGTCGGCCGCGAAAAGCACCGCATGGAAGCGTTTGTTCGCTTTGAAGAATATTGTGTTCAGGGCGAACCCGAACCGATTTACATCGCCCGCATCGAACCGCAGTTTGACGTATTGCCGCTGATTACGCGTTTTTTCCGCAACCGCTATGCCGGCCAGCAATGGCTGATTTTCGACGTCGGCCGCGGCTACGGCGTGTATTTCGACAAAACCGCGGTGCATCCGGTCCGCGATTTGGATATTTCCGGCGGACACGCCGCCCCGTCCGAACGCGAACGGCATTATCAGAAGCTGTGGCAGCAATATTTCAAAAACGCCGCCATCACGTCGCGCACCAACCTGCGCCAACACCGGCAGATGATGCCGCAACGCTATTGGCGTTACCTGACGGAAAAGCGGCCGATGCTGCCGTGAAAAAAGGCCGTCTGAAAACGAAATCATCGTTTCAGACGGCCTTTCCATCAAACTGCCAAAACCAAACCTTTACAGGTAGAATTTCTCGATGACTTTCAAATTGTCGTCCAATTTGTACACCAGCGGCTGGCCGGTCGGAATTTCCAGAGCCATGATGTCGTCGTCGGAAATACCCTCGATGTGTTTGGCCAAAGCGCGCAACGAATTGCCGTGCGCCGCCACCAATACGCGCTTGCCGCTCAAAATCGCCGGTGCGATTTGGTCTTCCCAAAACGGCAGCACGCGCTCCAGCGTGACTTTCAAATTTTCGCCGTCGGGAACCACGTCGGCCGGCAAATGGGCGTAACGGCGGTCGTTGTGTGCCGAAAATTCGTCGTCTTTATCCAAAAGCGGCGGCAGGGTATCGTAGCTGCGGCGCCAGATGTGCACTTGCTCATCGCCGTATTTTTCGGCGGTCTGTTTTTTGTCCAAACCTTGCAGTTGGCCGTAGTGACGCTCGTTCAAACGCCAGGTTTTGATTTGCGGAACAAACAGCTGGTCGCTTTCTTCCAACACGATGTTGCAGGTTTTGATGGCGCGGGTCAGTACCGACGTGAAGGCGATGTCGAATTCATAGCCCTTTTCTTTCAGCTTTTTGCCGGCTGCGGCGGCTTCGGCCAAGCCCTGCTCGCTCAATTTCACGTCGCGCCAGCCTGTGAACAGGTTTTTCGCATTCCATTCGCTTTGTCCGTGGCGGATAAATACCAATTCCATTCTTATTGCTCCATTTGTTTAGGGGGTCTCGAAAGGTTTATTTATAACATAATTTGCA
Source organism: Neisseria sp. CCUG12390 (assembly GCF_047837985.1). Lineage (GTDB taxonomy): Bacteria > Pseudomonadota > Gammaproteobacteria > Burkholderiales > Neisseriaceae > Neisseria. Next base: position 2,299,660 of record NZ_CP181244.1, read on the forward strand.
CCTGTTTTGCGGATTTGTGCACCGTCATCCCTGCTTATATCCGCATCTTGCAGGGAATATTGACCGAGCGCAAAAGGCCGTCTGAAAAATTTTCAGACGGCCTTTTACAGGTTTATACTCAATACCTTACCTCAATCAGGAGACATCATGGACAAATCAGCCAAACCTTTTGAAACCGAAGAAAACGGCGTGGGCAAATGCCCGGATTGTTCCGTCGAAGTCGGTACCGTATTCGACAACAGCGACTGCAGCGTCGAAATCGCCCAAGTGTACGAAACCGAACAGCTCGCCCGCGAAGCGGAAGGCTATTACACCGAACTCGCCCGTTCGGTCGAAAGCGAACCCTGCGAAATCACCAGCGACATCGGCGGCGTGGAAGAAGGCTTCAAACTGGTGATGAAGTTCGACTTCTGCTGCCAAAGCGAAAAAGTGATTTTCCAACTCAAGCAGCGTTAAGCCGCTCCGTTCTCACCTCAGGCCGTCTGAAAACCTTTCATACGAAAGCATTTTCAGACGGCCTCGTTATTTCATGACACCAAAATACAAAACACAGGTAAAATAACGCCCTTAACCATAACAATATTGCCATACACATTACCATGCTCTCCGCCGCTCCCGCTTTCCTTCCGTCCGCCGCGCCGCCGCGCACGGCCATTGTGATTCTGGCCGCCCTGCTGTTTGCCGCGCTGCCGATGATTTTCTCCCTGCCGCCCGCCGTTACCCTGTTGTTCGCCGCCCTGCTGGTCTTTCGCGGTGCGTTGCTATATGCGGGTATCGGCAAACTGCCTGCGCCCGTTTTGGCCTTACTGGTTGCCGTGTCGGGCGGTTTGGTGTGGTCGCAGCTGGGCACGGTGTTCGGACGCGAAGGCGGCATTGCCTTCCTGCTGCTGATGGTTACGCTCAAAGCCTTTGAAAGCACCACGCGCCGCGATTGGAACGTGTTGCTGCTGGCCATGCTGTTCTTAATCGGCTCTTCCGTGTTGCTGAACCAAAGCCTGCTTACCGGCTTGTGGCTGCTGGCCGCCCTGTTTGCCGTCAGCGCGTGTTTCGCCGTATTGGGCGGCTTGAACCTGCGCGAATCGTGGCGTTCGAGTGCCGCCGCCCTGCTGATGACCCTGCCGCTGGCGGCGGTATTGTTCGTCAGCGTGCCGCGCTTGAACGAACCTTTGTGGGGCATTCCGCAAAAACGCGACAACCAAGCGTCCACCGGCCTTTCCGACACCATGCAGCCGGGCAGCATCAGCAATCTGGTGCAGAGCGACGAATGGGTGGCCAACGTGATTTTTTCAGACGGCCTCACGGTCGAGCCGAAAAACCTCTACTGGCGCGCCATCATCATGGACGAGTTCGACGGCCGGACATGGCGGGCGGCGCCTGATTTCGCCCGGGACAACGCGCAAAACGTTTCAGACGGCCCGATTGTCGGCTATCAGATGATTATCCGCGACCAAAACGGCGCACTGCCGGTATTGGACTATCCAGCGGGCGAACCGCCGCAGGGATTGTCACGGCGTTTGGGCAACACCCTGCGCGCGGAACGCAGCCGCGAAGGTTTGCGCCGTCTGAACCTCCGGGCGCGCATCAGCGACACGCTGCCGCACGCTTTGAACGAAGCCGAATACCGCCGCTACACCCGCCTGCCGCAAGCCAATCCGCGCACCCTCGCCCTGTCGCAAACCCTCGCCAAAAATGCCCCGACCGAACGCGAATTTATCCGCAACACGCTGGATTATTTCCGCCGACAAGGCTTCAGCTACACGCTGCAACCGCGTTTGTTGAGCAGCAGCCATACCGTCGATGAGTTTCTGTTCCAATCCAAACAGGGCTTTTGCGAACATTACGCGCAAAGTTTCGCCGTCATCATGCGCGCGGCGGGTCTGCCCGCGCGGATTGTCACCGGCTATTTGGGTGCGGAATACAACGAACAGGCCGGATTCTGGCAAATCCGTTCCAAAGACGCGCACGCATGGACGGAAGTCTGGCTGCCCTCCGAACAGGTCTGGCTGCGCATCGATCCGACCGCGGCCGTCTCCAGCGTGCGCACCGAACAGGGCATCAGCCAAGCCCTGCCGCAAGACGAGCAGTCGCTGCTGCCGAGCGACAACCTGTTCAGCCGCTGGCGCGATACGGGGCAGTTCTACTTCCAGCAGTGGGTGGTCAACTACGACCAAAGCCGTCAAAACAGCCTGTTTGAAAAAATCGGTCTGGGCGGCTTCAATTTAAAAAGCCTGCTGCTCTTCCTGCCCGTCGCGCTCGCACTCGCGCTGCTGCCCCTGCTGCGCTGGTGGCTGAAAAACCGCCGCCGCGACGAATTGCAGGAAGGCTTCATGCTGCTCAAACGCGCCGTCTTGGGCGAAGACGACGACACCGCCCCCGCCGTTACCCCGAGTGAATTGTGCGATATTTTGCGCCGCAACCAAGCGGACGACCCCGCCGTCGACTCGCTGCTGGCGTGTTACGAAAACTGGCTCTACGCCGGAGAAACCGTCGGCAGGCGCGGGAAAAAACGCTGGTTCCGTGCGGTGAAAAAAGCCGCCAGGCGGTATAAATGATGTGAAACAGGCCGTCTGAAAACAAAACGTTTTCAGACGGCCTTTACGGTAAAGCCACCCCGTCCGGAACGAATCTGCTAAACTGTCGGCCAAACCGTTTCCATCAAAAATACACAGGAGAAACAGCATGTCATACGTTTTCGAACCGGTTCGTACCGCTGCTTTGCCGGTAGCCGGCAGCAGCGACGAATACCCGGTGCGCCGCGTTTATTGCGTCGGCCGAAATTATGCCGCCCATGCCCGCGAAATGGGTTCGGACCCCGACCGCGAGCCGCCGTTTTTCTTTTGCAAACCGAACGACCGCGAATCCGTTGTCGCGGTTCGTGCCAACGAAATCATCGACCTGCCTTATCCGAGCAAAACATCGGATTATCATTATGAAGTGGAATTGGTGGTGGCTATCGGCAAGGGCGGGCAAAACATCCGCCCCGAAGACGCCGAGTCGCATATTTTCGGCTATACCGTAGGCTTGGACATGACCCGCCGCGATTTGCAGGCGCAGATGAAGGCTGGCGGCCGGCCGTGGGAAATCGGCAAAGCGTTTGATTATTCTGCGCCCATCGGCGAGCTGCACCGCATCAGCGAAACCGGTGCGCTGTCCGATGCCGCTATCGAATTGAGCGTCAACGGCGAAACCAAGCAGAGCAGTAACATCAGCCACTTGACGTGGAGCGTGGCGGAAACCCTTGCCCAATTATCTGAACTGTTTACCCTTCATCCCGGCGATTTGATTTTCACCGGCACGCCCGAAGGCGTAGGTGCGGTCGTCAAAGGCGATACCATCCGGGCAAAAATCGAAGGCCTGACCGGCATTACCGTTTGCGTGAAATAAACGTGTTATCAAAGAGTAAGGCCGTCTGAAAAGTGATTTTCAGACGGCCTGATGTTTTCAAAAAATCCAAAATATTCAAAGTCCTGTATCCGAAACCGGTTGCGCAGATCGGCTACGTTTACCCTGTTTAGACAGAAGTGACAGGCATGGCTTTTCGGATTTCATCCGAGTTTTGCGAAAGTCCCGATCCGTTTTACTTGACCGGCGCCAATCCTGCTTCCTGCCGCCATTTGTCCAGCAGATACAAAAATGCCTGCGGGTTCTCATGGCCGTTTTCGATGGCGGCCTGCAGCCAGGTGCAAGCGGCGTGCAGGCTCACGGCAACGCCTTGGCCGTAATAATACAGGCGCGCAAGCCGGTATTGCGCTTCGGCATGCCCCTGTTCGGCGGCCTGTTCGAACCAGTATGCGGCTTGGCGGTAATCGGTTTTTACCCCCTGGCCGTAAAAATACATCAGCCCCAAACCAAACGCGGCTTCGGTATGACCGGATGCGGCGGCTTCCAAATACAGTTTGCGGGCGCGGACATAATCGACCGCCCGATTGCCGCGCCCCTGATGGTAAACGAGTGCCTGCCGGCAGGCCTGCTCGGCCTGCTGGTAATACAGGGCGGCGGTTTTGATGCGGCCGTATTGCTCGGGATGGTGCAGCGCGGCATCGCTCAACAGCTTCTGATATGCGCTCAGACTGCCCTGCTCGGCGGCTTCGCGGTAATAGTATTCGGCGGTTTGCGCATCGGCTTTGATGCCCAAACCGTAACGGTAAATATCGCCCATCAGCTGCATGGCTTCCGGATAGTGCTGTTGGGCCGCGATTTTGGCGTGTTTGGCGGCTTGCAGCGGATCGCGCCCGGTCAGTCTGCCGGTCAGGTAATGGCGTGCCAAGGCGGTTCTCGCCTGCCTGTCGCCGTTGTCGGCGGCGGTTTGATACCACTTCAATGCGTCGGAATGGTTTTGCTCGGCAAGAATGTCGGCTAACAGCGTTTGTGCGGCGATAAAGCCGTTTTCGGCGGCAAAGCGCAGATGGTGCGCGGCAAGCGTATTGTCGGCAGGCGTGCCGATGCCGTGGCGGTACATTTTGCCCCGCTGCCAATGGGCGACATGCAGCCCCTGTTCTGCGGCTTGGCGGTAAAGTTCGAACGCACGCTGCAAATCAGGGCCGTCTGAAAAATGATGGTGCATCGCCAGAAAATACTGACCGAAAGGATGGCCTTGTCCGGCAACCTGCTGCGCCCAATACACCGCTTCCGCGTCATGACGGTCGGCGTAGTATTCCAGCAGTTTGAGCTGCGCCGGCAACAGGCCGCTCTCGGCCAGCCGGACGTATTGCGGCAGATGGCGGTCAAACGCAATACCCATGATGCTTTCGCGGATACGCAGCAGGTTGTAGGCAGCATAGCGGTGTTTGTGTGCGGCGGCGATTTCCAGCCACGCAATCACGGCTTGGTAATCAGGCTGCTCGGCCTCCAGCATAATCATGCCGACTTCAAACGCGGCTTCCGCGTGCCCCTGTTCCGCCGCCTGACACAGCCACACCAATGCCTGACGGCTGTTCGGATTTTCATCCAACAGCTTGCAGGCTTGCTGATAAAGGGTTTCGGCGTCGGTCATGATGTCAGGCGGGAAATAAGGATGGTTTGAAAATAGGACATTATACTGTTTTCAGTAATTTTTTGTTAATTATAATGGCATGAATTGAGATATTTTCATCACATGAGGACAAGGCTTTTGCGAAATTCCTATTTTGGGCACATTTTTTCGTGATGCGCTGTCCGAAGTCTGGGTAGTTCCGGGCTTTCTGCGGTTGCCCGCCTCGAACCGTACTCAAATTTAGGGAGTTTCAGGGGCTGAGGCCGTCTGAAAACGGTTTTCAGACGGCCTCAGATGTCATACGGCATGATTCTTACCCGGAATGCAGGGAAAATTCACTTCACTGTAAAAATTGCCGTTGATTTGGGTGACATTGATGTGATACATGCGGTAGGCATGGAACAATTCCCTGTCCGGCGGCGTCGGGGCTTTCCAAAAATCGGCCAGTTTACCTTGGTCGGTCATGCCCGGAATGTCGTAATGCGCACGCCCCAACACTTTGACCGGCATACCGTGGATCAAGGCTGACAGGCCGCTGGTGCTGTTAATCGTCACCATGCCGATGCCGTGACGCAGAAATACCGGCAGCGGCACGTCATGAACATAGATGATGCGGCCTTTGAGCTTGGGATGCTCTTTCACAAACTCATGAATATCGTGCGCATAATCGATAAAACCGCGATCCATCGGATGATGCTTGATAATCAGATTGACATCGTCCGGCGCGTGGGCGGCAAACGAAGCCAGCACGTGCAGCAAAAAACTGCGCACGCTGGAAAAGTCGCAATGGATGCGCACCTGGCTGTCGTTAAACACTTGCAGCGGCACGACAAAAAATTTGCCGAACTTGCCGGCTTCGATTTGCTTGGCGAAGTTGGCGTCTTCAATCCAGTAATGAAACCGTTTGAAAATGGAGACCGACCACAGATTCAGATAGTGGCCGAGATTCGGCGCGCGGTGGTGGATGTAGTTCGGGTATTTCTTACGGTTGAGGTTGGCTTGAATATAGTAGCGCGTGGCATTTTTCGCCATCGGCTTGAAGCCAGCGGGAACAGGGGCAGGCTCTTGGTATTCCTGTTTTTCCAACATGGGAAACCGGGATGTGAAAAACTCCGCCGTGCGCGGTAAGGGTGAGAACGCATTTACGCCCGATTTTTCCAAAGTAATGTAATAAGGGCGGAAATAGCCTTCCTCAAATGCCCAAAATCCGACTTTACACCGTTCGGCGACTTTACGCGCCAAAGCATGATACGGGCGGGTATCGCCGAAGCACACGACGGACTGGATACCGTGTAATGAGATGTAGTTCTCGAGATAGGCGGGGAAATCGTCGTAACGACCCAGATAAGGCGAAGTATGGGCGATGGTTTCGGGATAAAAATACTCGTCGCCGGCATTGAAATTGAATTTGTGGACGGTTTTGCCGTGCGTATCCGTCAGCCACGCGGATACGCGCCGAAAAAAAGCCCCGACAGGGCCTTGCAGCAGCAAAATGCGATCGGCAGTCTCTACCAATTCATGAAGATTGCTTTTCAGGGAACGTTCCATTGTCGTAATGTGTAAATTTATTATTGGTTCTATGATTAATTTGCCGTTCGGAATCAAACCAAACCGTCCATCCAAGGATACGACGGATTGCGCACGAGGTAAAGCCTAAGCATTTCCAATATTATGATTTAAGCATAAAATTCAGCCGCAGCAATGAGTTATCCCGATAAGGAACGGCATAATTGTTTGATTTTGCCGATTTGCTTGGCCGGCCAACTTTTATGTAGTCCGCTGTTGTTTTTTTGCAATTCTTTTTGCATTTTGAGCACTGCCACGGCGGTGGCTGCGTCAATTATGCGCCGTGTTTCGGGGTGGGCGTAGCCCGGATAGTAAACCAGCGTACCCGCAATCAGTTCTTCCAATTTCAGACGGCGTGTGCGGCGCGGTATCGGCAGTCGGTCTTCGGTCAGCCCCCAGCCTGCGTAAAACGGCAAACCGTAACACACCACTTTTTTGCCGCGCAACAAAGCTTCGAAGCCGGTGAGCGAAGTCATGGTGTGCACTTCGCCGGCGTGTTGCAGGCAGGTGAGAATATCGGCTTCCGGTGCGGTTTGGTCGGCATAACGCGCCGTGTCTTCGGGGCTGATGTGGCCGACACGGTTGCCGCTGACGACATCGGGATGCGGTTTGTAGATGATGTATGCGTCGGGGTTGCGTTCGCGCACGGCTTTGAGCAAATCCAGGTTGCGGAAAATCTCGGGCGAACCGTGGCGGACGGAAGCGTCGTCCTCCACCTGGCCGGGAACGAGTATCACGGTTTTGTCCGTCTGCGGCGGCGTAAACGCTTGGTTGCCGACGTTGTATTTGCTGATGCGGTTTTCGGTCAGGGCTTGTTGCAGCATGGAGGCCGTCTGAAAATCGCGTTCGCCGAAAGTCTGGTTTTGCAGGATATGTTCCAGACGCGAGGGCGTTTCGGCGTTGAAATAAATGCCCATGTCGTCAATCACGAGCGAAAGCGCGGGCACGAGGTTCGAGCCGAGGCCGACCGAGCGGATAAAGCCGTCTTCCATGCGCAAAAGCGGAATGTTGCGGCTTCGGGCGAACCCGACCACCTGCTGCTTGCCGTTGCCCCAGGCCAAGAGCCGCGCACCGGCAGGAAATTCCGTCTTTTCCAGTTGCGCCGTCGATTTGACGAATTTCAGACGGCATGAAGGCACGTTGAAAAACGGTTTCATCACCGCACGCTTCCACAGCGACATGCCCACGCAGTAGATTTCGCCGCGCAGTTTTTCGTTCAGACGGCGTGCGGCGGCCAAATAATCGATAACATCAAACAAAGTACCCGCCTTGCCCGTGTTCGGATTGAGATAGCGGCTGTATTGCAGGTAGGCGGCGGCGAAAAGCTGCAACAGCGAACGCGGCGCACGGCGGCCTTGCTCGGCCAGCTTCGCCGCTTCGGGGTGGCGGTCGTCGCTTACCCCCCAGCCCGCGTACCACGGCAGACCGAACGTCACCGTCGGCTTGCCGCACAGCAAGGCTTCAAACCCCATCTGCGAAGTTACGCAATACACTTTGTCCGCCGCCTGCAGCAGCGAAACGGGATTAATGTCTTCCGCCAGCAGGCGCACGCGGTCGTGCTGCGCCAAGTCGGTCAGGTAGCCTTTTTTCTTGCCGCTCAACACGTCCGGATGGGTTTTGACCCAGATTTCCGCGTCGGGATTTTCCGCCAAAGCCGTCTGAAACATTTGCGCGAACGTGGTTTCGTCCGCACCGCCGTACTGAACCGCCATGTCGCCGAACGTCTGGTCAATCACCAAAACGGTTGGGCGGTTTTCAAACGGACTTTGCAAACCGAGGCCGTCTGAAAAATCGGGCGCATGATTGTATTTCGACAAACGGTGTTCCAAAATCAAATCAACGGCCTGCTGCGCTTGGGCCAGCATTTCAGACGGCATGTTTTCCGCCGCCAAAACCAAATGCTCCAAACGCGATGGGCGGGTCGTGTCGTAATAAATCCCAACATCGTCGCACACCAGCGCAAACGGCGGCCAACCGTCCACACCCAGCCCGGGCGAACGCAGAAAACCGTCTTCCAGCGCGATAAAGGGCAAGCCGTGCGCTTCGGCGAACGCGCGCGCTTTGTGCGTCGTCGGGCGCAAGCCCCAGCCGATGACGGTTTCGGCGCGGCGGCCGTGTTTCTGAATGCGGTATTCGGGCAGGAAATCGGCCAAGTTCGGGATTTTTCGGATACCGTGAGAGGGGATGTAAGCGTTTTTCACAATGTATGGCTTTTTATTTAAGGCTATGTTTAATGAAAAAATTCAGACGGCCTGATATGTAAGAAATAACCGGGTTGTTTACACAACAGGTTGAGAAAAATAATCCTCCAAAGTCTCAAAAGGCGTCCTGCCTTTCAAGCTGCCGTGCGGCTTGACCGTATTGTAGAAATTCACAAAGCGGCACAATTCCCTGCGCCGGTGTTGCGCATCGTCAAATGTCTGCTTATCGTGCCACATCTCCATCAGCGTCCGAATCACCCGTTCCGCTTTGCCGTTGGTCTGCGGACGCGCAATACGGGTAAACTTCTGCACGATGTTGTTGCGGCAGCAGGCAGCGCCAAACGGGTGGGATGCATTGCCTTTGTATTCCACTCCGTTATCCGAGTATGCGCATTCGACGGTGTACGGGCAGCAGTCAATCACATCCCTCAACAGAAACTTGGCGGCACTGGCAGCCGTACGGTCGGGCAAGATGGCTGCGTACAGTTCGCGGGAGTAGTCGTCGATGGCGACAAACAGGTATTCGAACGGGTCGGCAACGCTTTGGTTTTTCAGCCGCGGCAACCGTTTGGTATCGAAATGCACCATTTCGCCGGGATAGGATTTGTTGTAGCGTTTAGCCTGTTTTTTGAGCTTTTCTTCGATGGCTTTTTCAACCTTAGCCAAACGTTTCATCCCGTATTTTGCTTGTTTGAACCGGTTGTTGGTACTGTTTTGCGGTGTGAGCAGCTGCAGCCGTGCGGCTTTGAGGATACGGTAGATGGTTACTCTGCTGACTTGGTATTGCCGGGCAAGTGAAGTAACGGTAATTTTATCCTGTGTATAGGCGCGCCAAACGGCTTGACGTTGGTGCGGTGTAAGTCGGGTATTTTTGTGGATGTTCATGGCAGTATTGTCTTTCAAATACTGTAAACAACGCTAGCTTTTCTTACACCTGATATTTTTGCAAAATGAAAAATTTCCATCTGCAACTTCTCCGTCGTCATTAGTTGCGCAAGTCCGCTACGCTTCCGCGCAGCGAATAACGGCGCATGGTTGCAAAGGTCTCGGCTTGGAACTTTTGTCGGAAACGGCTGATAAAGCCGCCACCGTCGGCTGCCATAGGCCGTCTGAAAATAGTGAATTTGATGATTATTTTACCGAAAAAATAAAGGCGGGTAAAAAACCGCCTGTCCGCTCCGGTATGCTTGCATTAAAACGTTACCGCTTCGCCGAACACCTTGCCCGCCAAGTCTTTCGCCGACAAACCCGGCTCCCCTTGCAGCGGCCAGTCGATACCGACGGTTTCATCGTTCCACAGCAGGGAATGTTCCGCATTCGGATTGTAGTAATCGGTGCATTTGTACACGAATTCCGCCTCGTCGCTCAGCACATAAAAACCGTGGGCAAAGCCTTCGGGTACCCACAACTGGCGTTTGTTTTCCGCCGACAGGATTTCGCCTACCCATTGCCCGAAAGTGGGCGAATTGCGGCGCATATCGACGGCCACGTCGAACACTTCGCCGGCCACCACGCGCACGAGTTTGCCCTGCGTGTTTTCGGTTTGGTAGTGCAGGCCGCGCAATACGCCTTTGCCGGATTTGGAATGGTTTTCCTGTACGAACGTGCGCTCGGCGACGTTTTGGCGGAACCATTCGTCGCGGAAGGTTTCCATGAAGAAACCGCGTTCGTCGCCGAAGACCTGCGGCTCTAAAAGTTTGACTTCGGGGATGTCGGTGTCGATGATTTTCATGCGGAATTCCTGTTTTTGATATTTTCAGACGGCCTTTGTCTTAAAACAGGCCGTCTGAAAAATGATGTGTTCGCAGTGTAGGTTGGGGGGGTAAACCCAACGTTTCAGATAGCCTTTATGGGATGTTGTTGGATTGGCAACCCATTCTGCACGTTTCGGGCAAAAATGCCCGACCTGCATTTATGGTTTCAGACGGCCTTAACGTTTCCCGACCAATCTCAGCAGGTAGCGGCCGTATTCGTTTTTACACATCGGTCCGGCCAATGCGATGACCTGTTCGTCGGAGAGCCAGCCGTTGCGCCACGCGATTTCTTCCAAACAGGCGACTTGCAGGTTTTGGATGTTTTCGATGGTTTCCACGAATGAAGCCGCTTCCAGCAGGCTGGCGTGCGTGCCCGTGTCCAACCAGGCGAAACCGCGTCCCAAAAGCTGCACGTCGAGCGAGCCGTCTTCGAGGTACATTTGGTTGAGCGAAGTGATTTCCAGCTCGCCGCGTTCAGACGGCCTCACCTGCTTGGCAAATTCCACCGCGCGCTTGTCGTAGAAATACAGCCCCGTTACCGCACAATCGGATTTGGGTTTCAGCGGTTTTTCTTCGATGGACAGAGCTTTGAAGTTTTCGTCGAATTCGACCACGCCGAACCGCTCCGGGTCTTTCACTTTGTAGCCGAACACGGTGGCGCGGCCGCCGTCGGCAGCCGCCGCGGCTTCTTTCAGCGATTGGGAAAAATGCTGGCCGTAGAAAATATTGTCGCCCAACACCAGACACACGCTGTCGCCGCCGATAAATTCCTCGCCGATGATAAACGCCTGCGCCAAACCGTCGGGGCTGGGCTGAACCGCATAGGAAATGCGGATGCCGAAACCGCTGCCGTCGCCGAGCAGACGGCGGAATGCGTCGTTGTCTTCAGGCGTGGTGATGATCAGCACGTCGCGGATGCCGGCCAGCATCAGCACCGACAGCGGATAATAAATCATCGGCTTGTTGTACACCGGCAAAAGCTGTTTCGAAACGCCGCGCGTAATCGGATACAGGCGCGTGCCGCTGCCGCCGGCGAGGATAATGCCTTTCATGGAAATTCCTTACTGTTTTTTATTTTTCAGACGACCTGTCAAGCGTTTGAGGCCGTCTGAAAACATTTCACGGTTTAGTTGCCCAAACGTTCGCGGTTGTAGCTGCCGTCCAACACTCGGCTCCACCAAGTTTTATTGTCCAAATACCATTCCACAGTTTTGCGGATACCGCTTTCAAAAGTCTCCTGCGGCTGCCAGCCCAATTCGCGGCCGATTTTGGCCGCGTCGATGGCGTAGCGCACGTCGTGGCCGGGACGGTCTTTCACATAGGTAATCAGGTCTTCGTAACGCGCCACGCCCTGCGGTTTGGCGGGAACAAGCTCTTCCAGCAGCGCGCAAATGCTGCGGACCACGTCGATATTAGCTTTTTCGTTGTGACCGCCGATATTGTAGGTTTCGCCGGTTTCGCCTTCGGTGACGACCTGATACAGCGCGCGCGCGTGGTCTTCAACGAAGAGCCAGTCGCGGATCTGCATACCGTCGCCGTAAACCGGCAGCGGTTTGCCCTCGAGCGCGTTCAGAATCATCAGCGGAATCAGTTTTTCGGGGAAATGGTAGGGGCCGTAGTTGTTGGAACAGTTGGTCACAACCGTAGGCAGGCCGTAGGTGCGCAGCCATGCGCGGACGAGATGGTCGCTGGCGGCTTTGGAGGCGGAATACGGGCTGGAGGGCGCGTAAGGCGTGGTTTCTGTGAACAAATCGTCCGTGCCGTGCAAATCGCCGTACACTTCGTCGGTGGAAATATGGTGGAAACGGAAGGCCGATTTTTTTTCAGACGGCATGGCGTTCCAATACGCACGTGCGGCTTCCAAAAGGGTGTAAGTGCCGACGATATTGGTGTCGATAAACGCCGCCGGCCCGTCGATGGAGCGGTCGACATGGCTTTCCGCCGCCAAGTGCATCACCGCATCGGGCCGGTGTTCGGCAAACACGCGGTCAAGCGCGGCACGGTCGCAAATATCGACTTTTTCAAACGCATAGCGCGGATTGTTTGCCACGCTTTCCAGCGATTCCAAATTGCCCGCGTAGGTAAGCTTGTCGACATTCACCACCGCGTCTTGAGTGTCGTTAATGATATGGCGCACAACCGCCGAACCGATAAAGCCGGCGCCGCCGGTCACAAGGATTTTTTTCATGATAATCTGACCAATCAAAAAGATTCCGATGAAAGTGATAATGTAATTCTCTGTATTCTAACACAAATTAACACATCAGGCCGTCTGAAACCGACTTTTGCCGTATCGCGCTTTAAACCTGTCAAAATATTTCTTTGAGAAACCTTGCAAAATTCGACAGCATTCAAAATCATGAACTGTGCAGCGGGCTTGCTCCAGCTCATGACGGACATAGGTTTTCAGGTTTGCCCTCAATTTTGCAAAAGCCTCTTTATAGCCAGTTCATAGCCAATTCCTGCCTTTTTCAAACCTGTCAAATCTTCTATAAATCCAAAATATCCGGCCTGAATTATTGTGTATCTGCATAATGATTTTTGTCGTACCGCTGATTAATATATCATCAACTACCTAAAACATAACGGAACACGACCATGAATACCGCCGAGCAAAAACCGTTATTTATCAAAGTCCACCCGTCCGACAACGTCGCCATCATCGTCAACAGCAACGGCCTGAGTGCCGGTACGCAGTTTTCAGACGGCCTGACGTTGACCGAACACGTTCCGCAAGGGCACAAAACGGCCTTGGCCGATATTCCGAAAGGCGGCGAAATCGTGCGCTACGGCGAAATCATCGGCTATGCGGCGCAGGATTTGCCGCGCGGTTCGTGGATAGACGAATCGAAAGTGGTGCTGCCCGAAGCCCCGCCTTTGGAAACGCTGCCGCTGGCCACCCGCCCCGCGCCGAAAATGGAACCGCTGGAAGGCTACACCTTTGAAGGCTACCGCAACAAAGACGGCAGCGTCGGCACGAAAAACCTGCTCGGCATCACCACCAGCGTGCATTGCGTGGCGGGCGTGGTCGATTATGTGGTGAAACTGATCGAGCAGCATCTGCTGCCGAAATATCCCAACGTGGACGGCGTGGTCGGCTTGAACCACCTTTACGGCTGCGGCGTGGCGATTAACGCGCCTGCGGCGGTGGTGCCGATACGCACCATCCACAACATCGCGCTGAACCCGAATTTCGGCGGCGAAATCATGGTTATCGGACTGGGTTGCGAGAAGCTCCAGCCCAACCGCCTGCTGGAACAGGCCGAAGGCACGATTCCGATTAAGGTCGACGGCGACAACACCAGCGTCACCAGTTTGCAGGATGAGCAGTTCGTCGGCTTCAAAGCCATGGTCGATTCGATTATGGCAACGGCGGAAAAACATTTGCAGAAACTCAATGCCCGCCAACGCGAAACCTGCCCTGCGTCCGATTTGGTGGTCGGGATGCAGTGCGGCGGCAGCGACGCGTTTTCGGGCGTAACCGCCAACCCCGCCGTCGGTTTCGCCTCCGATTTGCTGGTGCGTTGCGGTGCGACGGTGATGTTTTCCGAAGTGACCGAAGTGCGCGACGCCATCCACCTGCTCACGCCGCGCGCCGCAGACGAACACGTCGGCCGCCGCCTGCTCGAAGAAATGAAGTGGTACGACGATTATCTGAACGCCGGACAAACCGACCGCAGCGCAAACCCGTCGCCCGGCAACAAAAAAGGCGGCTTGGCCAACGTGGTGGAAAAAGCCCTCGGTTCGATTGCCAAATCCGGCCAGTCGGCGATTGTCGAAGTGTTGTCGCCCGGCCAACGCCCCACCAAAAAAGGTCTGATTTTCGCCGCCACCCCCGCCAGCGATTTCGTCTGCGGCACGCAGCAGCTGGCTTCCGGCATTACCGTGCAGGTGTTCACCACCGGCCGCGGCACGCCCTACGGCCTCGCCGCCGTGCCCGTGATTAAAGTCGCCACCCGCACCGATTTGGCCGACCGCTGGTTCGACCTGATGGACATCAACGCCGGCCGCATCGCCACGGGCGACGCCACCATCGAAGAAACCGGCTGGGAAATCTTCCGCTACATTCTCGACATCGCCAGCGGCCGCAAGCAGACATGGTCCGACCAATGGGGCTTGCATAATGCGCTGTCGGTGTTCAACCCCGCGCCGGTAACCTGATTTCATTGCTTCGGTTTCTCCCATTCCTCTTGAGGAATAACCGTGTCCATGCGACATTTTTCATCAAGACTTAAGGCCGTCTGAATTTCAGACGGCCTCTTTTTCAATACCGCATTTGCCCACATCCGGCAAACCCGAAACAACGTAGCAACGTAGGTACGGTTAGCCGCCCCAAGCGACGTAACCGTACGCTATTCCCAAAACCAACCAAGGCCGTCTGATAAAAGAACTTACGTTTTTCAGACGGCCTTAAACATTTTGGGGTGCCGCCGAGAACACAAAATCCGTTTGTCTGAAGTTTTCGTACGGTTACGCCGCCTTGGGGCGGCTAACCGTACCTACGGGTTGAAAACAGTTCGTGTTTTTTCAGACGGCTTTAAGCATTTCGGGGTGCTGCCGAGAACACAAAATTCGTTTGCCTGAGGTTTTTGTACGGTTACGCTGCCTCGGGCAGCTAACCGCACCTACCGCAACCGAAGCTTGACCGCCGTCATATTACAACCTGTTTCAGACGGCCTGACCGCCTTTTTCAGGTAAAATACGCCCATTGTTTCCATTATTCAGAAAGCCCGTCATGTACGCTCTCGCCCGTTCCGCCCTGTTCAGACTCGACCCCGAAAAAGCCCACCATCTCACGCTCAACGGCCTGAAAACCCTGCACAAACTCGGCCTCATCCCCATTACCGACAACCGCGGCAAGCCCACCGAACTGATGGGTTTGAACCTGCCCAACCCCGTCGGCCTGGCCGCAGGTTTGGACAAAAACGGCGAATGTATCGACGCGTTCGGTGCACTCGGTTTCGGCTTTCTCGAAGTCGGCACCGTTACCCCCAAGCCGCAGCCCGGCAATCCGAAACCGCGCCTGTTCCGTGTGCCCGAACACCAAGGCATCATCAACCGCATGGGTTTCAACAACGACGGCATCGACGCGATGATTAAAAACATCGAAGCCGCAAGCTACAAAGGCATTTTGGGCATCAACATCGGCAAAAACGCCGTTACCCCCATTGAAAACGCGGCCGACGACTACCTGATTTGCCTGGAAAAAGCCTACGCCCACGCCGACTACATCACCGTCAACATCTCTTCCCCCAACACCAAAAACCTGCGCGCGCTGCAAGGCGGCGACGAATTGAGCGCATTGTTGGAAACGCTGAAAAACAAACAGGCGCACCTTTCCGCCGCACACGGAAAATATGTGCCGCTGGCGGTGAAAATCGCCCCCGATTTGGACGAAGCGCAAATCGCCGACATCGCCCATGTCGTGAAAAACGTGGAGATGGACGGCATCATCGCCACCAACACCACCATCGACAAATCTTCTCTGGGCAACCATGCTTTGGCGCAGGAACAAGGCGGCTTGAGCGGCCTGCCCGTGCGCGAAAAAAGCGACCAAGTGTTGAAATTATTGGCCGGACACATCGACGGCGCGCTGCCGATCATCGGTGTCGGCGGCATTATGGAAGGCCGCGACGCCGCCGAAAAAATCCGCTTGGGCGCAACCGCCGTACAGATTTACAGCGGCTTAATCTACAAAGGCCCTGCGCTGATTAAAGAATGTGTGGCGGCAATCCGCTGAACGGAATCCGCAGTAAACAAACAAGGCCGTCTGAAACTTTCAGACGGCCTGACGATATTCGCGAAGCAAAATTCCTATGCTTGGAAAACGCAAGGAAACTGCCCAATGTCAAATCAGCGACAGCAAATACAAAGTCCCTGCCGTCGCCAATAACCGTTCTTCAGGCTATCAGGGTACGGTTTACCGAGACCTTAAAACCTGTTCCGCAACCGCCAATCCCGCATCTGTCCCCAACCCGCACAATCGGATTTATAATCAGGCCGTCTGAAACTTTCAGACGGTCTGATTATACATTCGTAAAGGAATACCGCTTTATGAAACATCTCACCATCTTACTGACCGCCGCGCTTTCCCTTGTCGGAATGAGTGCCTGCGGCCATTCTTCGGAGGAACAAAACATGAGCATTCAGGAAAGAACGGAACAGCGTTTCCGCCAAAACCCCAACCCCAAAGAAGCCTACCGTATCCGCATTAAAATCAACGACGCGCCCGGGCCGTTAAAGCTGATGAGCGATATGGACGTAGGCTATCTGGCTGATAATTGCGAATACCTGATTACTTCGGAAATCATCGGCGCAAAAGCACATCCCGAAAAAAGTTTAAGATTTCCTATTCATAAAATCAGTGAAAGCGAGTACGAAACGGTGGTTTACCGCGACGCTATGCTGGACGAAGACTATTTCGGCGATGGGGTCTGTCGTTGGAGGATTGCCGGATTCGGCACCGGATTCAAAGCGACGGGTAAACCTGAAGAAACACGTTTCAGTTTTGGCGATATGGTGGATGAGCTGATTGAGAGAAAAACCATGACCAGTTATTATTGGAAACGTGATTATCCGTATACTAAAAAAGATGACGGCTCTATTTATGAAGACTCGGTACATTTCGCTATTCGTTCTCCCGAATTACTGAATCCGGAAGAATTTAAAAACTTATTTTCCATTACTGCAACCATTGAGGAGGTTAAATAATGGCATTTCCCACCCACCAGCAATACGCAGATTTGGCAAAAGATGCTTACGAAAACCGTATCCCCAGTGATAAAAAAATTCCTATCGGCGGTAACGATTATAAAGTCCTTGCTGTCGCCAACGACCGCTTTTCAGGCTATCAGGGGACGGTTTACTATGATGTTAAAAACAACGCCGTCATCGTTGCCCACCGCGGTACCGAAAGCCCAAAGAAAGACTGGAAGGATGCCGTAACCGATGGCGTCATGGTTTTAAACCGAGATAACGGACAGGCTCAGGCAGCCGTAGATTTAACGCGGAAAGCAATGGAAAAATTGGAAATATTCCATAAAGAAAACCCACATTTACCCAAACCCACCCTGACCCACACCGGCCATTCCCTCGGCGGTACGCTCGCCCAAATCTCCGCTCACTATTTCAACCATCAGGGCGTAACCTTCAATGCCTACGGTGCCGCCAGTCTGCCGCGCATTCCCGAGGGCGGCGGCAGGGTCGTCAATTATGTCAAGGCTTCCGACCCCGTCGCCGCGGCCAGCGGCCATTACGGTTCGGTGGTGGTGTTGGCGACTCCCGACGAAATCAACCGCCTTTCCAAAGCGGGCTATACCAACAGCCGTGCGGCCAATGTGCTGCTTCCTTCTACTGTTTACGGTGCGGCCGCGACTTCCGTCGGTTCGGCGCATTCCATCGATAACTTTACCGGCAGCCGTTCGATTTTGTCCGACCCCAATGCGCGCAAACTCGCACAGGACAATACCGTTCTGATTGATGCCTACCGCAGCGATGTCAATCAGGAACGTATCGGTCTCAATATTCTTTTGAATGCGCCGGATCCGATACGGAATATCAACAATACGATCGACATGCTCAAACGCGACCGTCCGGCTGGAGAGCCTGCCCGGAAAAACCTGCCGCCGCTCGCACAGGCCCGACCCTTTGACTTGGAAATGCAACAGTATGCCCCGACTCCTGCATTGTCTTTTGCCGATATGCCCAAGCAGGTTCAGGATATGTGCGGACAATGCAGGACACTGCTGACCGAGTTCGACAGGGAGGAAGGGGTAACGCGCAGCAGTTCGGATTACGACGCCATTTCCCTCTCTATGGCGACAAAGGCTTATGCGGCGGGACTGCCCGAAGTCAAGTTCATCCATGTCCAGGGAGACGGTCAAATCAATATCGGCTACGAATCGCCGCAGGGCATGTTTAAAGATACTTCCATCCAAACCAATCAGGCATTGGCTTTATCTTTGGAAGACAATGTGTTGCAGGCAAAACAGACCGAACGGGATTTTGCTTTGGCCGAGGAACAGCGGGCGCGGGAAGCCGAATATCGGGCTCAGTCATACGGCGGACGCAGTTACGGTTGAGTGTCATCCGCAAGATGGGCATTTACTGCCCGCGCGGGTTAGCTGCCTTCCTGAATCTTCTAATTTTTACTTTGTATGCTTGAAAGCATACTCTACCGCTAACGCAATAATCACATTAAAACAATCGTATCAACCAAATAAACAGGCCGTCTGAAATTTTCAGACGGCCTGTGTTCACACCAAACCAACCATTAAGCAAATGCCTGCAATTCAGGGTTGATGTCGGTTTTCGCCAGATTGTTCGCATAGTTGCACAAAGTCGCCAACGCTACGCCCATCACGACTTCTACGGCCTGCTGCTGGTTGTAACCCGCGTCGAAGAAGGCTTGCAGTTCGGCATCGGCCACCGCGCCTTTTTTCGCCATTACCGCTTGGGTAAACGCGGCCAATGCCGCCAGTTTTTCATCGTCAAACGCGCCTGCGTCCAACGCGCGCGCGGCTTGAACCGACTGCTCCGACATCAACTTTTTCAAAGTCGCCAATTTGGTGTGGCCGGCCACGCAGAAACCGCATTCGTTGGTTTTGGCGGCGATAATCTGCACCACTTCCACTTCGCCGGCGGTCAGGCTGTTGGCGGCATTCATTTTGCCGACTTCCTGATAAAACGCCAGAGCCTCCGGCGCATTGGCCAATACGCCGATTAAGTTCGGGATAAAACCGTTGTTTTTCAAAGCCGCTTCCACGCGCGGTTTGGCTGCTTCCGGTGCGGTTTCTACGGTATGTACGGTCAAACGTGCCATGATGATTTCCTTTTTGCGATCAAATGAAAATAAACAAGTCATGCTAACGGATTCGGAGGAATAATAAAAGTATAAAAAGTTCTTTGGTTAGAACTAAAAATTATATGGTTCGCCAATCCGTTATTCTGCCGGTTTATCGACAGGCCGTCTGAAAAAGGTTTACGACTGATAGGAATCCTGTTCCATGTTTTTTACTCAGTCGGCACGCCGTATCAAGCCAAACCGCCTTTTCCTTTATAATGTGCTTTATTTTCCAATTTTCAGACGGCCTGCGCTTGCGCGTGCCGTCTCTCTGACCAAAGGCCCGATTATGTCCGCAACCAACACCCTCCTCCTCGTCGACGGTTCTTCCTACCTCTACCGCGCTTTTCACGCGATGGCGCCGCTGACTGCGCCGGACGGCATGCCCACGGGGGCGATGTACGGCGTGTTGAACATGCTGCGCCGTCTGCGCGCGGATTATGCGCATGATTATTGTGCGGTGGTGTTTGATGCGAAAGGGAAAAACTTCCGCCACGACATGTTTGCCGACTACAAGGCCACGCGGCCGCCGATGCCGGACGAGCTGCGTCCGCAGGCGGAAATGCTGCCCGATTTGGTGCGGCTGATGGGTTGGCCGGTGCTGGTGGTGCCGGATGTGGAGGCCGACGACGTGATCGGCACGCTGGCACGGCAGGGGGCGGAACACGGGCTTCAAGTGGTTGTTTCCACAGGCGATAAGGACATGGCGCAGTTGGTAAACGACCGGGTTACGCTGGTGAACACGATGAGCGGCGAAACGCTGGACATCGCGGGCGTGCAGGCCAAATTCGGCGTGCGCCCCGACCAAATCCGCGATTATCTCGCGCTGATGGGCGACAAGGTGGACAACGTGCCGGGCGTGGAAAAATGCGGGCCGAAAACGGCGGTGAAGTGGCTGGAGGCCTACGGTTCGCTGCAAGGCGTGATGGACAACGCAGCGGAAATCAAGGGCAAAGTCGGCGAGAACCTGCAAGCCGCGCTTGAGCAACTTCCCTTGTCTTATCAATTGGTTACGATTAAAACCGATGTGGATTTGCACACCGAGCTTTCAGACGGCCTCGAAAGCCTGCGCCGCCAAACGCCGAAATGGACGCAGCTTGCGGTGGAGTTCAAACGCCTGAATTTCCGCACCTGGCTGAAAGAGGCGGAAGAGCGGATGCGCGAAACGGCGCAGGGCGACGATTTGTTCGGCAGTGCGGACGTGGGTGAACAGGCGGCTTTGGCGGCTCAAAGGCCGTCTGAAAACATGGAAAACGAGATTTCAGACGGCCTGCCGCAAACCGCGCCTGCCCCGGAAACGCTGGATTATCAAGCCGTTACCGCCGAAGCGCAGTTTGCCGAACTGTTGGACAAATTGTCGCAAGCCGACACAATCGCCATCGATACGGAAACCACCAGCCTGAACGCGATGGACGCGCAGTTGGTCGGCATCAGCATCGCTTTTCAGACAGGCATTGCGGCGTATATCCCTGTCGGCCACAGCATTACCGCCGCGCCGGAACAGCTTGATTTGCAAGACGTATTAGGCCGTCTGAAACCGCATTTGGAGAATGCCTGTCTGAAAAAAATCGGTCAAAACCTCAAATACGACCAGCACGTTTTCGCCAACTACGGCATCGAGCTGAACGGCATCGCGGGCGACGCCATGCTTGCGTCCTACATTCTCGAAAGCCATTTGGGACACGGTTTGGACGAATTGTCCGAACGCTGGCTGGGTTTGCAGACGGTGAAATACGAAGATTTGTGCGGCAAGGGCGCGAAGCAGATTTCGTTTGCCGACGTTGCCATCAACCAAGCCACAGAATACGCCTGCCAAGACGCGGATTTCGCGCTGCGCATCGAAAGCTGGCTCAAAGCGCGCATGACAGCACAACAGATTGAAATGTATGAAAAAATGGAACTGCCCGTGGCGCAGGTACTGTTCGAAATGGAACGCACGGGCGTACAGATCGACAAGGCCGAACTCGACCGCCAAAGCCACGAACTCGGCAACCAGTTGATTGAATTGGAAAAACAGGCTTACGAAACCGCCGGCCAGCCGTTCAACCTCAACTCGCCCAAACAGCTTCAGGAAATCCTGTTCGACAAAATGGGCATTCCCACCAAAGGCCTGAAAAAAACCGCCTCGGGCGGCATTTCCACCAACGAAGCCGTGCTCGAAACCCTCGCGCCCGACTATCCGCTGCCGAAAATCATCTTGCAAAACCGAAGCTTAGCCAAACTCAAATCCACCTACACCGACAAACTGCCCGAGATGATCAACCCGCGCACCGGCCGCGTGCACACCACCTACGCGCAGGCCGTCGCCATTACCGGCCGCCTCGCCAGCAGCAACCCCAACCTGCAAAACATCCCCATCCGCACCGCCGAAGGCCGCCGCGTGCGCCGCGCCTTTACCGCCCCTTCGGGCAGCCTGATTGTCTCCGCCGACTATTCCCAAATCGAGCTGCGCATCATGGCGCATTTGAGCGGCGACAAAACCCTGCTCGAAGCCTTTAAAAACGGCGAAGACATCCACCGCCGCACCGCCGCCGAAGTGTTCGGCGTGCCGCCCGAAAACGTCGGCCCCGAACAGCGCCGCTACGCCAAAACCATCAACTTCGGCCTGATTTACGGCATGGGGCAGTACGGCCTCGCCAAATCGCTGGGCATCGACAACCTCTCCGCCAAAAACTTCATCGACCGCTACTTCGCCCGCTACCCCGGCGTGGCCGACTACATGCAGCGCACCAAAGAACAGGCCGCCGCGCTCGGCTACGTCGAAACCCTGTTCGGCCGCCGCCTCTACCTGCCCGACATCCGCGCCGCCAACGCCAATGCCCGTGCAGGCGCCGAGCGCGCCGCCATCAACGCCCCCATGCAGGGCACCGCGTCCGACCTCATCAAACGCGCCATGATAGACGTGCGCAACTGGCTCGTTTCAGACGGCCTGCACAGCAAACTGGTTATGCAGGTGCATGACGAATTGGTGTTGGAAGTGGTTGAAACGGAACTGGATTTGGTGCGCGGCAAACTGCCGGAGATTATGGCGAAAGTGGACGGGGGAATGCTGGATGTGCCGCTGGTGGCGGAAGTGGGGAGTGGGGAGGATTGGGAAGGGGCGCACTGAGAATTTGTATTTAAAAGTTAAAGTACCTCTGCATAGTGGTACTTTAACTTTCAGGAGCAGTCTTTGTGTCTAACAGATCATACAACTCTGCATTTTCTCTTTGTAATTGTTCAAACTGTTCGGGTGAAAAACATCTTTTTACCGTAGCGTACTCTCCCATGGCTTGAGGTTGTTTTCTACCATAGTATAAATTATGTGCAGGATCGAACCATACAATATGAAATGTATTGTTCCAAAGGAAGCCATGGATTCTACCTTGATTCCTCCCTGCAATTCTAATTTCAAATGCCTGCTTTAGTATAGCCTCAGCTTGCTGCTTTGGGTTCTCTTCTGTTTGCAAACTAGTTTGTACTAATGAATACGTATTGGAGTTAAATCGATCATATAATCCACTCTTAGTATTAAAAATTGATTTTGGATTCAATCCTCCATATGCCGTTTGTTCACGAAAAGATTTAACTGATGTATTTTTTAATTTTTCTAACGCATCAAATATTTGTTTATAATTTTCATTCTTCAGCCCCTGTAAGAAAAAATGCTCACAATTCCAATCAATGTACTTAAACGAAATATTTAAATATTCATTTTCTGAACTCTGATAAGACTTATTTGCTAGTTTTTCAAAATTATTCATCACTCTTCAAATTCTCTTAATTTGGCAGAAAAATAATTTCTCATTACATTTTTTTGAATTGTTTCCCTGGAACCCTCTGACTCAGGAATTCCAGCTCTAGCTTCTAGCCACGGTTGTTCCCGATGTGTCATCGTACTTAGAGCAGCACCATCAAATTTACCAAATGCAGCAACTACTTGTCTGAGATGTTCTTGTTCCTCAGTTGTAGGAAGAACTTCACTTGCTGCAATATCAATATCAATGGGCCTCCATTGATATTCTCTATATTTAGAATACAAATCTGGATTAACTGGCCCATGCTGCCATGCCTGAAAATCATCCGAAAATAATTCAGCTTGATTTAACCCTAAAGATAGCCCTTGTGCGTAATAACACAATTTTTGGAGTTTCATCGGGGTTGGGCTTTCATCAAACTGCTCTCTATGTTCCTGAATAATAAATTTTTGAATTGCATCTAGTTTGCTGGAAATTGCCATGATTTCCTCCTTCTTCAATTTTACTGGTATATACTATGTATAAATTATAATTTTTGCCTTCTTTCTTGGCAATTCAATTATGGGTCGACACACATAAAAATAGGTTGAGTTAGCTGAAAACATATCCCAGTAAAACAGCAGAGCAACAGTTGCGTTACCAAGATTTTACACATTGTTGGGTTATGGCCTTGAGATGATTCAATTCAACATTCAGCCGCTTGAAACAGTTTTCAGACGGCCTTAAACAATTTACACGACTATTTTAAAACCTCTGTTCAAGACAAAGAAAAATCCCAAGAAAACAAAGCAGCTTTGGAATACATCCGCTATCTGTTTAAAGACTACGCCTTCCGCGATGAAGAAGAATTCCGCCTGCTGCAAATCGAAGAAACCGGCTCAAACAAAGTGCAATACTGCCCCGCCACCAACACCGCATTTTTGGAATACGGCGATATTTGCGCCAGGTTGGACGAAGTGATTTTGGGCACCAACTACGAACGCACGGATGCGGGGTTGAAAGTGGAAGTGTTCCGCCATCTGCTGAAACGGAAAAATCTGAACATCAAAGTATCGCATTCTTCCCTGCCGATTAATCCGGCCGGACGGTAGTGTTTGCGTTGCAAGCCGTTTGCGAAAATCCGCAGGCTGTAATTTGAAGCCGTCTGAAATATGTAGGGTGGGTGAAAACCCACCATTCCAAAATTTCAAAACAAAACGGTGGGTTTACACCCACCCTACCCGTCATAAAGGCCGTCTGAAAAATTTTTCAGACGGCCTCTTATCTTTTTATCCCTCGTTCGGAATCTGGTTCAGCTGCTTAAGCAGCTTTTCCGATTTTTCGGGATCTTCGTTGCGCATGAGTTTGGCGATGCCGTATTCCAATTGGTTGGTATCGCTTTTCAAAATAATGTCTTTCACCGACAGCAAGTTGTTGGTATTCATGGAAAAACGGCGCAAGCCCATGCCCAGCAGCATGCGGGTGAAAATGGTGTCGCCGGCCATTTCGCCGCAGATGGAAACGCTTTTTTCCATGCGGTTGGCGGTGCGGATGACGTGCTGAATCATTTTCAACACCGCCGGATGGCTCGGTTGGTAGAGGTGGCTGACGGCATCGTCGCCGCGGTCGACCGACAAGACGTATTGAATCAGGTCGTTGGTACCGATGGAAATGAAATCGACCAGTTTGAGTATGCTGCCGACGGTCATGGCGGCGGACGGGATTTCGATCATGCAGCCGACGCTGACTTCGCCGTAGGCTTCGCCCCTTTCGGCAAGCTGCTTTTGCGCGGTTTCCAAGTGGGTCAGGCATTGGCGGACTTCGGAAAGGGAGGTAATCATCGGCCACATCAGGCGCACGGGGCCGTGTTGGGCGGCGCGCAGGATGGCACGCATCTGGGTGCGGAACATCACCGGTTCGGCCAGACACAGGCGTATGCCGGTCAAGCCCAATGCGGGGTTCAGGCTGCCGTTGGGCGTGGCGTTTTGGCCGAACCAGCGCGGATTTTTGTCTACGCCCAAATCGACGGTGCGGATGGTCAGGTTTTTGCCTTTGAGCTTTTTCACAATCGCGCTGTACACTTCGTACTGCTCGTCTTCAGACGGCATGTTTTCGCGGTTGAGGTAGAGAAATTCGCTGCGGAACAGACCCACGCCGTCGGCACCGATGTTGTGCAGGGCTTTGATGTCTTCGGCGGATTCGATGTTGGCCAAAAGCTCGATGTTCACGCCGTCGGCGGTGGTGGCGGCGGTTTTTTTGAGCTTGTTCAGCTCGCGCTTGTGGCTGCGGTATTCGCGCTCCAAGCGGCGGTATTCGGCCAGTACGACATCGTCGGGGTTAATCAGCAGGATGCCGTTGATGCCGTCGACGATGACGATTTCGTTTTCGGTGATGAGTTTGCGGGCGTTGTGCAGGCCGATGACGGACGGAATGTCCAAACTGCGTCCCAAAATCGCGGTATGGCTGGTCGGACCGCCGGCATCGGTAACAAACGCGGTAATGTGTTGTTCTTTAAAGAGAACGGTATCGGCCGGCGACAAGTCGTGCGCAATCAGGATGGTATCTTCAAACGGGTTGTTGGCCAAGCTCAGTTCGTTGCTTTGGCCGACCAGGTGGTTGTGGATGCGCTGCACCACTTGCAGCATGTCCTGTTTGCGCTCGCGCAGGTAGGCATCTTCAATTTCGTCAAACTGCGCGGCGAGTTTGTCGCTCTGCTGCTTCAACGCCCATTCTGCGTTAATTTGCTGCTCGCGCAGAATATCGACCGGCTCGCGCGACAGGGTGACGTCGGTCAGCAGCATGAGATGCAGCGAGATGAACGCGCCCAATTCGGTCGGCGCGTTTTCAGGAATGGCATTGCGCAGCTTTTCCAACTCTTTGCGCGTGGCTTTTACCGCCGCGTCAAACCGTGCCACTTCCGCTTCGATGTGTTCGGGTTCGATGTCGTATTGCGGCACTTCGGTGCTGCCGCGCGACACCAGGTGCGCATGGCCGATGGCGATGCCTTTGCCCGCCGCCACGCCGTGTAAGACGATGCTCATGTTATTCGCCTTCGCCGAAGTAGTCGTTAATCAAATCGGTCAGGGCTTTCATGGCGGCGGTTTCGTCCGCGCCTTCGGTTTCGATTTCAATCACGCTGCCTTTGGCGGCGGCGAGCATCATCAGCCCCATGATGCTTTTTCCGTTGACGCGGCTGCCGTTTTTCGTGACCCACACTTCGCTTTGGAACTGCGAGGCGGTTTGGGTGAATTTGCTGGACGCGCGCGCGTGCAGACCCAGTTTGTTGATGATTTCGATTTCTTGCTTGAGCATGGATTTTCCTGATGGTGTTTATTGTTGACGGAACAGGATTTCAGACGGCCCGTACCATTGCAGGCCGTCTGAAAAATATCGCGGCGTATGGGTTCGGCAGGTTTCAGACGGCCTCTGCCGCTTTCTTGCACATTAAGTCATCCGGTTCGACCGTAATGGCAAAAATCCCGCGAATCGCCGCTTCTTTCACCATTTCGGTAAACTCGGTCAGGTCGGAAGCGTCCGGCGCATACTGCACGGCTTTAATCATCATCGGCGCGTTCAGGCCGGTGAGAATCGCCGATTTTCCTTCGCGCACCATGCGCCGCGCGGCGTTGCACGGCGTCGCACCGAAAATGTCGGTCATAATCAGCACGCCGTGACAGTCTTCCGGAAATTCCTGAATCATGGAAATGGCGCGGTTAATCACGTCATCCTGGTCTTCATTCGGCTGCGCACCCAAAATATGTACGTTTTCAGGGCTGCCTTGCGGGAAAAAATGATGCGTCAAACCACGGTAGGCTTCGCCGACGGATTCGTGGGTAATGATAAGTAAGCCAATCATTTTGCGTTCCTGAAATAATAAGGTTTTTATGGTTTTGAAATGGTTGCGGGCAAGCGGATAAACAAGGCCGTCTGAACGTTTCTTACCGCAGTTTTACGTCTTTCCGATGGTGCTGCGCTGCCGCCCTGTCTCATTTTTATTTTAATCCGCTATATTTTCAGACGGCCTTCAATCCTGCTTCAGCGCGTAAATCTCATCGAGATTGCGCCACGCGCCGGCTGCGTCCATGCCGTAGCCGAACACATAGCGGTTGGGTACGTCCAAACCGACGTAATCGCCTTTGGTCGGTTTTTCCTTGCCAATCAATTTGTTGGCGAACACCGCCGCCCGACAGCTCGCCGCACCCATGGCCAGCAGCTTTTCCTGAATCGCCGCCATCGTGTGCCCTTCGTCGAGAATGTCGTCGAGCACCACCACATGACGGCCTTCGATCTGCGCCGCATCGGGCATCCGCTTCCAGTTGAATGCACCGCCCGCGAGCTTGTCGCCGTAGCGCGAAACGTGCACATAATCGAAATCCAGCGGAAAGCGCAGCAGCGGCAACAGTTTGCCGGTAAACACCACCGCGCCGCCCATCACCGGCAGCAGCAGTGGATATTTGCCGCCCAAATCGCGCGTGATGTCGTCGGCCACACGTTGCAGCGCGGCTTCGCATTGTTCGCGGTTGAACAAAAGTTCGGCATAGTCGAGCATGGCTTGGGTACGGGCGCGTTTGGTGTCGAGTTCGTTCGGCGTCATGGGTTTTCCGTTTTTCGGGACTGTATTTAAAGGAAGAATTATATAAGGCAAAAGGCCGTCTGAAAATTGTTTTCAGACGGCCGAACCTGCTTTTGCGGCACGGCTTTTTGCCATTCGCGGAGAAAACCTTTTCTCCCACGGGCAAAGGGCAGATTGGCGGAATATTTTTCAGACGGCCTGTAAAGAGGCCTTTGCCCGACTCAAAAATACCCCATCCGTCATCGAGCGCACCTCTCAGGCCGTCTGAAAATGATTTTCAGACGGCCTTTGCGCTATAATCACGCCTTTCTTTTTCAGACGGCCTCACGCCATGCCCCATTCCGACCCGTTCCGTTTTTTAGAAGATTCGGATTCCGCCCAAACGCAGGATTTCGCCGCTGCCGCACACGCCGAAACCGTGGCGCGTTTTTTGGACAACGATACCGCCCGACGGCTTTCAGACGGCATTCTCGCGCAAATGCAGGACACGCGCCAGATTCCGTTCTGCCAGGAACACCGCGCGCGCATGTACCATTTCCACCAAGACGCCGAATACCCGAAAGGCGTGTACCGCGTCTGCACGGCGGCGACTTACCGCAGCGGTTATCCCGAGTGGGAAATTCTGTTTTCGGTGGCGGATTTCGACGAAATCCTGGGCGACGACGTGTATCTGGGCGGCGTGTCGCACTTGGTGGAAAAACCGAACCTCGCCCTGCTCACGCTCAGCCGCGCGGGCGGCGATGCGGCCTACACGCTGGAAATGGACTTGGCCGCGGGCGCGCTGGTCGAGGGCGGCTTTCATTTTCCCGCCGGCAAAAACCACATTTCGTGGCGCGATGAAAACAGCGTGTGGGTCTGCCCTGCTTGGGACGAACGCCAGCTCACCGAATCGGGCTATCCGCGCGAAGTGTGGCTGGTCGAGCGCGGGCAAAGTTTTGAAGAAAGCAAGCCGGTGTACCAAATCGCTTCAGACGGCATGATGGTCAACGCATGGCGTTATCTCGATCCGCAAGGCTCGCCGATTGACCTGATTGAAGCCTCGCAAGGTTTCTACACCAAAACCTATCTGCAGGTTTCTGCGCAAGGCGAAGCCAAGCCTTTGAATCTGCCCGAAGATTGCGATGTGGTCGGCTATTTGTGCGGCCATCTGATGCTGACCCTACGCAAAGACTGGAAACGCGCCAACCAAAGCTACCCGAGCGGCAGCCTGGTGGCGGTGAAATTGAACAAAGGCGAACCCGGTGCGGCGCAATTACTGTTCACGCCGAACGGAACGCAGGCATTGGAAAGCGTGGAAACCACCAAGCGTTTTGTCGTCGCCAATACGCTGGACAACGTGCAAGGCCGTCTGAAAGCATGGCGTTTTTCAGACGGCCTCTGGCAGGAAGCCGAACTGCCGAACCTGCCGACCGGCGCGCTGGAATTGGCCGACCAGCCGTGGGGCGGCGATGTCGTCTATCTGGCTGCCAGCGGTTTCACCACGCCGCTGACTTTGTACGCGCTGGATTTGAACGTGATGGAGCTGACTGTCATGCGCCGCCAGCCCGAACAGTTTGTTTCAGACGGCATCGAAGTGCAGCAGTTTTGGGCGCAATCCGAAGACGGCACGCAGATTCCGTATTACCGCGTCGGCAAAAACGTTTCAGACGGCCTCAAAGAAAAAACGCCGACTTTGGTGTATGTGTACGGCGGTTTCGGCGTACCCGAATTGCCGCACTATCTAGGCAGCATCGGCAAATACTGGCTGGAACAGGGCAACGCGTTCGTATTGGCGAACGTGCGCGGCGGCGGCGAGTTCGGCCCCGCATGGCACCAAGCCGCGCAAGGACTGCACAAACACAAAAGCACCGACGACCTGCTGGCCGTCGTGCACGACCTGGCCGCACGCGGCCTGAGTTCGCCTAAACACACCGCCCTGCAAGGCGGCAGCAACGGCGGCTTGGTCGTCGCCTCCGCCTTCGTGCGCGCACCCGAAAGCTTCGGCGCGATGGTGTGCGAAATGCCGCTGACCGACATGCTGCGTTACCCCTTGTTGTCGGCAGGCGCAAGCTGGACGGACGAATACGCCAATCCGCTCAAATCTCCCGTTGCACACGATTATTGGACGCAGCATTCGCCGTACCACAACCTTTCAGACGGCCGCCAATATCCGCCCGCCCTCATCACCACCAGCCTCTCCGACGACCGCGTCCACCCTGCCCACGCGCTCAAGTTTTACGCCAAGCTGCGTCAAATCAGCCCGCAGTTATGGCTGTACTGCCCCGACGGCGGCGGCCACACCGGCAACGGCACGCAGCAGGATTCCGCCGACGAACTGGCCTGTATCCTGACGTTTTTAAACGCCTTTTTGCAACCCAAAACCTGAAAATGGCCGTCTGAACAGAAAATTTCCCGTTCAGACGGCCTGTACACCCTACCCAAAAAACAAAAAATATCCGATTAACTGTTTGATAACAAACAAAAACAAAATGCTGCTTGTGGGATAAAATCAGCCTATGATAATATGCAGCATAACGAAACCATTCCCCGCAAATGCAGAAAATGCATTTTTAGATGGAAAACTCTAAACGAATTCGGTAAAATATATCCGATTTATTTTTTCAAACCCGCCGCAAGGCATATAAGGAACGACTGACATGTCAAATATCGAACAACAAGTTAAAAAAATTGTTGCTGAACAACTGGGTGTGAATGAAGCCGAAGTGAAAAACGAATCTTCTTTCCAAGACGATTTGGGCGCAGACTCATTGGACACCGTTGAATTGGTAATGGCTTTGGAAGAAGCTTTCGGTTGCGAAATCCCTGACGAAGAAGCCGAAAAAATCACGACCGTACAATTGGCTATCGACTACATCACCGCCAACAACGGCTAATCCCCGGTTCTCCGAATACATCGGCCTCTGCTGCGATTCCGCATACAGGGGCTTTTACCTTATTATAAATGCTTGAAATTAGAGAAAAACTCTAATTTTCAGACGGCCTGAAAGCAGTTTTCCTGCCTTGCCGCCCGCCATTCCGATTAATGACAGCGAGATTATCATGAGTCAACGAAGAGTAGTCATCACAGGCCTAGGCCAAGTATCACCGGTCGGCAACGACGTCGCCACCGCATGGAGCAACCTGCTCGCAGGCAAAAGCGGCATCGGCATGATTACCCGCTTCGACGCATCGGAAATCAACAGCCAAATCGCCGGCGAAGTACGCGGTTTCGACATCGGCGAATACATCAGCGCAAAAGAAGCGCGCCGCATGGATGCCTTTATCCACTACGGTTTGGCCGCCGCCCTGCAAGCCATCGCAGACGCGGGTTTGGACGACACCCCCGACCTGGATAAAGACCGCGTCGGCGTGAACATCGGCTCGGGCATCGGCGGCATGCCGAGTATCGAAGCCACAGGCATTGCCGTGCAGGAAGGCGGTGCGCGCAAAATCAATCCGTTCTTTATTCCGGGTTCGCTGATTAACCTGATTGCCGGCCATGTGACCATTCTCAAAGGCTACCGCGGCCCTTCATACGGCATGGTTTCGGCCTGTACCACCGGCGCACACTCCATCGGCGATGCCGCACGCCTGATTAAATACGGCGATGCGGACGTCATGGTGGCCGGCGGTGCGGAAGGCTCCATCAACCTCTTGAGCGTAGGCGGTTTTGCCGCCATGAAAGCCCTGTCAACCCGCAACGACGACCCGACCGCCGCTTCCCGTCCGTGGGACAAAGGCCGCGACGGTTTCGTCATTGCCGAAGGTGCGGGCGTGTTGGTGCTGGAAGAATTGGAACACGCAAAAAAACGCGGTGCGAAAATCTACGCCGAAATCGTCGGCTTCGGTATGAGTTCCGATGCCTACCACATCACTGCACCGAACGAAGAAGGCCCTGCTCTGGCCGTGACCCGTGCGCTGAAAGATGCCGGTTTGAACACTACCGATGTCGATTACGTTAACGCACACGGTACTTCTACGCCTTTGGGCGATGCCAACGAAACCAAAGCCTTGAAGCTGGCTCTTGGCGAACACGCCAAGAACGTCGTTGTCAATTCGACCAAATCCATGACCGGCCACTTATTGGGCGCGGCCGGCGGCGTGGAAGCCGTGTACAGCATCATGGCGATCCACGACCAAAAATCACCGCCGACCATCAACTTGGAAGAGCAGGACATTGAGGCGGGCTGTGATTTGGATTACTGTGCCAATGAAGCACGCGATATGAATAT
This sequence comes from Neisseria sp. CCUG12390, assembly GCF_047837985.1. Taxonomy (GTDB): domain Bacteria; phylum Pseudomonadota; class Gammaproteobacteria; order Burkholderiales; family Neisseriaceae; genus Neisseria. The sequence continues at coordinate 2,331,495 of NZ_CP181244.1, forward strand.
CGATGTCGCCATTTCCAATTCTTTCGGTTTCGGCGGTACCAACGGTACGCTGGTATTCAAAAAGTTTGAAGGATAAGTTTTTCATGAAAAAAGGCCGTCTGAAATTCAGACGGCCTTTTTTATAGATAGACACCACAACCAGCTTTCAGAAAATACTGTCAAATCAGATAAATGCAATACCATTCAATCTGCTTTGCACCTTTGAATCTGACACTCACCCCACGCCAAAAGATCTTCCAGACCAAACAGTTCTTCGCCCATTCCATCGGTAAACGCCTGCCAGTCCGCCCGGTATTTATCCTGCAACAGCGAAACCACCGCAATTCCCTGACTGATGGCTTGTGCATACTCATCAATCAAACCGCTGTTTTCGCTTTCCGCATGGCCGAACTTGTTGAATACCAAAATATCCGGCGGCGTTTGCAATGCCTCCCGAATCACTTCCGAAGAAACAGCCAATCCTTGCGGATTCAGCAGACAGGCATCGCTGGTGCAGCCTTCATCATACATGATGGTATAGACACGGCTGTCGGTCAGCGATTGCACACGATCGCGCAGTTTATTGCCCGCCCCGTCCAAAGGGTTGAGCAGTCCCGCCACCCTCAATCCTTTCTGCCGCCAGTGTTTTACCGCCTGCCACAGCATCTGTAATTCGTCCGTCCCTTCACCTTGATAAATCAACACGGCAATCGGTTTCATGGTTTTCACTCCTGCTTAATCCTCCGCAAAGCTTATGCCAACTCAGACGGCCTGGCAAATTTTTCTTGAGGCCGTCTGAATATTCCGCCCGTTTCTCAAACTCAATAAACAAAAAAATATGCCGAACATTCGACATCTTTTTCAGACGGCCTCCGGGCTTAAATCACTTCCAAAGTGAAATAGTGGCGCAATTTTTGGTACACCTTATCCGTGACGTTGATACAGCCGTTGGTCATAATCCGGTCAGCAACCACGGGCGAAGCAATGCGCTCCATACGGCGTTCGGAAGGCTTGCCCAGCCATACGCGGTGCAATGCGAACAAAAAATCCCGCTCTTCTTTAAAACCGATTACCTCTCCACCATAGCCCGGCGTTTTTGTGGACATGATGGTCATGGGAAACGTCCCTTTGGGTGTGGTTTTACCGATGAGCACCGGATGGCATTGTTTGTCATCGGCAAAGCAAAGCTCGGCTTTGGCCGTATTTACAATAACTTTCTTACGCTTCATGTAGTCGCTGACACCATCTGCGGCGGCGAATGTGTTTAAGACCAGCAATAAGACGGCAGATAAGCAAAACTGTTTCAATTTGGATTCCATTATTAAAGGATGAGCGTGCAGTATTACCGGTTGAATGCAATCATTTTCAGTTACAGCTTTCCAATACTTTTCTAGGATGCAGACTTAAAATAAAGCTGCGGAAAGCGGAAGTGGATTTCTTATCATAAACTACTTTGCATGGGAAAGTCATCATCTTCCTCAACCCGGTTTACCCTCAAAGCATGCAGCCTCAGGGATATTCCGAGAAAACGGCCGATTATTTTAGCAAACCGTTAAAATCAAAATTTTTTCATCAGTCCCTTTTCATCAAGCCAATTGCTCTCACCTGCCTGATGCACACTCAAACAACCGGCCGTCTGAAACTGGTTTTTCAGACGGCCTGCTTTTCATTCAAATTAAATGACTGTTGTCAATTAACCTTCGATTTTCACATCAACACGACGGCCTTCTTGCGCATCCCCTACCGCTCCGGTGGTATTGTCCGGTTTGCGCAATTCGATGTTGGCGGCATTGACGCCTTGCGCTTCAAAGAATGCCTGAACGGCTTGCGCACGCTGTTTGGACAATTCTTCATTGGCGGCGGCATTGCCTGTGCTGTCGGCAAAACCGCTAATCACCAGTTTCTTGCCCTCTTTACCGGCCGCAATCACATCCGCAACGACAGTAGCGGCACCCTCGGCAATATCGTTTTTACCGGTAGCAAAATAGAACTTGGCCACGCCGTCTTCAACCAACACACGTGCAGATCCATCCGCAGCTTGGGCAACAGAACCAGCCGCCGAAGCCTCGGCAGGCGTTGATGCAGAAGACGCTGCCGGAGCAGCAACTTCTGACGCTGTCGCAGCCATAGGAGCCGAGGCCTCGGCCGGAGCAGAAGCCTCTGCCGGCATCGCAGCATCAGATGCAGCAGGAGCACTTGCCGCAACCGGCGCCACAGACGGGTCTTTCTTATCGGCACAGCTCTTGAAAGCAAACAATGCAGCCAAAGCTGCCAAGCCTAATACAATCCATTTGCCTGCACCGCCTTTTTTAGGTTCTGCCGCAATAGCCGCAGCGTGTGATGCGGCAGCCGCTGAAGCCGTTTGCGTTACGTTGGCACCCAAACCGCCGATGATATTGGTCAAGCCGCCGAACAAGCCGCTCAAGCTGCCAATTCCCAATGCTGAAAGCATGTTTGGACTCAAGGCGCGTGTCAACCAGTCCTGCTGCTGACCCAGCAAGCCCAGCAATTGACCGCTGCTCAAATTGTCGCTTTGCGCTTTACCACGCAGCACAGACAGTACCAAAGGCAGAGCCAATGCCAATAACGAACCGGAAGAAGCTTTAGAAATGCCGCTCTCCGCTGAGATTTGGTCGGTCACATTCGGTGCGTTACCGCCCAACAAATCAGGCAGCCATTCCTTACCCAAATCAATCAGGCCGCCTGCGCCGTTGCCGGTGGTCACGTCAGCCACGGCGGTATTCAAACGCGCCCCGCCCGAGCCGGTAATCAAATCGAACAAACCCGAAGCATTGGCAGCGTTGCCGCTTGCGTGTTTCACCAAACCGGCAATTACGGCAGGCACGGCCAAACCGGCAGCACGGCTGCTGTTTTCAGGCGATTCGCCGTTGGCATTCAAAAACTGGCTCAGTACGTTGCCTACTTGGCTTTGCAACAAATTACCCAAATCTAAAGACATATCGCTTCCTAATCTCTTGTTGTAAAAACTCCGCATTATTGCGGATTGACAACCATACTACCTTAGGCTCCATAATTCGCAACAGCGAATTTCATTAAATTAATGCGTTTTTACAGACAATCACAATCTATTTTTCCGGTTAGTTTTGTAAGAACGGATTATGCTGTTTTTCATGGGCGATACTGGTCAATCTGCCGTGTCCGGGCACAACCTGTGTTTCGCCGGGCAAAACGAACAGCTTGCTGCGGATATGATTAATCAGATGTTCATGATTACCCCTTGGGAAATCCGTCCGCCCGATGGTCTCGTAAAACAAGACATCGCCGGCGATTAAAAGATTTTCCGAGGCGCAATAAAACACCACATGCCCCGGCGTATGCCCCGGTATATGCAGCACCGCAAACTCATACCGCCCGACGCTCAACGTCTCCCCTTCATCCAACCAACGCGTCGGCGTAATCGCCGGCGACACAGGAAAGCCGAATTGCGCCGTAGTTTGAGGCAGGGATTGCAGCAGAAATTCATCCTCCTTATGCGGCCCGGCAACAGGCACAGGGTATTGTTTGACAAATTCGTCCACCCCGCCCGCATGATCCAAATGTCCGTGCGTCAGCCAAATCTCTTTGACCTTCAAATTCTTATCTGCTACCTGCTGCAACAAAAACGGCACGTCGCCGCCTACATCGATCAGTACCGCTTCTTGGGTCTCGTCGTCCCACAATAACGAACAATTCTGACGAAAAGGCGTCACCGCCATGATTTCAACATTTAAAGCCATAATTCGAGTCCTTCAAAACCGTCACCGCTATTTTCAGACGGCCTACTAATACAATACAATATAGTTTCCAAAATGACTATAATCCAGGGAAAACAGCACCATGAAATCCATCATACCGATTTTCACCTTACTTTTCATCTCAAGCCGCCTGTTTGCCGCCGACTTACTACTGGCACAAGAATACACTGACCAAGATATCCAAGGCTGGGCAATGAGCGAAAAACTCGACGGCGTACGCGCCTATTGGAACGGCACACAACTCATCAGCCGCCAAGGTTACGCGTTTACCCCGCCCGCCGGCTATACCCGCCAATTCCCGCCCTATCCTTTAGATGGAGAACTCTTCAGCACCCGCGGCCAATTCGAACAAATCTCCGCCGCCGTCCGCTCCGCCTCAGGCGATTGGCAAAACATCAAACTGCACGTCTTCGACGTACCCAAGGCCGGCGGCAATCTCTATCAGCGGCTCGATGTAGCAAAACAATGGCTGCAACTTTACCCTGCCGCCCCCATCGCCGTTATTGAACAAATCCCCGTAGAAAATACCCGACAAGCCCAAGACTTCCTGAAGCAGGTTGAAGCACAAGGCGGAGAAGGCGTGATGCTGCGCAATCCCGAGCAACGCTATACCGGCGGACGCAGCAGCCAGCTTTTGAAACTCAAAAGCCAACACGATGCAGAATGTATTGTCACCCGCCATTACGAAGGCAAAGGCAAAAACCAAGGAAGGCTCGGCGCCGTCGGCTGCCGCAACCAATACGGCGAATTCCGCATCGGCAGCGGCTTCAAAGATGCCGAACGCGACAACCCGCCTCCTGTCGGCTCAACCATCACGTACCGCTATCGGGGGTTCACCCAAAAAGGTACGCCGAAATTTGCAACTTTCGTGCGGATTCGTGATGAACGGCAACGCTGAATCATCATGAAAAAATCTTAAGCCCGATATAAAGGCCGTCTGAAAACCGATTCTTCTGCTTTGCATCAGTTTTCAGACGGCCTTATCCACAATATCCCACCAAAATCACACTGACGAATCCTTAATTGATCCCAATATAGCTCCGGTGTTTCAAACCAACTCCGCCGCGATAATACATTACGTCAAACAAAAAACCGCCTGAATTTCAGACGGTTTTTCTTTTGATGGTGCCGACATCGAGACTTGAACTCGAACGATCTAGGATCACTACCCCCTCAAGATAGCGTGTCTACCAATTCCACCATGTCGGCCGGTAACTTTTAATTTTTACTGCTGCGCGGATGAAGCCGGTACCGGTGCAGCAGGTAAGGTATTTGTATTGCTTGGTACTGGTGCGGTTTGCGCCGGTGCCGGTCGGCTTTGCTGCACGGTACTGAAGTCTAAACCGTGACGGGTCGTATTGGAGTGAATATACACCATCGCCATGCAGGTTGCGAAAAATACGGTGGCTGCGATGGCGGTGGAACGGCTTAAGAAGTTGGCATTACCGCCCGAACCGAATACGCCTTGTGCGCTGCCGCTGCCCGAACCGAAAGTCGCACCGGCATCCGCACCTTTGCCGTGTTGGAGCAATACCAACACAATCACGGCCAATGCGGAGATGATGTTCACAATCCAAATAACGGTTTTAAAGGCTTCCATAATTCTCTACGATGCTTGCGCGGCGTCGATAATGGCAGTGAACGAGTCGTAAGACAAGGATGCACCGCCGACTAATGCGCCGTCTACATATGGTACGGCAAAAATGTCTGCTGCGTTTTCAGCTTTCACGCTTCCGCCGTAAAGAATGCGGATTTTAACATCGTCGCCGCACAAAGACAAGATTTGTTTGTGGATAAAGGCGTGCATATCGGCGATTTGTTCGACGGTGGCGACTTTGCCGGTACCGATGGCCCAGACCGGCTCATAGGCGACGGCGATATTTTTGGTATCCAGACCCTGCAACACCGTTAATTGGTGGGCAATCACTTCCTGCTCTTGGCCGGCCTCGCGCTCTTCGAGGCTTTCGCCGACGCACAACAAAGGGATCAGGCCGACGTTGAGTACGTTTTCCATTTTACGGCGTTGGATTTCGTTTTTTTCGCCGAAATACAGGCTGCGCTCGGAATGGCCGATTAAGACGATGTCGGTACCGATGTCGGCAAGCATTTCTGCGGAGACTTCGCCGGTGTAGGCTCCGTTGTTCGGAAAGCGGCTCACGTCTTGGGCGCAGGTTAAAATGCGGTTGTTCAAGACAATCTGCATGGCGTTGTGCAGCTGCAACAGGTACACGGTCGGCGCGGCCAGGCCGATTAAAACGCGCTCGGCGGTGGGCATGATGCGGAAACGGTGCATGAGCGCGTTATTGTTTTGCAGGCGGCCGTTCATTTTCCAGTTGCCGATGACCCATTTTTGGTCCCACATACCGATTTCGTGTTGCATTGCTTGCTCCGTAAGGTTGAATCACTGTAGCGAAGTGTAGTTCATATCGACATGATTAGCAATATTTCAGCTCAGTCAATCGGAAGCAGACAGGCCGTCTGAAACCGTGTTTTCAGACGGCCTGTTGACGAACCGGCACGCAATTTGGTCTATAATCCGGTTTTATTTTTCAGACGGCCTTTTATTTATGCACACGCTTCATCTTTCGGGTACCGACAAAGCCGCGCGTTATCAGGAATTGCTGCCGCAAATCGAGAGCGTCATCAGCGGCGAGACCAATCTGATTGCGAATTTGGCCAATACTGCCGCCATTTTAAAAGAAGCGTTCGGCTGGTTTTGGGTGGGCTTTTATCTGGTCGAACCGGATACGCAGGAATTGGTGCTGGCTCCGTTTCAAGGCCCGCTGGCCTGCACGAGGATTCCGTATGGTCGCGGCGTATGCGGTCAGGCTTGGGAGCGCGGCGCAACGGTTATCGTTGAAGATGTGAACAAACATCCCGGCCACATCGCCTGCTCGTCGCTGTCGCAATCGGAAATCGTGGTACCGCTGTTTGATTCAGACGGCCTCTGCTACGGCGTGTTGGATGTCGATGACGACAAGCTGGCGCAGTTTGACGAAACCGACGCCCGCTATCTGAACGAATTGGCCGACATGCTCAGCCACCATACCGCGAAATAGGCCGTCTGAAATATGGCAGCCCTGCCGATTCGATTCTATAATTAGTGAACTAAAATAAGAAATCTACTTCGTTGGCTGCGGCTTGCCGCCTTGTATCTTTCTTATTTGATTTCACTATTAATACTTGACCGATAAAACCTTTCACGGAGCACAATCATGGATTTTGACAAAGCGCGTTTCAATATGGTCGAACAGCAAATCCGCCCTTGGGACGTATTGGATTTCGATGTGCTCGATGCCTTGATGGAAATTCCGCGTGAACGCTTCGTTGCCGAGGCGCAGCGGGGTTTGGCTTATTCCGATACCGAACTGCCGCTGCCCAACGGCCATAAAATGTTGGAACCGAAAGTCGTGGCGCGTTTGGTGCAGGGTTTGAAATTAAGCAAACAGGACAAGGTCTTGGAAATCGGCACAGGATCGGGCTATGCCACCGCGCTGCTGGCGCAACTGGCCGGCGAAGTGGTTTCAGACGACCTCGACACAGAACAGCAAAACCGCGCCAAAGCCGTGTTGGACGGTTTGGGCTATCAAAACATTTACTACGCCCAAAACGACGGTTTGGCCGAACACACCGAAGGTGCGCCGTTTGATGCGGTTTACGTCGGCGGCGGCGTGCATGATGTGCCTGAAACCTTGAAAGCACAATTGAAAGACGGCGGACGCATGGTCGTCGTGGTCGGCGGCAAACCGGTGCAGCGCGCCCTGCTCGTTACCCGCAGCGGCAATGAGTTCAGCGAAACGGTTTTGTTCGACACGCTGATTGCCGGGCTGGACGACAAAACCGCCCGACCTTTCGGCGGCTTTGATTTTTAAAAATCCGCCGCCATATTCCATACCGGGACTGCCGATAATCTTTTACCGCGTTTATCGGCCTCGTCCGAAGAAAGGCCGTCTGAAACATTTCCTTTCAGACGGCCTGTTTACTTTTCCATTCAATAAAGGCCGAATGATGATTCCGCAACTTTCCGTAATCGAACTGAAAAAATGGCAGGACGAAGGCCGCGCTTTCCATTTGCTCGACGTGCGCACCGATGAAGAAACCGAAATCTGCGCCCTGCCCGATGCCATCCACATTCCGATGAACCTGATTCCGCTGCGCCACAACGAGCTGCCCGACGACGGACTGCCGATTGTCGTCTATTGCCACCACGGCATCCGCAGCCTGCACACCGCCATGTATCTGGCCGACATGGGGTTTGAACCGCTGTATAACTTACAGGGCGGCATAGACGAATGGTCGGCACAAATCGACGCAAATGTCACCCGCTATTAAAAACCTAAAACGCAAAAGGTTATTTTGTTTTGCCATTTTCGCCGGCACGAGATAATATTAAGTCTATAATTTTAAAGATAAATTTTTCCGAAATTCAGACCAAATAACTAATACTTAATAGCTAGACATTTATCATGCTGACCGACCCATTCGGCCGTACCGTCGACTACTTACGGATATCCGTAACCGACCGTTGCGACCTCCGCTGCACTTACTGCCTGCCCAAAGGCTTCAAAGGTTTCTCCATTCCCAAAGAATGGCTGACCATCGAAGAACTCGGCCGCGTGACCGCCGCGTTTGCCCGCCTCGGTACCAAACGCTTCCGCCTGACCGGCGGCGAACCTTTGTTGCGCAAGGGCTTGGTTGACTTAGCCGCCGAAATCAACCGCCAGCCCGGTGTCGAAGACATTTCGCTGACCACCAACGGCACGCAGCTTGAAAAACACGCCCGCTCCTTACGCGAAGCCGGTGTACGCCGTCTGAACATCAGTCTCGACAGCCTGCGCCGCGACTGCGTTACCCGCATTACCGGCAGCGACTGTCTGCCGCAAGTGCTCGACGGCATCAGAGCCGCCAAAGAAGCCGGTTTCGAGCGCATCAAAATCAACATGGTGCCGCTCAAAGGCGTGAACGACATGGATTTGGGCGATATGGTATCGTTCTGCATGGAACACGGCTTCATCCTGAATCTCATCGAAGCCATGCCGATGGGCGCAACCGGCCAAGCCCACGCCAAAGTCAGCCTGCAACCCGTATTGGAAGAGCTGCGTCAAAAATTCGATTTAATCCCGTTCGAGGGCAAAATCGGCGGCGGCCCCGCGCGCTACTGGCAAAGCGAAAACAACGGCTTCACCCTCGGCCTGATTACCCCGATGAGCCAGCATTTCTGCGCCACCTGCAACCGCGTGCGCCTCTCCGCCACCGGCAACATCCACCTCTGCCTCGGCCAGGAAGACAAAGCCCCCCTGCGCGAACTGTTGCGCGACAACTGCACCGATGCCGAACTCGACCAAGCCGTGCGCGATGCCATTGTGCTCAAGCCTGAAAAGCATGAGTTTGTGGAAAATCCGAAGAAGATTATCCGGGTAATGGCGTTGACGGGGGGATAACGATTCGCACGTGCTTAAGATGCAAAAAGGCCGTCTGAAAAATATTTTTCAGACGGCCTTTTTGCTGAATATGGCTGAACTCAGATTAATCCTGAAAAGCGGTGCCCTTCATTAGCGGCGTACGTCCGCCACGCCGCTGGCGGCGGATGATAGTCGTTTCAAATAAAAACAATACAGCGTTGCCGCCCCCTGATGTACCAGGTGTACACGGCGGTCGCCGTCGCCTTGCCTGATTTCTATTTGAAACGGCTATAAATTCGCCCCGAAATCTTATTTTCAAAAATTGAAGGCCGTCTGAAACCGAATCCGGTTTTCAGACGGCCTTTGATTTCACCAATACTTAAGCGTTTTCCATACCTGCCGGTTTGTTGCTGGTTTTAATCAGCAAGGTCAGGAAGGCGGCAATCGCCAGGAATACGCCGGCAAAAGTCATGGCATTGGCCGGATTCGAGCCTAAGAAAGTGTCGTAAACCCAACCGAAGGTCACGGTTTCGATCAACATCGGAATCACAATCATCATGTTCACGATACCCATGTACACGCCGTAGCGTTCTTTCGGAATAGAGTGCACCACAATCATAAACGGTACGCCCATCATCGAAGCCCAGCCGATACCGAAGCCGATCATCGGTGCAAACATGAGATATTTGTCGGAAATGTGCGGAATCGCCAGCAGAGCCAGGGCAGCCAGCGTCACGGCAAAGGCATGGACGTATTTGGCGGCGTATTTTTTCGCCATCCACATCAGGCCGAAAGCGGAAATGAAGGTCACGACGTTGTAGAAACCGTTGACCAAGCCCGTCCAAGCCACGGCTTGTTCGTAAGCGGCTTTGTCAGCCGAAGTCGAATTCCAAACCGATTGCACAATACTGTGCGAAATGTATTGCCAGTAGATGAACAGCGCGTACCATTGGAACAGGTAAACCAAGGCCAGCTGCCACAGGGCAAACGGCATTTCTTTGATGGCGGTAAAGATTTCGCCGATGGCGGAATGCTCTTTTTTCGCTTTCAGCGCAGCCATTTCTTCGGCGGAAGGCTCGTGTTCAGGCGTAGAAAAAACCGTTACCAAAACCGAACCGATGGAGCAGACGGCACCGATATAGAACGAACCGAATACCCAATAAGGGATGCCGGCTTCGGAAGTCTGCTGCAGCCAGCCGATTTGCTGGAAGACATACAGCGATACGTTCGCCAAAGTGATACCCAAACCGGTAAACACCGACTGCATCAGGAAACCGGTGGCCTGTTGGTGCTCCGGTACGGTATCGGCGATAAACGCGCGGAACGGTTCCATCGCGGTATTGTTGGAAATGTCCAAAAGCCACAACAGCCACACCGCTACCCACAAAGCGGTCACGTGCGGATAAATGAACAGACACAGGCTGCAGCCAATGGCGCCGATTAAGAAATATGGGCGGCGGCGGCCCAAGCCGGGAATCCATGTCCGGTCGGACAACGCACCGACAATCGGCTGTACCAGCAAACCGGTAATCGGACCGGCCATGTTCAGAATCGGCAATTGGCCGGGGTCGGCATTGAGAAAACTGAAAATCGGATTAATCGCGGTCTGCTGCAAGCCGAAGCTGTATTGGATGCCGAAGAAGCCGAAGTTCATCAGCATAATTTGGCGAAGGGTCATCGCCACTTGTGGGGATATCTTCATTTGGAGTTTACTCCTGGCTAATTGATATACTGAAATAAAAAGTTTTCTCAGAAAGCAGCAGACGGCTGAGCACTGCTTTTTTGTTTTGGCTGCCCGCTCACTCGGGTCTGATTCGTGTTGCAACGAATTCTTTTTTCAGACGGCCTTCTACCCTGCCGCCTGCAAATCAACCTATTTCAACGTCGTTACCGACTGCCGCCAAATGGTTTCCCCCACCACTTTCAACACTTGGCCGTTTTGTCTCTTTTCTTCTGCAAACAATATGTCCGCCGCCAGTTCGCCCATGCGCAGATAAGGCAGCTCGGTGCTGGTCAGGGGCGGGAACAGCGTTTCGGCGATGGCACTGTGGTTGTCGTATCCGGCCACCGAAACCTGCTCGGGAACACGCAAACCGCGCGTTCTCAAAATGCCGTATACCCTGACCGCCATCTCATCGTTGCCGCAGCAAATCACGGTCGGCGGCTGCTTCAGCGACAATAATTTCACAATCGACGCGACCAACGGCGCGCTGTCGTATTCGAAGTCGGCATAACCGGTCTGCACCAAATCGGCATCGAACGCAATACCCGCATCCTCCAAAGCCCGGCGGTAACCTGCCACGCGCAAGGGCGTGGCTTCGATGCCCGGCTGCAAAGTGACGTAGGCGATACGGCTGTGTCCGTGCCGGATGATCTGGCGCACCAAATCATATTGCCCCTGCTCGTCATCAGGCAGCACCGACGGCGTGCCGAGCGCGTCAAAACAGTTCACCAACACAATCGGACACGCATGGCTGACATCCGGCAACACCACTTCCTGATGATATTGCGCCACATATAAAATGCCTTCGGCGCGGTGTTCCATAAAAGTTCGGATAAGCGGCTCGATGTCGGGCCGGTTGCCGCTGTCGGCAATCATCAGGGTTTTGCCCTGCGCCCGAATGCCTTGCTGGATGCCTTTGATTAAAAACATGTCCGGCAGGCCGTGAATGCGGTTGGCTTCGCTGATGCGCGAAATCGCCCCGGTAATCAGACCGACAATACCCGAACGGCTGGAACGCATCACTCTGGCCGCCGACGAAGGAATATAGCCCAAGGCCGCAATCGCCGTTTCCACTTTGGCACGGGTTTTATCGCTGACCGGCGCATCGCCGTTGATTACGCGGCTGACGGTTTTCGGAGAAACCCCCGCTCGAGCAGCAACATCGTAAATTGTAGCCATCTTACGGTTTCCGATTCAGCTCATTTCAATATTGTTACTTAGAATAACATAACCGACATCGGTGTCATAACAAATTTTTAACACATTCTTGATAAAAATCAATCAAAAACGCTTAACTTTACATGCCTGTTTGCATATCGGCGCCGCTTTGTTCTTCCTGTTCGATAAATTTTAATATTTAATGGGTTAAATTTATTTTAAAAGACTGATTATGGTATTTTTAAGGCAGTCTAATCGGATTCGGCGGCGGCTGTTTCAAGCATCACAAACCTGCCAATGCCGCTGCGGCATCCGTTACAATACCGTTATGCTTTCAATTTATTCTTGACTGCTCAATGACTTGCAGCATTGTTCTATACTTCCCCTTACACGGGTGCGGCCTGACCGGGCTGCATCCCGCTAAACCGAAGGATAAAAAAGATGACGTTTTCCGAAGCATGGCAACAGCTTGCCGAACATCAAAAAGCCACCGCCGGCATCCATATGCGCGACCAATTCGCCGAAGATGTGCAACGCTTTGACAACATGCATGAAACCTTACACGGCCTGTTATTCGATTACAGCAAAAACCGCATCAGCGAAGAAACGCTTGTTCTTTTATGTCAACTGGCTGAAGCCGCCAAGCTGCCCGAGGCCATGCAGGCCATGCAGCGCGGCGACAAAATCAACACCAGCGAGCAACGCGCCGCGCTGCACACCGCCTTGAGGTCGTCTGAAAATGCCGCGCCGGTGATGGTCGACGGCGAAAACATCATTCCCAAGCTCCACCGCGAGCTTGACCGCGCCCTGGCTTTTGCCGAAAGCATCATCAGCGGCACCCACACCGGCATTACCGGCAAGCGCATCACCGATTTCGTCCACATCGGCATCGGCGGTTCCGATTTGGGGCCGCAGATGTGCGCGCAATCGCTGCACGACTACCGCAAAAACGTGCGCGTGCATTTCATCAGCAATTCCGACGACGCCGACATCGCGCAAAAGCTGGAAAAACTCAATCCCGAAACCACCGTCTTCAGCATCGCCAGCAAATCCTTCGGCACACCCGAAACCCTGCTCAATGCCCACGCCGCGCGTATGTGGTATAAAGATGCCGGCCTGCCCGAATCCGGCATCGCACGCCACTTCTGCGCCATTTCCAGCGATGTCGCCGCCGCCGAAAACTTCGGCATTCCGGCCGAACGCGTGTTTGCCATGTTTGACTGGGTGGGCGGCCGCTATTCCGTCTGGTCGGCCATCGGCCTGCCGCTGATGGTGGCCGTGGGCGAAACGCGTTTCCGCGAATTTTTAAGCGGCGCGCGCGCGATGGACGAACATTTCTTCAGCGCACCACTGCGCCGCAACATTCCCGTCTTGATGGCTCTGCTGCACGTCTGGTACAACAATTTCTACGATTCAGACGGCCACACCACCGTCCCCTACAGCCACAACATGCGCCGCTTCCCCGCGTGGCTCAACCAGTTGGACATGGAAAGCTGCGGTAAAAGCCGCACCGTTGACGGCGAAAAAACCGGCCACAAAACCGGCGGCATCGTGTTCGGCGAAGAAGGCGTCAACTGCCAGCACGCCTATTTCCAACTGCTGCACCAAGGCACGCGGCTGATTCCGGTGGACTTCATCGTACCGATGACCACGCCGCACCGAATCGGCCGCCAACACCGCTTCACCGTCGCCAACGCGTTCGCCCAAGCCGAAGCCCTGATGAAAGGCAAAACTTTGGACGAAGCGCGCGCCGAACTCACCCATCTGCCCGAAGCCGAGCGCGAAGCTCTCGCGCCGCACAAAGAATTCCCCGGCAACCGCCCGAGCAACAGCTTCCTGATCGACCGACTCTCCCCGTTCAACCTCGGTATGCTGATGGCCACCTACGAACACCGCACCTTCGCCGAAGGCGTGGTCTGGGGCATCAACCCCTTCGACCAATGGGGCGTGGAATACGGCAAAGTGCTGGCGAAAAGCATCGAACCCGAACTCAACCAAGCTGACGATTTGGCGCACGACAGTTCCACCAACGGCTTAATCCGTTTCTACCGTCAATGCCAAAAAGACGCATAAACCGTTCGGATTGAATGTTCGGCGGAATATCGAAAGGCCGTCTGAAAATTATTTTCAGACGGCCTTTCAGATCGGAACAAACGGTACAACGGGCAAAGCCGGTGTCATTCAAGCAGATTTAATGCCGTTTGTTTAAAATTGATGATTCATTGCAGATTTCCATTTATGATGAATATGCCGCATGAGGCTTTATGCGGCATTTTCCGTAACCATTTCAAAAGGACATATCATGAAAGCTGCCAAATTGGGCTTGATTCTACTTGCCCTCGCATCGCTGCCTGCCGTTGCCGCACCCGGCTTGTATATCCAAGGCGATGCCGCTTATGCCAAGCTGAAAATCAAAGACGACGGCGGTTCGACCAGTAATAACGGTTTCGCCCCGCGCCTGTCGGTAGGTTATGATTTCGGCAACAATATCCGTGCCGCAGTCGATTACACCCACTATAAAACGGAAAAATATTCCGAAACGACCGACTACGACCATGAGCACGGCAAAGTCAAATTCAACAGCATCGGCGTGTCGGCCTTTTACGATTTCGACGTACACCCGCAGCTGAAACCTTATGTCGGCGCACGCTTGGGCGTCAACCGTGTTGATGCAAAAGATTACTATGAGTCCGCTTCCAGCCAAAGCAGCTACAGCTACCGCAAAACCAAAACCGGTATCGGTGCGCTGGCGGGCGTGGGCTTCAATGTTACCGACAACGTGACCTTGGACGCCGGCTACCGCTACAACTACTGGGGCAAGTTTGACGAAGCAAAACTCCACACCCACGAAGCTTCCATTGGCGTGCGCGTGAAATTCTGATTCCGACAGAACGGTGATGCATTTTCAGCACGACAGGGCTGATGGTTCCGACAAGAATCGGCATCGCTGCAAATTGAAAGGGTTAGATGCAACCCTTGCCTGTCCAAACAAAGGCCGTCTGAAAAGCGGTATCGGCTTTTCAGACGGCCTTCATGTTTTTCTGCCTTTTCATGCCGCAAATCCCGGCAATTCAGCACGCTACGGACAAGCCTTCACTTCGTCTTCTTTGCTGAAATAGCAATATTTCCCCATTGAAGAATGCCAGCGGTATTCCAATTCTTCGGTTTTGACCGGATTCGTCAGGCTCTTATGCGGCGATGTTTTTTCAATGGGCAAACGTACGCCGGTGTAATATTGCTCGGGCTGCGGCAAACCGATGGCTTTCAACCGCTCGCAGGAGGGCGTTCCGTTGCGTTCGCGCAATTGCGAATTCTGCTCGATGGTGCAACGGCGTTTCAAATCATCGATTTGGAATGCGTCTTCGGCATAAGCCGAAACGCATAAAGCAATCAATGCAGTTAATGCCAATAAAGATTTCATAGATTTCCTTATCCGTCAGGCCGTCTGAATTTATAGTGTCATTCAGCAATCGTAGGTACGGTTAGCCGCCCCCTGCGGCGTAACCGTACGAAACCTTATGGAAATATGCAATGCCGTCTGAAAAGTTTTAAGAAAACGAATTTCAGACGGCGTTGTTATTTTTATAACATTTGCAGACGTGCGTACGGTTACGCCGCAGGGGGCGGCTAACCGTACCTACGATTGCTAGGAATTAAAATATATTCCTTTTATTCAATTAGTTAAATACTTGCTTAAGTAATGATACGTAAAGAAATATTTTCAAATAACATTCCTGAAAAAATTAAAAAACATACCGAAAAGCCAAAAAAGGCCGTCTGAAAAATATGGTTTCAGACGGCCTTCGGCTTGGCGGGATGGCTGCAAACCCACTTTTCGTTCCATCTTTCAATCATTACGGATGAAACATCATGGACTGACACCTACCCTGCCCGCAATGGTTTTCAGACGGCCTCACTATTTATGCGCAACCATTCAACGCAATCACTTCGCCGCTTCCAACGCCTGCGTCAAATCGGCCAGCAAATCGTCGATGTGTTCGATGCCGATGCTCAAACGCACCATGTCCGCGCCCACGCCTGCGGCGGCCAGTTCTTCGTCGTTCAGCTGGCGGTGGGTAGTCGTGGCCGGATGGGTGGCCAGCGATTTGGCGTCGCCGATATTGACCAAACGCAGAAACAGTTGCAACGCGTCGATAAACTTCGCCCCTGCCTCGCGGCCGCCTTTGATGCCGAAGCTGAGCAGCCCCGAGGCTTTGCCTCCGTAATCGCGGTCGATTAAGGCTTTGTATGGGCTGTCGGCCAACGCAGGATAGTTGACCCACGCCACTTGCGGGTGGTTTTGCAGGAACTCGGCCACTTTCAGCGCGTTTTCGCAATGGCGTTCCATGCGCAGGGCGAGGGTTTCCAAGCCTTGCAGCAGCAAAAACGCACTCATCGGCGACAAGGCCGCGCCGGTGTTGCGCAGCGGTACGACGCGGGCGCGGGCGATATAGGCCGCCGCGCCGAAATGTTCGGTGTAGTTCACGCCGTGGTAAGACGGGTCGGGCTGGTTGAAAATCTTGTCGAAACGCGGATTGCCCGCCCATTGGAAATTGCCGCCGTCGATAATCGCGCCGCCAATGGTCGTGCCGTGGCCGCCGATGTATTTGGTGAGCGACTGCACCACAATATCCGCGCCGTGTTCAATCGGGCGGAACAATGCGGGCGACGGCACGGTGTTGTCCACCATCAGCGGCAGCCCTTGCGCGTGGGCGGTTTCGGCGAAGGCTTTGATGTCCACCACGTTAATCGCGGGGTTGCCGATGGACTCGCAATACACCAGCTTGGTGCGTTCATCGGTCAGCGCGGCGATTTGCTCGGGCTTGTCGGCGTCGATAAAGCGCACTTCGATGCCTTGGCGCGGCAGGCTGTGGGCGAAGAAATTGTACGTTCCGCCGTAGAGCGTTTTGGTGGCGATGATGTTGTCGCCCGCCTCCACCAAGGTTTGCACGGCATAGGTAATCGCCGCCATGCCGCTGGCCACGGCCAATGCCGCGATACCGCCTTCGAGCTTGGCAACGCGCTCTTCCAACACGGCGGTGGTCGGGTTCATGATGCGGGTATAGATGTTGCCCGCCACATTCAGGTTGAACAGATCCGCGCCGTGCTGCGTGTCGTCGAACGTGTAGGACGTGGTTTGGTAAACCGGCACGGCGGCGGCTTTGGTGGTCGGTTCGGATCGGTAGCCCGCGTGCAGGGCGATGGTTTCTCGTTTCATGTTTTCCTCTTTGTTGAAATAAACAGCTTGGTCAGATAGGTTTTCAGACGGCCTCAAACAACCGTCGATGCCGTCTGAAAAAATGCGGTACGATTTAAAAGCCTTGTTTCAGCATCGGTTGCCGTGACGTATTTTTCAGGAACCGTATGATGCGCTCCGACAAACGGCAATGGCATTTACAACGCCGCCAAAAAATCCGGCAAGGCCGACAGGTTCGGCAAAACCGCCAAATGCGGCGCGGTGCGCAGTTTCTCTTCCGTGTGTGCGCCTATGGCCACGGCGACGGCCGGTGCGCCCGCATTCGCGGCCATCTCCAAATCATGGGTCGTGTCGCCGACGACAATGGTCTCAGACGGCATCAGTCCGAGTTCGTCGCAGAGCTTGAACACCATGTCCGGCGCGGGTTTCGACGGCTTCTCGCTGGCGCAGGTGGTGGCGAGCCAGAAACCGGCGGTACCGGTTTGGGCGATGGAATTGTCCAACCCCGTGCGGCCTTTGCCTGTCGCCACCGCCAGCCAATATCCTTGCGCTTTGAGGGTTTGCAGGCAGGGAATTGCGTCGGGGAACAGGGTCATATTGTGATTATTGGGGTTTAAGTGGTGCGCGGCATAGGTTTCGATGATTTCCTCCTGCTGGCGCAAACTCAAATCGGGCGCAAGATGGCGAACGATGGTGGGCAGGTTGTAGCCGATGAGCGGACGGATTCGGTCGGATTCGGGCACGGGATGACCGTTCTCGCGGAAACTGGCTTGGAAAGTGGCGATAATCGGGCTGGTGGTATCGGCGAGCGTACCGTCCCAGTCGAAAATGACGAGTTTGGGTTTCATGGGTTTCCTTTATTTTTCAGACGGCCTGTTCAGGCAGGACTGCCGTTTTCCAGCATCAAAACAAACTGCGCCAATTCCTGCGGCAGTTCGGCTTTCAAAACCAATTTCTCGCCCGTGAGCGGATGGTCCAGATGCAGCTCGGCGGCGTGGAGAAACATCCGTTTCAGGCCGAGTTTCTGTAAACGGCGGTTGGCCTGATAGTCGCCGTAGCGTTCGTCGCCCGCAATCGGGCAGTTTTGCGACTGCATGTGTACGCGGATTTGGTGGGTGCGGCCGGTTTTGAGCGTGGCTTCGACCAAAGTCAGCGCAGACAGCCCGACTTGGTGCAAAAGGCCGTCTGAAAACCTGCCCAACACGCGGAAAACGGTGTGTGCCGATTGGCCGTCTTCGCTCACGCGCACCATTTTTTCGCCTTGTGCGCCGGTGTATTTGAAGAGCGGCAATTTGACGTGGAAACGGTCGTTGTTCAGACGGCCTACCCCCAGCGCAAGGTAGATTTTTTTCGGGTGGTCGTTGCGGATCATTTCGTGCAGCTTTACCAGCGCGCTGCGTTTTTTGGCAATCATGAGCAGGCCGCTGGTGTCTTTGTCGAGGCGGTGGACGAGTTCGAGATATTTGGCTTCGGGACGGGCGCGGCGGATTTGTTCAATCACGCCGAAGCTCACGCCGCTGCCGCCGTGTACCGCGACACCCGAAGGCTTGTTGATGACCAGCATGGCATCGTCTTCGTACACTGTTTCAAATTCGCGGGCGGGTGCGGCAGGGTTTTCAGAGTGCGAAGCCTGCCGGTGGTGCGGTCTCTGTTTTTCGGCAATGCGTATCGGCGGAATGCGCAGGATTTGGCCGCTTTCGATGCGCATATCGGGTTTGCAGCGTTTCTTGTCGAGCCGCACTTCTCCCGCGCGGATGATGCGATGGATATGGCTTTTGGGTACGCCTTTGAGAATTTTAATCAGATAGTTATCAAGGCGTTGCCCTGCTTCATGTTCTCCAATGGCGATTTGGCTGACTGAATCTTTGCGTATCGGGTGCATTTTCTCTATAATCCGAACATTCGTTTCCGCTGCTTTCAGCGCGTGTTTGGCGGGCAGTCTGAAACGGATTTACTGTTAAAAAGAGATTTTATATTAAAAACGCACTCTACAAAGCATTTCCTTCTGTTTATGCACAGCCAGTAAACGGAAGAGCGTAATTAAGTTTGAATTGATTTGCCCATCTCGCAGAGCATAAGACGAACGGTTTCGGGGCAAAATACCCCGACCGCGCAGCCATCTGAAGAATAACAACAGGCAAACGATGAAGAAGATGACGGCTACCCGATTGTTTATGCGGCCCGAAGTGTTGGAAGCCGCGCGCGTTTAGGCCTGAAATACCGGAAAGACGGTATGCAGGCGGCGGTATTTTCACAATACCGGATTGTTCTTTATGAGCTTCTTTATCCGAACCCGACCGCACATGACCGTATTTTTTCAGACGGCATGAAACCTTGCGGAAACTCAACTCAAAAACTGATTACACAGGACGCGTTTGTTTAAGAAAAAGAAAACGCGCCCGCGCCTTTGAGAGTGCCCGAAGGCTGCATGAGGCCGTCTGAAAAGACGGTGCAGCCCAACGAGGTTACCATCATGAAACGTATGTTATTTAATGCGACGCAGGCCGAAGAGCTGCGCGTTGCGATTGTCGACGGCCAGACCTTATTGGATTTGGACATCGAAACGCTGGGCAAAGAACAGCGCAAAGGCAATATTTACAAGGGTGTGATTACCCGCATCGAGCCGTCGTTGGAAGCGTGTTTCGTCGATTACGGAACCGACCGACACGGCTTTTTGCCGTTTAAAGAAGTGTCGCGTTCGTATTTCCAAGATTACGAAGGCGGCCGCGCACGCATCCAAGACGTGCTCAAAGAAGGCATGGAAGTCATCGTACAGGTGGAGAAAGACGAGCGCGGCAACAAAGGCGCGGCGTTAACCACCTTCATCAGCCTCGCCGGCCGTTATCTTGTCTTAATGCCGAACAATCCGCGCGGCGGCGGCGTATCGCGCCGTATCGAAGGCGAAGAGCGTCAGGAACTCAAAGAAGCGATGGCTCAGCTCGACGTACCGCGCGGCATGAGCCTGATTGCCCGCACCGCCGGTATCGGCCGCAGCGTCGAAGAACTGCAATGGGATTTCGATTACCTGCTGAAACTCTGGCGCGCCATCGAAGAAGCCGGCGAAGCGCATCAAGATCCGTATCTGCTGTTCATGGAAAGCTCGCTGCTCATCCGCGCCATCCGCGACTATTACCGCCCAGACATCGGCGAAATTCTGGTGGACAATCAGGAAGTTCACGACCAAGTGGCCGAGTTCATGAGTTATGTGATGCCGAACAACGTAGGCCGTCTGAAACTCTACGAAGACCACACGCCGCTGTTCTCCCGTTTCCAAATCGAACACCAAATCGAAAGCGCGTTCTCGCGCAGCGTCAGTCTGCCCAGCGGCGGCGCGATTGTCATCGACCACACCGAAGCCCTTGTTTCCATTGATGTCAACTCCGCACGCGCCACGCGCGGTGCCGACATCGAGGACACCGCTTTCAAAACCAATATGGAAGCAGCCGAAGAAGTGGCGCGCCAAATGCGTTTGCGCGATTTGGGCGGTTTGGTCGTCATCGACTTCATCGATATGGAAAACCCGAAACACCAGCGCGACGTGGAAAACGTACTGCGCGACGCGCTGAAAAAAGACCGCGCCCGCGTGCAGATGGGCAAACTCTCGCGCTTCGGCCTGCTCGAACTGAGCCGCCAACGCCTGAAACCGGCTTTGGGCGAAAGCAGCCACGCCGCCTGTCCGCGTTGCGCCGGTACCGGTGTCATCCGCGGCATCGAATCGACCGCGCTGCATGTGTTGCGCATCATTCAGGAAGAAGCGATGAAGGACAACACCGGCGAAGTGCACGCGCAAGTGCCGGTGGACGTGGCGACTTTCCTGCTGAACGAAAAACGCGCCGAGCTGTTCGGTTTGGAAGAGCGTTTGGACGTATCCGTGCTGCTGATTCCGAACATCCATCTGGAAAATCCGCACTACGAAATCACGCGCGTGCGCATTGACGACGTGGAAGAAGACGGCGAACCGAGCTACAAACGCGTGGCCGAACCAGAAGAAGATGCCGAGGCCAAACCGTTCGGCAGCGAACGCGCCAAAGCCGCCCGCCCCGAACCTGCGGTAAAAGGCGTGAAGCACACCCAACCCGCACCGACTGTGACTACCGAGCAGAAACAGGCTTCCTGGTGGGACAATTTCAAAGCGTGGTTGGGTAAAATCTTTGGCGGCTCCCCTACGCCTGCCGAGCCAGAAAAAACGGTGGAAAAAACCGAAAAACGCCAAACCGGCGGCAACCGCCGTCCGCAAAACCGTCGTCAGACACCCCGCCGCAACAAGCGCGACGGCAGTAAGGTTGAGGTTCAGGAAGTAAATCCTGAAACCAAAAAAGAGGCTAAGTCCGAAGCCAAACCGGAAGGTAAAGAAAACAACCGCAACCGCCGTGAGCGAAACCGTCCGAACAGGGACGAGCGCGCACTACCGCAAGCCGCTCCTGTGGCCGCACTGACCGATCAGGCTTCACACACCGAAACCGCAGAGCAGGCCGTACCGACGGGCAACAAACGCAGCCGCAGCCGGAATACCGACAGGCACGTTGCAGCCGAAGCCGCAGTGACAGAGAACCTGTTTGCAGAAACACGGGTTGAAGAAAACGTATCCGACGCAGCGGCGGAAACCGTACCGGCTACTGAAAAACAGCCGCGCGAACGCAACCGCAGTCAGCGCGAACGCAACAACAACCGCAACCAACGCGACCGCCGCAGCAACAGCAAAAAACGCAATATTCCGTCCGCCGAAAAAATCGAGCATTATCTGAATATTGCCGATGCTGCCGATAAAGTGCGCTTCGCCGTGGCGCATGTGTTTGGCGAAACCGCCGCACAACCTCCGTTGGCTGTTTCCGTACCGATGGAACCGGTAACGGCCGCAGAAGACGACACGCCTTTGGTGGTCGTGATTCCGGAACCGGTTGCAGCAGATGCCGTATCTTTTGCCGTTGAAACGGAAACGCATACCGAAACCATCCGTGTGGAAGAAAGCACCGATGACGAGCGCAGCATCATTGATGATGCGGTAGGCAATGCCGGCGTGGCAACGACTTCCGTGTTCGCCATTGAAGCATCCGACGAATTTCTGCCGATGACCGCCGTTCCTGCCGAACAGGAAGCCGCGGCAGTAGCGGCCATGGAAGACGAGTTGATGGCCGCCCAAGCTGCCAAAGAAGCAGAAGCCGCCGAAAAAGCCGCTGCGGAAGCAGAAACCGTTCAGCGTGAATCAGCGGCAGAAATTCCGCCGCTGGGCGATTTGGTTTTCGTTGAAACCAAACCGGAAGCTCTCGCTGCCTTGGCTACCCTTGCCCAACCGGAAAAAGTTTACGGTCTGCGCCGTGGCGATGTTCCGAAAGAGGAAACCGAAGACGTCGAAGTTGAGATGATTCTGGTGGAAACCCGTAAAGATTAAAATCGCAACTTGGCAAAAGCCCGATATACCGATATCGGGCTTTTTCTGTAACCGGAAACGGTTTCGTAACAAACCGTATTTTATCGCCAGCAAACCCCGCAGATGCCCTCGTCCGACACCCAATTACATACATTGATGAATGCTGTTGCGTCGTTACCACCCGCCAAAATCCGCCAACACCTTATCTTTTCACGCGTTTTAACAATTTATTAAGCGGCCTGATGCCGTCTGAAATTGCCCTAAAGTCCCATAGGCATTAAAATGCAGGTAATTAAAATACATCCGAAACGCACCTCCGTTTATGAACCCGATGCCTTTTATCGAAATGAAAGACGTGGCTTTTGCCTACGGCAGCCGCCCGATTCTGAGCAACATCAATTTCACGATTGAGCAGGGTGCGTTCGCGGCTGTGATGGGCGGCTCGGGCAGCGGCAAAACCACGCTGATGCGCCTGATTACCGGCCAAATCCATCCGCAGCAAGGACAGGTATTGATTGATGGCCGCGATTTGGCCAAGTTTTCCGCAGCCGAATTACACGAACACCGCCGCCGCATGGGGGTTTTGTTCCAACACGGTGCATTGTTTACCGATTTGACCGTGTTTGACAACGTGGCTTTTCCCATGCGCGAGCTGACCAGGCTGCCCGAAGCTGTGATTCGCGATTTGGTGCTGCTGAAACTCAATGCCGTGGGTTTGCGCGGCGTGGAAAACCTGATGCCGTCTGAATTGTCGGGCGGTATGGCACGACGCGTGGCTTTGGCGCGAACCATCGCGCTCGACCCCGAAATCATGCTGTATGACGAACCGTTTACCGGTCTCGACCCGATTTCCCTGGGCGTGATTGCACATTTAATCAGCCGCGCCAACCGCGCGCTGCGTTCGACCAGCGTGATGGTGTCGCACGATATTGAAAAATCGCTGAAAATCGTTGACCAAGTGATTTTTCTGGCGCACGGCGAAATCATGTTCAGCGGCTCGCCTGCCGAAATGCGCGAACTCGATTCGCCGTGGGTGCGGCAGTTTGTCGGCGGCTTGGCCGACGGCCCTGTGGCCTACCGCTATCCGGCGCAAACAACCTTACAGCAGGATTTGCTGGGGTAATACTTTGTTCAGACGGCCTGCCTGATTTCAAGGCCGTCTGAAAATGAAAACGCCATGTCGTTGGCGGTACATTTGAATGTTTTTAAAGACTATCTGTTTTCAGACGGCATCAAGCTGTAAAGGCCGTCTGAAAAACCGACGCAACCGTCCGTCAATCTTAACTACTGATTTGATTTTAAATGCAACTCCGTTTTCAGACGGCCTGACAAACACACAAGGCCGTCTGAAAATCCGATGACCGAACCATGAATTTTATCCAATCCGTCGGCGCAAAAACGCTGGCCTTTATCCAATCCCTCGGCAGCGTGACCCTGTTTCTGCTGCAAATCTTGGCGAAATCGGCCACGGCGTTTACACGTCTGCGCCTGAGCATCCGCCAAGTGTATTTTGCCGGCGTGATGTCGGTCTTGATTATCGCTGTTTCGGGCTTGTTCGTCGGCATGGTCATCGGCTTGCAGGGCTATACGCAACTGGCGAAATTCAAAGCCGCCGATGTGCTGGGCTATATGGTGGCCGCGTCGCTCCTGCGCGAACTGGGGCCGGTATTGGCGGCGATTCTGTTTGCCAGCAGCGCGGGCGGCGCGATGACCAGCGAAATCGGCCTGATGAAAACCACCGAGCAGCTTGAAGCCATGAACGTGATGGCGGTCGATCCCGTTGCCCGCGTCGTCGCCCCGCGCTTTTGGGCAGGCGTGTTTTCCATGCCGCTTCTGGCTTCCATTTTCAACGTCTCCGGTATTTTCGGTGGCTGGCTGGTCGGCGTGCAGTGGTTGGGTTTGGACAACGGTATTTTCTGGTCGCAGATGCAGAGCAACATGACCATCAGCTACGATGTGATAAACGGTCTGATTAAATCGGCGGTGTTCGGCGTGGCCGTTACCCTGATTGCCGTGCATCAGGGCTTTCACTGCGTACCGACTTCCGAAGGCATTTTACGCGCCAGCACGCGCACGGTGGTGTCTTCCGCCCTGACGATTTTGGCGATTGATTTTGTTTTAACCGCATGGATGTTTACCGAGTAACGACGATGAAGAAAAGTATTTTGGAATTTTGGGTCGGTTTGTTTGTCCTATTGGGCGTAGTGGCCGTGGGCTTTTTGGCTTTCCGCGTGGCCGGAGGTTCCGGTATGGGCAGTGCACAGCAAACCTATACCGTGTACGCCGATTTCAGCGACATCGGCGGTTTGAAATCCAATGCGCCGGTGAAATCGGCAGGCGTATTGGTCGGCCGCGTTTCCAACATCACGCTCGACCCGAAAAGCTATCAGGCACGCGTTACGCTGAATTTGGATAAGCAATACGCTTTCAGCAGCGACGTTTCCGCCCAAATCCTGACCTCCGGCCTCTTGGGCGAACAATACATCGGCCTGCTGCAGGGCGGCGACACGGAAAATTTGGCCGAAGGCGACACCATTACCGTTACCAGCTCCGCAATGGTGCTGGAAAACCTGATCGGCAAATTCATGACCAGTTTTGCGGAAAAACAATCCGGGGATTCGGCTGAAAACAGCGCGGAACCGGCCAATAACCCATAACACTGCAATTATTTTTTAGGAATACACCAACAATGAAAAAATCAGCATTTTTCAGCGCATTGAGCATCGGTTTGTTAAGCATGAGCCTAGCTGCGGCCGCCCCTGCCGACGCGGTCAACCAAATCCGCCAAAACGCGACTCAGGTTCTGACCATTCTGAAAAGCGGCGATGCCAACACCGCCCGCCGCAAAGCCGAAGCCTATGCCATGCCTTATTTCGATTTCCAACGCATGACCGCTTTGGCCGTGGGCAATCCTTGGCGTACCGCCACCGATGCGCAGAAGCAGGCATTGACCAAAGAATTCCAAACCCTGCTGATCCGCACCTACTCCGGCACCATGATGAAATTCAAAAATGCCAAAGTCAACGTAAAAGACAATCCGGTCGTTGCCCGCAACGGTCAAGAAATCACCGTACGCGCCGAAGTGAGCGCGTCTGGCGAAAAACCGGTCAACATGGATTTCACCACCTACCAAAGCGGCAGCCGCTACCGCGTGTATAACGTGGCCGTTGAAGGCGCAAGCCTGGTAACCGTTTATCGCAACCAGTTCGGCGAAACCGTCAAAGCCAAAGGCATCGACGGCCTGATTGCCGATTTGAAAGCCAAAAACAGCGGCAAATAATCCTTAAGCGCACGGCTTTGGCCGTGCCTTTTTACGCCAAACTTCACAGACTCAGAATCCCATGAATTCAGAACTCCGCGACAGCGTGCTGCATCTGAGCGGCGACATTACCGTCAAAACCGTAACCGACGCCGCCTACCGCCAATTCGAACGGCAATGCCGTCTGAAAGAAACCGGTGCAATCGATTTGAGCCAAGTCAGCCGCGCCGATTCGGCCTGCGTGTCATTGCTGCTGACCGCATTGCGTTTGAAAAACCAAGCCGTCGAATTGCGCCACATTCCCGAATCGGTGCGTGCGCTGGCTGATTTGTACGAAATTAAAGACTGGGTGACACCATGAAAAAAACCGCCGCTTCCCTGCTGCTCATCGGCCTTTTCGCCGCACAACCGGCCTTTGCCGAACGCAACCCGGCCGACCCTTACGAGCCGTATAACCGCGCCGTCTCCAAATTCAACGACAAAGCCGACCAATATGTCATGGCGCCGGTTGCCCGCGGCTACCGCAAAATCACGCCCAAGCCCGTGCGCACCGGCGTGAGCAACTTCTTCAACAACCTGCGCGACGTGGTCAGCTTCGGCAGCAACGTGCTGCGTCTGGATGCCAAACGCGCCAGCGAAGACTTGGTACGCGTCGGCATCAACACCACTTTCGGCTTGGGCGGCCTGATTGACGTGGCCGGTGCAGGCGGCGTGCCGAACAATAAAAATTCTTTGGGCGACACGCTGGCGACATGGGGCTGGAAAAACAGCAACTACTTTGTCGTGCCGCTGCTGGGGCCTTCCACCGTGCGCGACACAGTAGGCAACGCCGTAACCACCGTCTATCCGGTCAAAAACGCCGTTTTCGAAACCACCGCCGGCCGCTGGACGACCACCGGCCTGAATGCGGTCAACACCCGCGAAGGCCTGCTTGACCTGACCGACAGTCTGGAAGGTGCGGCCATCGACAAATACAGCTACACCCGCGATTTATACATGCGCGTGCGCTCGCAGCAAACCGGCGGCAAAGTGCCGCAAAGCCAAGACGAAGACATCGACATCGACGATTTGGTCGACAGCAACAGCACCGCGGAAAGCGTACCCGTCGAAGCGGCAGAGCCTGCAAGCGCACCGGCTGACGGATGGGAAACCATGCAGCCTGCCGAAAACAGCATGATCCGCCTGAATTAACCGAACGCATCATCCGAGGCCGTCTGAATCTGAAAACGAAAGGCCGCTTTCAGACGGCCTTTTCATTACCCTGCCTTTGGGCTATCATTCCGTTACGGTCGGCAAACAGACCGGGCCACTTCCCATCTGACAAAAGGAAACCACCATGTACGAAGTCAACCGCAGCGTTTTTTTACTCGTGCCGCTCGAGCCTTTCTGGAACTGGCTGCAAACCCTGCCCGGCAACCATCTGGCCGATTTGACTTTGGAAGATTTGCAGGCCGATGCCAATGCCTACCTGGTGCGTCCGTGCGAAACCGCCGACGAAGTGTGGGACGAAATCGAAGCGCGCTTCGAAGACATTTTCGCCGCCGAGCTGGCCGACTGGTGCGAAGACGAAAGAGAATGGCCGGATTTGCACGCCGACATTTTCAACGAATGGTTCGACATCCAGCTCTCCACCGTCATCACCGACCTGGAAGCCGAACCGCTGGCACGCGAAGCGTTTCAGCCGATCAATTTGAATTAAGCCGCCTGTTTCAGGCCGCCTGAACATTTTCGTAAAACACCGTTTTATTTTCAGACGGCCTCCGGCCTCTCCGAAACCCGTCATCTCCTGCCGGAGAGCGGACAACACAGGCATCCGCCCCCAACTCCACCCACGCCGTCTGAAACTTTCAGACGGCCTTTACCCGATGAATATCCGCGTCCGCAACTACCACATCGACAGCTACGGCCACGTCAACCACGCGCGTTATCTCGAATTTCTCGAAGAAGCGCGCTGGACGTTTTTTGACGGACACGGCTTATTGCCGCTGCTCGACAATATCCATTTGGTCGTCGCCCGCATCGACATCCGCTACCGCCGCCCCGCCGTGGACGGCAACGAATTGCGCATTCACAGCCGAATCAAAGAACTCACCGCCCGCCACCTGCTGTTGACGCAAACCATCGAGCTGGTGCACAGCGGCAAAAACGCTGTCGAAGCCGACATCACGCTGATGCCGGTTGATGCACAAAGCGGCCGCAGCATCCGCTTTCCCGACAACCTCCTGACCTCACTCGAAGCATTCACCGCATGAAAAAACTGATTACCCTCGCCGCCGTCGCCATTGTCGGCGCACTCTTGGCCTTTATCCTGATTCCCGACAACAAAACCGCGCCGGCATTCGCACTGACCGATTTGCAAGGCAACGCGGTCAACAATGCCGACCTGCAAGGCAAAGTCACCTTTATCAATTTCTGGTTTCCCTCCTGCCCCGGCTGCGTGAGCGAAATGCCGCAAGTCATCAAAATGGCCAAGGATTATCAAGGCAAAGATTTCCAAGTGTTGGGCATCGCCGAACCGATTGACCCGGTTGAAAGCGTCCACCAATACGTCAAAGAATACGGCCTGCCGTTTACCGTGATGTACGACGAAGGCGGCACGGTCGGCAAAGCCTTCGGCACGCAGGTTTACCCGACTTCCGTTCTCATCAACAAAAAAGGCGAAATCCTGAAAACCTTTGTCGGCGAACCGGATTTCAACCAACTCTATCAGGAAATCGATCAGGAACTGGCAAAATAAGCGATGACAGAAGCTGGGATTCTCAGGCCGTCTGAAAACCAAAAGTTTCAGACGGCCTTTTGAATCAATCCGCATCCGCCGTTGCGCCGGAATTTTTGTAACACCCCGAATCGGAACACCACCCATCAGCAGCGCATCACAAAGAAATGTACTGAATCCATGCCGGATTTCTTAAAAATCAAAGGCCGTCTGAAACCCGCAAGTTTCAGACGGCCTTTTTATGGAATCAGCGGTTAAGCCTTTTCTTCAAAACGCTTGGCCGCTTCGTCCCAGTTCACCACGTTCCAGAACGCTTTGATGTAGTCCGGACGGCGGTTTTGGAATTTCAGGTAGTAGGCATGTTCCCACACGTCCAAACCGATCAGCGGGTAGCCTTTGCAGCCCGCGATTTCCACACCCATCAGCGGCGTGTCCTGATTGGCGGTGGACACCACTTTCAGACGGCCTTCGTCCAACACCAGCCATGCCCAGCCCGAACCGAAGCGCGATGCGGCGGCTTTTTCAAATTCGGCTTGGAACGCTTCCACCGAACCGAAATCGCGTTCGATGGCTTCTTTCAGACGGCCTTGCAGGGTGGTACCGGTTTTCAGGTTTTTCCAAAAGAAAGAGTGGTTGGCATGGCCGCCGGCGTTGTTGCGCAACACGGTTTGTTTGTCGGCCGGCAGCTCTTTCAGACGGCCCACCAGCTCTTCCGCGCTCAGTTCGGCAAACTCGGGCAGCGATTCCAGCGCGGCGTTGGCGTTGTTCACATAAGCCTGATGGTGCTTGGTGTGGTGAATGTTCATCGTCATTTCGTCGAAATGCGGCTCGAGTGCATCGTAGGCATAGCCGAGTTCGGGTAAAGTATAAGCCATTTGGGTTCCTTTCTCTTCTGTCTTGTGCGGTTGCGGATAACAATGCCGATATTAAGTTCTATTTGCGGATTATGCAAGCCAAACCGCCGCACCGCCAAAGATTAGGCATACAAAAATCAGACTTATCCTTTATAATGTCCCCCAATATTATTCGTTCAGACGGCCTGCCATTAAGCCTCTAAAAAATAAACCTTTACGGCTCAGGCAGCAGTTGCCGCATCTTA
Organism: Neisseria sp. CCUG12390; assembly: GCF_047837985.1. Classification (GTDB taxonomy): domain Bacteria; phylum Pseudomonadota; class Gammaproteobacteria; order Burkholderiales; family Neisseriaceae; genus Neisseria. The sequence continues at coordinate 2,361,151 of NZ_CP181244.1, forward strand.
ATTCTCCAGGCCGTCTGAAAAACCCATTTTGATACAGAGCAAACAGCATGAAATTCATCGACGAAGCAAAAATCGAAGTCGCCGCAGGACGCGGCGGCAACGGCGCAACCAGTTTCCGCCGCGAAAAATTCGTACCGCGCGGCGGTCCCGACGGCGGCGACGGCGGACGCGGCGGCAGCGTTTGGGCCGAAGCCGACGAAAACGTCAACACCCTGGTCGAATACCGCTTCGTCAAACGCTACCAAGCCAAAAACGGCGAAAAAGGCCACGGCTCCGACCGCTACGGCGCAGGCGCGGACGACATTACCCTGCACATGCCCGTCGGCACGCTCATCCGCGACACCGACACCGACGAAATCGTCGCCGACCTCACCCACCACGGCCAGCGCGTCTGCCTCGCCCGCGGCGGCAAAGGCGGTTTGGGCAACATCCATTTCAAATCGTCGGTCAACCGCGCGCCCAAACAGTCCACCCCCGGCGAAGAAGGCGAAGCCCGCTCGCTGCAACTGGAACTGAAAGTCTTGGCCGACGTCGGCCTGCTCGGGATGCCCAACGCCGGCAAATCCACCCTTATCCGCGCCGTCTCCGCCGCCCGCCCCAAAGTTGCCGACTACCCGTTCACCACCCTGCACCCGAACTTGGGCGTGGTGCGCCTCGACGAAAACCACAGCTTCGTCATGGCCGACATCCCCGGCCTGATTGAAGGCGCGGCCGAAGGCGCAGGCTTGGGACACCGCTTCCTGAAACACCTCTCCCGCACCGGCCTGTTGCTGCACGTCGTCGATTTGGCACCGTTCGACGAAAGCGTCAACCCCGCCGAAGAAGCCCTCGCCATCATCAACGAACTGCGCAAATACGACGAAGAACTCTACGGCAAACCCCGCTGGCTCGTGCTCAACAAATTCGACATGCTCGACAGCGAAGAAGCCGAACGCCGCACCGCCGAGTTCCTCGACCAAATCGGCTGGAACCACCCCGCCCCCGACGACCGCTTCGAGTTCGACATGACCACCCCGCGCCTGTTCAAAATCAGCGCGCTAACCCACGACGGCACACAGGATTTGGTGCGTCAAATCGGCATGTACCTGAGCGAGAAAAAACGCTTGGAAGCCGAAGCAGCGGAAGCGGAAAAAACAGCGGCGGCGGTGGAAATCGCAGAGAACCAGCCTAAGACGGATACGAGCGTGTTTCAGGCGGAGTGATGAAAAAGTTTTCAGACGGCCTTTTGAGAATAAAGGCCGTCTGAAAAAATAAAGAAACACGTAGGATGGGTGTAAACCCACCAATTTCCGACAAGTTAAACCGGACGGTGATAATTTTTATGGAAAAATCTTGGATAGAAATTCTTGCTGCTCTAGCACCTTTTGTTCCATTATTTCAGACATTTTTATGGGTGTTGTTATGTATAGGTCTCTTACTGCTCTTCAGAAAGCGTCTTAAAGATTTATTAGATGAAATTCAAAAAAGATTAGCTGACGGTAGTTCTGTAAAAACCCCTTGGCTAGAATTAGGAGTTCCATCTCAAGAAGAAAAAGCAGCCAAATTAGACAATGAAATAGAAGAAGTAACAAAAGAGATACCAGCCTCTAGATTGGCAGACACCAATAATAATTCAGCAGAAAATTTTAGATCTCACTATGAAGAAGTGGAGTCACTAGCACTAGATGCAATCGCAAAAGAATACAATGCAACTATAAACAAAGAAAACACTCGTATAAGAAACAGCAATGTAATAGTTGATGGCGCTTTTTCTATCAATCAAATACTTTACATAATAGAAGTAAAATATATTTTACGTCCGATTCCTATAACCCCTATCATTGGCCAACTCCATCTCATCAGATCGACACTTTTACGAGATAAACAGACAAATGTAAAAATTATTTTAGTTTTAGTATTTGATATGATTAAAATTAAAACAGAGTACAAGGAAGAACTAATTGCGAAACTAAGACAAGAACTCTTCTATACTGATACCAATATTCCAGTAATCATTCGAGATTTTTCTCTCCAATTCCTAAAAAGTCGCTTACAACCATTGAAGAAAGCTGATTCTTAAATTCAACAATACTGCACACTTTAGTAACTAATATGCTAACCATCTACAACACCCTGACCCGCCAAAAAGAACCCTTCGCCCCCATCAACCCAGAAAACGTGCGCATGTACGTTTGCGGCATGACGGTTTACGACTACTGCCATCTCGGCCATGCGCGCGTGATGGTGGTGTTCGACATGATTGCCCGCTGGCTGCGGCAGAGCGGCTATCCGCTCACTTATGTGCGCAACATCACCGACATCGACGACAAAATCATCGCGCGTGCCGCCGAAAACGGCGAGACCATCGGCGAGCTGACCGCGCGTTTCATTCAGGCCATGCACGAAGATGCGGCGGCTTTGGGCGTGCTGCGTCCCGATGCCGAACCGAAGGCTACCGAACATGTCGTCCAGATGATCGCCATGATTGAGCGGCTGATTGCCAACGGCAAGGCGTATGCGGCGGACAACGGCGACGTTTACTACGCCGTGCGCGAGTTTCCCGAATACGGCCAGCTTTCCGGCAAGTCGCTCGACGATCTGCGCGCGGGCGAACGGGTGGAAGTGGACGGTTTCAAACGCGATCCGCTGGATTTTGTGCTGTGGAAAGCGGCCAAACCCAACGAAGCCGATTTTTGGGAAAGCCCGTGGGGCAAAGGCCGTCCGGGTTGGCACATCGAATGCTCGGCGATGGGCGAAGAGCTGTTCGGCGACGTGTTCGACATCCACGGCGGCGGCGCGGATTTACAGTTTCCGCACCATGAAAACGAAATCGCGCAAAGCGTCGGCGCACACGGCGGCGTGTGCGGCCACGACCATGCCGGCAAACCGGTTGCCAGTCATGTGAAATACTGGCTGCACAACGGTTTCATCCGCGTGGATGGCGAAAAAATGTCGAAATCGCTGGGCAATTTCTTCACCATCCGCGAAGTGCTGAAACAATACGATGCTGAAATCGTGCGCTTCTTCATCCTGCGCGCGCACTACCGCAGCCCGCTCAATTATTCCGACGCGCATCTCGACGATGCCAAAGGCGCACTCACGCGCCTGTACACCGCGCTGAAAAACACCGTGCCGTCTGAAAAAGCGGATTGGGACAACGATTACGTCCGCCGCTTCAACGCCGCGATGGACGACGATTTCGACACCGTTCAGGCCGTGGCCGTGCTGTTCGAGCTGGCGAACGAAGTCAACAAAACCCAAAACGCAGATTTGGCCGCCTGTCTGAAACACTTGGGCGGCATCATCGGCCTGCTGCAACGCGAACCGCAAGAATTTCTACAGGGCGGCAATGTTTCAGACGGCCTTTCAAACGAAGAAATCGAAGCCCTGATCGAAGCGCGCAAACAGGCGCGTGCCGATAAAAACTGGGCGGAATCCGACCGCATCCGCGACGAGTTGGCGGCCGCCGGCGTGATTCTGGAAGACAAAGCCGGCGTAACCACTTGGCGGCGCGGCTGATTCGGCAGCGTTGCATCTGACTCTCGCCCCCATCATCAGGCCGTCTGAAACCGTCTTTTTCTTCAAAATGATGGTTTCAGGCGGCCTGAAACTTTTGCAAACTCGGATTCAACCTGAAAATCTATCCCGTCATTTCCGAGCAGCGGACTTGCGCAGCTAATGACAGATTAGAGATTTTAGAATCTTTCCGAATTTTCTCAAGGTCTCAGGCCGTCTGAAAAATTTAATACTTTAACAAAGTTTGAAAAACATTGGAAAAGCAGTGATGCAAACCAAATTTTCATAAAAATTCTCATGGCTGATGCTTGAATAATATCGGTTTTAACGGTTTAAATTTTCCAATCTTTTCTTGACAAAACTTAATGGTTATTTTAATTTCGCAAAGATTGTCAACAAAGAAGCCGCTTTTTTCCGCAAAAATGCAGAGCTTCACGCCTCAATTAAGGAGAAACTACATGTTCCGCAAATCAACCACTGCCGCAATCAGCATGGCCGTTTTGGCTACCTTCGCTTTAAGCGGCTGCAACAAAGAAACCGCCGAAGCGGGCGAACCGAAAAAACCTGAATGTATCGCGCCGGCCAAGCCGGGCGGCGGTTTCGACCTGACCTGCAAACTGGCGCAAACCGGTTTGAAAGACACCAACCAATTGACCAAACCGATGCGCGTGACCTATATGCCGGGCGGTGTGGGTGCGGTGGCCTACAATAAAATCGTGGCCAACGATCCGGCCAACGGCGATGCGATTGTGGCATTCTCGACCGGTTCGCTGCTGAACTTGGCGCAAGGCAAGTTCGGCCAATACACGGAAAAAGACGTGCGTTGGCTTGCTGCCGTCGGCACCGACTACGGCATGGTGGCCGTGAATGCCGCCTCGCCTCTGAAAAACCTGCAAGACTTGGCCGATGCACTGAAAAAAGATCCTAAATCCATCAGCTTCGGCGCAGGCGGCAGCGTGGGCGGCCAAGACTGGCTGCAAACCGCGATGGTGGCCAAAGCCGCCGGCGTGAATCCGAAAGACATGACTTACGTTGCCTTGGAAGGCGGCGGTGAAGCGGTAACGGCGGTTTTGGGCAACCACATCAGCGTGGTGAGCGCGGGCATCGCCGAGATGGGGCCGCACATCGAATCGGGCAAAATCCGCGTGTTGGCGGTGTTCTCACCCAACCGTTTGGAAGGCAAGCTGAAAGACATTCCGACTGCGAAAGAGCAAGGTTTCGACGTGGAATGGCCGGTCATCCGCGGCTACTACATGGGGCCGAAAGTTTCCGACGAGTCGTTCAACTGGTGGAAAAACCACTTTGACGCGATGATGAAAGATCCGAAATTCGCCGACATCCGCGCGGGTCGTGACCTGCTGCCGTTTACCATGACCGGCGAAGAACTGCAGCAATACGTGGTGAAAACCACCGAAGAAATGCGTGTATTGTCCAAAGAATTCGATTTGAACACCAAATAATCTTGTCTTGTTTTCAGACGGCCTGTTGCTTTGACAGGCCGTCTGAAAATCATCAGATGATTGACGCAAAAAATGAATTCTTTGATTAATCATCGTTTATTTCCAACCGGGCGGACGGATTGCCGACCACCGTCAGGCCGTCTGAAACGTATGGCCGGGTTGGACAATAAAATGCGCTTCATGGAGACGATATGAATCTCGAACGCTGTTTTTCCGGTTTGCTGTTTATCGCAGCCGTTTTCCTGCTGTATCTGGCGTGGGGCTACACCGCGCCGATTACCTACGACCCGCTGGGGCCGCGCCCTTATCCGGTGCTGATTTTGTCGCTGCTGGCCGTGTCGTGCCTGTACTTGGCCGTCCGCCCCAAAAGCGAAGCCATCGACTTGGGCTATACCGCACCCATCCTGAAAAAACTTGCTGTTTGTTTGGTCGCGCTGTTTTTGTATGCCGTTCTGTTCGAGCTGCTCGGCTTTCCGTTGGCCACCGCGCTGATGGCGTTTGTAGTCGGCACGCTGTTTGGCGGCAGCTTCAAGGCTTGCGCGCTTTCAGGCATTGCCTTGGGCGCGGGCTTTTACCTGCTTTTTGACCGTTTGCTGGATGTTCCGCTGCCGGTCGGCTTTTTCGGTTAAGGACGGGACATGGAAACTTTAAACTTTTTGATGAGCGGTTTTGCCGTGGCCTTGGAGCCGCAAAACCTGATGCTGGCTTTGTTCGGCGCGTTTTTGGGTACGATTGTCGGCATGCTGCCGGGCTTGGGGCCGATTAACGGCGTGGCGATTTTGCTGCCCTTCGCCTATGCACTCGGCCTGCCGCCCGAGTCGGCCTTGATTTTGCTGGCGGCGGTGTATTTGGGTTGCGAATACGGCGGCCGGATTTCGGCAATTTTGATTAACGTGCCGGGCGATGCGGCGGCGATTATGTCCACGCTCGACGGCTACCCCTTGGCCAAACAGGGTAAGGCCGGCATCGCCTTATCGCTCTCCGCCGTCAGCTCGTTTACCGGCAGCACTATCGCCACCGTCGGTGTGGTCTTGTTTGCGCCGCTGTTGGCAAATTGGGCGATTGCGTTCGGCCCCGCCGAATATTTCGTCTTGATGGTATTCGCCATCACCTGCTTGAGCGGCCTGGTCGGCGACCAACCGCTGAAAACCGCCGTTGCCGCCTTAATCGGCTTGGGCTTGGCGACCGTAGGCGTGGACGCCGTTACCGGCGTGTACCGTTTCACGTTTGATTCGGTGAATCTTTCAGACGGCATCCAGTTCACCACCATCGTCATCGGCTTTTTCAGCGTCAGCGAAATCCTGATTATGCTGGAACACACCGAACGCGGCCAAAAAGCGTTGGAACAAGGCAAACGCGCCCTGTTCAACCTTAAAGAATTCCTGTTTGCCTTCGGCACGATGGTACGCAGCGGCTTGGTCGGCTTTGTGGTCGGCGTATTGCCGGGCGCGGGCGCGACGATTGCCAGCGCGATGACTTACACCAACGAAAAGAAAATCGCCGGTGCATCGGGCAAATTCGGCGAAGGCGACCTGCGCGGCATCGCCGCGCCCGAAGCGGCCAACAACGCTTCCGCCTGCGGTTCGTTCATTCCGATGCTGACTTTGGGCGTACCCGGCTCAGGCACCACCGCCGTCATGATGGGCGCGCTGACCCTGTACAACATCACCCCCGGCCCGCAGCTTTTCAGCGAGCAACCCGATATTGTGTGGGGTCTGATTGCGTCGCTGTTTATCGGCAACGTGATTTTGCTGCTGCTCAACATTCCGTTGGTCGGCTTCTTCGCCAAGCTGTTGAACATCCCCAACTACATCCTGATTCCGGCCATCGCCACCGTAAGCTTTGTCGGCGTGTACGCGATTCACAGCACCACGTTCGACTTGGTGCTGATGGTCGGTTTGGGCGTGTTGGGCTATTTCCTGCGCAAACTCAATTTCCCGTTGTCCGCCCTGATTTTGGGCTATGTCTTGGGCGAACTGATGGAATCCAGCCTGCGCCGCGCGCTGTCGATTTCGCAAGGCGATTTGGGCATCCTGTTCCAAGGCCCGATTACCAAAGTCTTGTGGGCACTGGCTTTGCTGATGGTGTTGCTGCCGGTTTACCGCTGGCTGCGCCGCCGCAAACAGACTGCGTAACGCATCACGACAGCCGCCTGAATTCAGCGCGGCTGTTTTATTTGTTCAATCACATAAGCCGAGAACTTTGCAAAACTGGTAAATGTTTAGAAATATTTAAACCGTCATTCCCGCGCAGGCGGGAATGACGAGCATAGTTTTCTTGGTTCAAATTGAGTTTTACGAAGGCATCAGGCCGTCTGAAAGATTTCAGACGGCCTCACGCACAACAACGATTATTCATCCGACCATGAACCGCATCATTCCCTACCTTCCCGGCTTTGCCGCCGCGCTCACCGGCGCACTCCTGGCCAACCTGCTCAATCTGCCGATTCCGTGGCTGCTCGGCTCCCTGCTGGCTTGCGCCGCATTGTCGGTCGGCGGCGTAAACATCCGCGCCGTGCCATTCGGCAGAAAAATCGGCCTGTGCATCATCGGCATGTCGTTGGGGCTGTATTTCACACCGCAAATGGCCGGCATGATCGGTGCGAACGCGCTTTGGCTGGGTGCGGGCATGCTGTTTGCCTTGGTATTGAGCCTTTGCGGCACGCTGCTGCTCTACCGGTTTGCCGGCGTCGATTTCAAAACCGCCTGGTTTGCGGCGGCGGTCGGCGGTGCGAGCGAAATGGCCAATCTGGCCGAACAGCACGGCGCGCGCGTGGACAAAGTCGTGGCCGCCCATTCCCTGCGCGTCTTGATGATTGTCACCATCGTGCCGTTTTTCTACCGCTTTATGGATTATCACGGTTTGGACACCGCCGTCATCGACAAAGGCGGCGTGCATTACGGCGGCTTGCTGCTGCTGGTTGCCTGCTGCGCCGGCACGGGCTGGCTGTTTCAAAAACGCGGCTGGGCGAATCCCTGGACATTCGGCCCTTTGGCGGCGGCAGTATTGCTGACCGTGAGCGGCGTGCATTTGTCCGCCATTCCGAAAGAATTGTCATGGGTCGGCCAGCTCTTAATCGGCTGGTCGCTCGGCACCAAATTCCGCCCCGATTTTTTCCGCGCCGCACCGCGCTTATTGTCGGTCACCGCGGTTATCGTCTGCATCAGCCTGCTGCTGACCGCCGCCGTTTCCCAACTGCTGGCCGCATGGTCGGATATTCCGCTGCCGACGCTGGGCTTGGGACTCGCCCCCGGCGGCGTGGCGGAAATGACCATCACCGCCAAAGTGCTGCAACTGGGCGTGCCGCTCGTTACCGCGTTTCATGTGTTGCGTATGCTGGTGGTGGTCGGCTTGGCCGGCTGGCTGTATGGCGTGCTGGAACGGCGGTTCGGCGTCGGGAAACTGTGAATCCGCTGCCAAAATCAATCATCAGGCCGTCTGAAATCTTCGATTTTTGCCATTTATTTAACCGGCGGCAATAAAACCGGACATGAGCTTCAATCTTCCTTTAAAAGGCGTAGAATGAAGGCAGCCAGTATTTTCCCAACCATAAGGAGAAGTGCCATGCATTACCCTAAAGCCTTGGTTTTACTGTGTTCCCTACTCATGGCCAATACTGCTTTCGCTGCGGATTTAATCAAAACCCTGCCCGGCGATTTGACCCTGAATCAGGCGCAAGCCGTGATTCGGGCGGCAGTGAAGAAGGCCGAACAAATCAAAGTACCGATGAATATCGCCGTGGTGGATGCCGGGGGAAATCTGAAAGCTTTTGCGCGGATGGAAGATGCCTTCATCGGCAGCATCGATATTGCTTCCAAAAAAGCGCGTACCGCCCGCTATTTCAATATGAGCACGCGCGATTTGGGCAATGCCGCCCAACCGGGAAAACCCTTATACGGCATTGAAGTGACCAATAACGGTTTGGCCATTTTTGCCGGCGGCGTGTTACTGGTGGACTCATCCGGCGTGATTGTCGGCAGCGTCGGCGTCAGCGGCGGTTCGGTAGACGAAGACGAAAGCGTTGCCAAAGCAGGAGCCGCGGCATTACCGCGTCGATAATACTGGACATAAGTAAGCAATAGACACAAGCAGGCCGTCTGAAAAAATTTCAGACGGCCTGCTTTATCGTCTGCATAATCGGTTATAATCAAAAAAGTATATTAAACCCGATATACTTATTGATTAATTTTAAGGAGAAACCGATGAAGACATTACTGACCGCCGTATTATTGGGCATGGCCGCCGCTGCTTATGCCGCACCTGCCGACATTGTGGTTCCCGTATCGCTGCTGGACGCGAAAAACGGCGACAAAGCGGCCGGCGAAATCCGCATCAGCCAAAGTAAATACGGCGCGGTATTCACGCCGAAAATCGAAGGCTTGGCGCAAGGCATTTACGGTTTCCACGTGCATGAAAACCCAAGCTGCGCGGCTAAAGAGAAAGACGGCAAACTGGTTGAGGGCTTGGCCGCAGGCGGCCACTGGGATCCTAAGAAAACCGGCGCGCACAAAGGCCCTTGGAACGACAGCGGACATTTGGGCGATTTGCCTGCCCTAGCGGTAGATGCCAACGGCCATATCCAACCCGTTGTCGCACCGCGCATCAAGAAAATCAGTTCGCTCAAAGGCCGCTCGCTGATGATTCACGCCGGCGGTGACAATTACAGCGACCATCCTGCCGCGCTCGGCGGCGGCGGCGCGCGCAAATACTGCGGCGTCATTGCCAAATAAGTTCGGCTGCGCAGCAAAAGGCCGTCTGAAAAAGCATTTTCAGACGGCCTTTCATATTTCCTATCAATCAAGCAGGTTTTTCTTCACCACCGCAGGATTCCCCGCCGCCAAAGAATACGGCGGCACACTTTTGGTCACCACCGCGCCCGCACCGATAATCGAGCCTTTTCCGATGGTTACACCACCCATGATAATCGCACGGCGGCCAATCCACACATCGTCTTCAATCACAATCGGATTAGTGTCGGTATAGCCGGAAAACTGTCTGGTTTCTTTGTCAAACTTATGGCTGTTGGAATAAAACAGGCATTCCGGCCCCATCATCACATTTCTGCCGATGGTCAGGCCATAGCAGATTTCGCAGTCCACGCCGATGCCCGAATAATCGCCGACCACCGTGTCTTTCAATACATACGCCCCCTTTTCGATGTTCACCCCTTTGCCCAAATGCGGTGAAACCCGGCGTGCCAACACTGCGCGGATTTTTTTGGCCGATTTGCCGAAGGGGCGGCTGAACGAAGCAGGCAGCCATCTGCCGACCACCCTCAACAATACTAAAAACAACTTTGCCTTCATTGCATTTCCTCACAGAAAATCAAAGATACCGTTATCAATCCTGTTAGACACATCATATGCAACAAGTTTCGCCCGCCGTCCGATAATATTCGCGCCGCCCTGTTGCAAAACGCCCCAACACCGCAATATCTGCTTGACGAAACAGCAAAAAATGGCAATAATCACGCCCTTGTCTTGAAGCATAGGTACAACCCCTGTGCCCGCTTAATCGAAAGGAAACAACATGAAACAAGGTATTCACCCGAACTACCACGAAGTAAACGTTACCTGCTCTTGCGGCAACAAATTCGTGACCAAATCCGCTATGGAAAAAGAAAACTTCAACATCGAGGTTTGCTCTTTGTGCCACCCGTTCTATACCGGCCAGCAAAAAATCGTCGACACCACCGGCCGCGTGGACAAATTCAACAACAAATTCGGCAACCTGTTCAAACGCTGATTGCCCGATTTGGAAAAAGACTGCTCCGGCAGTCTTTTTTGTTTTGGCTGTGTCCGAATGCATTTTCAGACGGCCTCAAACGTTCAAGGCCGTCTGAACATACCGTTGAAACCCATGCTGCCGGTCGGAACGGCTCCGCCGTTTATCCCGGCCATTCCCCGATTCCGCCCTAATTTGTTACACTAGCGCATCTATTTGATTTTTGAAACGCCGCAACATGCTGACCTATACCCCGCCGGACGACCGCAAACCCGCCAAAACCCGTGAAAAACCCTGGCTTTTGCTGCTGCTGGTATTCGCTTGGCTGTGGCCGGGCGTGTTTTCGCACGACTTGTGGAACCCTGACGAATCAGGCCTGTTCACCGCGGCCGAAGCCCTGCTCGACGGCACGGCTTCGCCGCTGGTCGCTCAGGTTTTCGAGCGGCACAATTTCCACATCTCACCGGTTTATCTGTGGGCGGCGGGTGCGTTCCAAACCCTGTTCTCGCCGTGGGCAGCCGATGCTTATGCGGCCACACGCTTTGCCAGCGTATTTTTCACCGCCGTCGGTTTGCTGCTGTGCGGGTTTGCCGGATTCAATTTCTTAGGCCGTCATCACGGCCGCAGCGTGGTGTTGATTTTAATCGGCAGCATCGGCCTGCTGCCGATGGCGCACTTCATCAGCGACATGTCCGCCGTGTTTGCCGCGCTGGGCATGGTGCTGTGCGGTTTTTCGCTGGCGCACAAACGCGTGATTACCGCCGCGCTGCTGCTGGGCGGCGGCTGGGCCTTGCTGTCGCTGAGTGCCGGATTTCTGCTGCCTTTGGTTTTGATGGCGATGGCCTTTGCCTTAACCCTTCACCCGCAATGGCAGTTCAAACGCTATTACCTGACCCTGTTCGGCGCGTTTGCCGTCGCGCTGCCGCTGATGGTGGTGTATCCCCTGCTTTTGCGCGGTCTGCAACCCGAAGCTTTTACCGTGTGGCGCGATTCGTATCTGTTCGGCACTTACGGCGGTTTGGCGCATTTTCAGACGGTCTTTAACCTTCCTTATTATCTGAAAAACCTGCTGTGGTTCGCGCTTCCCGCATGGCCGCTGGCGGCATGGACGTTCAGCCGCACCAAAATGAACGCGCAAGGCTGGAGCGGCCTGTGTTTGGCGTGGCTGATTCTGGCAACCGTACTTTTGGCTTTCAATCCGCAACGTTTCCAAGACAACCTGGTTTGGCTGATGCCGCCGCTGGCCCTGCTCGGCGCGGCGCAACTCGACGGCCTGCGGCGCGGCGCGGCGGCGTTTATCAACTGGTTCGGCATTATGGCATTCGGTCTGCTGGCGGCCTTTATGTGGGTGGGATTCGCCGCCATGAATTACGGCTGGCCGGCGAAACTGGCCGAACGCGCCGCCTATTTCAGCCCGTATTACATCCCCGAAATCGACCCTTTCCCGATGGTGGTGGCCGTTTTGTTCACACCGCTGTGGCTGTGGGCGATTACGCGCAAACACATCCGCGGCCGCCAGGCCGTAACCAATTGGGCGGCCGGCGTTACCCTGACCTGGGCCTTGCTGATGACCCTGTGGCTGCCTTGGCTGGATGCCGCCAAAAGCTATGCGCCCGTCGTCAAGCAGATGGAGACCGCACTTTATCCCGAATTGCGCCACCAATTTTCAGACGGCCACGAATGCATCAGCGTCGCCGCACAAGATTTCCGCAGCCGCATTGCTTGGGCGCAATACAGCGACTGGCGTCTGAAACCCGACGACGCAAGCTGCCGCTACCGCTTGGTGCAGCAGCCGAAAGATACCGCCGCACCGCAAGGCTGGACGAAACTCTGGCAGGGCGCGCGTCCGCGCAATAAAGTAGAAGGCTTTGCCTTATTGCGCCGCGATGCTGCAACAAATTAGGAACAGGCCGTCTGAAAACAAAACATTCAGACGGCCTTTAATCCGACTTCAAAACAGCGTACAATCACACGTTTATTTTTGAATTCATTACTTTTTCCGACGGCCTCTCCATAAAAAAAGCAACCCGGACACACACCTTTAAATCCCTAAGGCCGTCTGAACACCAGAGCAATCCCACTATGTCCAACATGATTTACCCCAAAACCTACGACGTGATCGTCGTCGGCGGCGGCCACGCCGGTACCGAAGCCGCGCTGGCCGCCGCGCGTATGGGCGCGCAGACGCTGCTGCTCACCCACAACATCGAAACCCTCGGCCAAATGTCGTGCAACCCGTCCATCGGCGGCATCGGCAAAGGCCACCTCGTGCGCGAAGTCGATGCGCTCGGCGGCGCAATGGCCTTGGCCACCGACAAATCTGGCATCCAGTTCCGCCGTCTGAACGCCAGCAAAGGCGCGGCGGTTCGTGCCACGCGCGCGCAGGCCGACCGCATTTTGTACAAAGCCGCCATCCGCGAAATGCTGGAAAATCAGGAAAATCTGGAATTGTTCCAGCAGGCGGTGGAAGACATCACACTGGACGGCGAACGCGTATCCGGCGTGAAAACCGCGATGGGCGTGGCATTCAAAGCCCGCGCCGTGGTGCTGACGGCTGGCACGTTTCTGGCGGGTAAAATCCACATCGGTTTGGAAAACTACGCGGGCGGACGCGCGGGCGACCCTGCCGCGCAAGGCTTGTCGGGCCGTCTGAAAGAATTGAAGCTGCCGCAAAGCCGTCTGAAAACGGGTACGCCGCCACGCATCGACGGCCGCACCATCGATTTTTCGCAGCTTACCGAACAGCCCGGCGATATGCCCGTGCCCGTGTTTTCCGTGCGCGGCAGCGCCGAGATGCACCCGCGCCAAGTGTCGTGCTGGATTACGCATACCAACTTGAAAACACACGAAATTATCCGCAGCGGCTTTGACCGCAGCCCGATGTTCACCGGCAAAATCGAAGGTGTGGGGCCGCGCTATTGCCCGTCTATCGAAGACAAAATCAACCGCTTCGCCGACAAGGAAAGCCACCAGATTTTCCTCGAACCCGAAGGCCTGACGACGCACGAATACTACCCCAACGGCATCTCCACCAGCCTGCCGTTCGACATCCAGCTCGCCCTCGTGCGCAGCATGAAAGGCCTTGAAAACGCACACATTTTGCGCCCCGGCTACGCCATCGAATACGACTATTTCGACCCGCGCAACCTCAAAGCCAGCCTGGAAACCAAAACCATTTCCGGCCTGTTTTTCGCCGGCCAAATCAACGGCACGACGGGCTACGAAGAAGCCGCCGCACAAGGCCTGCTGGCGGGCGCGAACGCCGTGCAGTTCGTGCGTGAGCAAGAACCGCTGCTGCTGCGCCGCGAACAGGCTTATCTCGGCGTGTTGGTGGACGATTTGATTACCAAAGGCGTGAACGAACCCTACCGCATGTTCACCAGCCGCGCCGAATACCGCCTGCAACTGCGCGAAGACAACGCCGACATGCGCCTGACCGAAGACGGCCACAAAATCGGCCTGGTCGGCGAAGCCCAATGGCGCGCGTTCAACGAAAAACGCGAAGCCATCGAACGCGAAATCCAACGCCTGAAAACCACTTGGTACACGCCGCAAAAACTGCCCGAAAGCGAGCAAATCCGCGTGTTCGGCCAAAAACTCGCCCGCGAAGCCAACCTGCACGACCTGCTGCGCCGCCCCAACCTCGACTACGCCGCGCTGATGACGCTGGAAGGCGCGATGCCGTCCGAAAGCCTGTCTGAAAACGTGGTCGAGCAGGTGGAAATCCAAGTGAAATACCAGGGCTACATCGACCGCCAAAACGAAGAAATCTCCGAACGCCGCGACATCGAAACCCTGAAACTGCCGTATGAAATCGACTACGCCAAAGTAAAGGGCTTGTCCGCCGAAGTGCAGCAGAAACTCAACTTACACCGCCCCGAAACCGTCGGCCAAGCCTCGCGCATTTCGGGCGTAACGCCTGCGGCCGTCGCACTCTTGATGGTGCATTTGAAGCGTGGGTTTAAAGACGCGAAATAAAGCTTTACCTCGGATAAAGGCCGTCTGAAAACAAGTATTTGCTTTTCAGACGGCCTCAAATATTTATTCAAATTAAAAACAGGAAACACGCATGACTACACTTTCTTCATCCGCCCCCGCTTGGCAGCAACAATGGTTCGGCAACGTCCGCGGCGACGTATTGTCGGGCTTGGTAGTGGCGCTGGCGTTGATTCCCGAAGCCATTGCTTTTTCGATTATCGCCGGTGTCGATCCGCAAGTCGGCCTGTATGCCTCGTTTTGCATTGCGGTGGTCATCAGCTTTGCCGGCGGCCGGCCGGCGATGATTTCGGCAGCCACGGGCGCAATGGCGTTGGTGTTGGCCGGTTTGGTGAAGGAACACGGTTTGCAGTATATGCTGGCCGCGACTTTACTCACCGGTGTGATTCAAATCATTGCCGGCTGGCTCAAACTCGGCTCGCTGATGCGTTTTGTGGCGCGCGCGGTCGTCATCGGCTTCGTCAACGCGCTGGCGATTTTGATTTTCATGGCGCAACTGCCCGAACTGCAAAACACCTCTTGGCACACTTACGCGCTGGTGGCGGCCGGTTTGGTGGTGATTTATCTGTTTCCGCGCGTTCCCACGCTGGGCAAAATCATTCCGTCGCCGCTGGTGACGATTGTCGGCCTGACGGTTTTGACGGTATGGCTCGGCATTGACGTGCGTACCGTCGGCGACATGGGACAACTGCCCGACACGCTGCCGGTGTTCCTGCTGCCTGATGTGCCGCTCAATTTGGACACCTTATTGATCATCCTGCCTTATTCCTTGAGCTTGGCGGCGGTGGGCTTACTCGAATCGCTGATGACGGCCACGATTGTCGATGAAATGACCGAAACCGAAAGCGACAAAAACCGCGAGTGCAAAGGCCAGGGCGTGGCGAACATTGTGAGCGGCTTGTTCGGCGGCATGGCCGGTTGCGCGATGATCGGCCAATCGGTGATTAACGTCAAATCCGGCGGCCGCACGCGCTTATCCACGCTGCTGGCGGGCATTTACCTGCTGATTATGGTGGTGTTTTTGAGCGATATTCTGAAGGTCATTCCGATGCCGGCGCTGGTGGCGGTGATGATTATGGTGTCGATCGGCACATTTAACTGGCAGTCGGTAAAAGAGTTGAAAACCCACCCGATCGGTTTCAATGTGGTGATGTTGGTGACCGTCGGCATTGTGGTGTACAGCCACAATCTGGCTTTGGGCGTGTTTGCCGGCGTGCTACTCTCGGCGCTGTTTTTCGCCAACAAAATCGGCCGCTACATGAGCATACGCGAATCGGGCGAAGGCCGAGCCTTGCGTTATGACGTGGTCGGACAGGTATTTTTCGCCTCATCCGATGATTTCAACGCTGCTTTCGATTTCAGCCGCAACGACATAAAAAACGTCACCATTGACCTGACCCACGCCCACTTCTGGGACGTGACTGCCGTGTCTGCCTTGGATAAAGTGGTATTGCGTTACCGCAAAGCCGGTGCGGAAGTCGAAGTCATCGGTTTGAATGAAGCCAGCCGCACGCTGGTTGACCGTTTCGGCACACACGACAAATCGGAAGCGACCGACATCATCAGCCATTAAGTGTAAAAGCCGATAAGTGCGCTTGATAACTGCACCCGTCGGCCTGATAATATGGCTGACTTGATTTTTTAACCCCATAAAGAGACCCCACCATGAGCGAACAGGATTTTGATTTGGACAATTTGGACGATGTACTCGGCAACTTTGACGGTGTGGCCGTCGAGGGCGGTGTGGACGCGGAAAGCGAAGATGACAACTGCGTCGGCGGCGCGTGCAAAATCTAAACGGCAAAACAGCAAAGGCCGTCTGAAAATGTATTTTCAGACGGCCTTTGCTATTGGACACCCCTGCTTCGGTTGAGTCGGCATTATTTATCGCGCCACGGCTTCAGACGGCCTGTCAAACGCTTTTCCCGCCGTTACCTGCGTATTCTGTACGCTCAAAATCTCCAAGCAGCCGCGTCCGATACGGCGGGCGTAGTTGATGTCGTTGAGCAGGGATGAGGTTTGCCAGCCGTTTAACTCGTCGTTTTTCAGCTTCACCATCACGCGGCCGCGGAAGGTTTCCAGCGTTTCGGTGTGTACGTCCAACTGCTGAATCAGCGCGTCGCGCTCCATGCCCGCTTCCATGCCGCCGATGCGTCGGAACAGGCGCAGGGTTTTGAACACATGGCGGCGCAGGCGCAGATAATCGCGCTCAGAGGCCGAGCCTCCGCCTGCCAAATACTGCTGCATATTTTTCTGCAAGTGCTTGCTTTCTTTAACAATCTCTACAATCTGCCAAGCAGCGGCGAATGCACGGCCGAGTTGTTCCTGCTGCGCCTCTTCTTCCAAATCCATTTTGCCGGCGAAATCCAAAATCGCGCTGTAAAGCGGCTTGATTTGCCGCTCGTAAACCTGCACGGCATCCAGCTCCAGCGGCGGCTGCGGGGCGGGCAGGTTTTTGCCTTCGTCGGATTCTTCGCCGTAAAAAGTCTTTGCCGGTATATAAACCGCATGACACATTGCTTCGATGCCGGCTTGTCCCAAACGGTAAATCTCTTTTTCCACCGCCGCCAAAGCGGTATCGTCGGCACGCAGCAGGTTGGCGTGCAGATAGCGCGGCTTCAACACGGCCTGGTTTTCAGACAGCAGCACATCAGCGTCCGCCTTGTCGGGCAGCCACCGCCGCAGCTGTTCGGCCAGGCGGCCTTGCAGTTTCCAAAAGACGGCAATGCCGAGCAGGTTAAACAAAGTGTGGAACATCGCCAATTGCAGCAGCGGACTCATGCCCCACCACTCGCCGGGCAGCAATACCAAGCGCGTCAGCGGCCACCACAACATCATCGACAAAACCGCCGTTACGGCATTGAACACCACATGCGCCAGAGCCAGCCGCTGGCCGTTGCGGTCGCTGCCGAGCATACCCACCAAAGCCGTGGTCGCGCTGCTGCCGACGTTCGAGCCGACCGCAACCGCAAACGCCTGCATCAGGCTGACCTGTCCGCCCGCCAAGGCCGCCAGCGTCAAAATCAGCGTGGCGTGCGACGACTGCAGCACCACGGTCAGCAATAAACCGACCGTAAAGAAAATCAGCGGCTCGGCCATGCCGCCGGCTTGGCTTTTGCCGAAACCCATGTCCGCACCGAAGGCCTGGAAGCCTTCCTTAATCGCGTCCACACCCAGAAAAATCAACGCAATGCCGATGAGCACACGGCCTACGGCTTTGGTTTTGCTGTTGAAAAAACCGATGACGATACCGAACACCAGCATCGGCACCGCCGCCGGACTCAGGCTGACGCTCTGCCCCGCCATCGCCAGCAGCCAGATGCCGCTGGTCGAGCCGAGGTTCGTGCCCAAAATAATCGCAATTCCGCCCGCAAGCTGAATCATGCCGGTGCTCAAAAACGCAATCGTCAAGAGCGACACCAGCGTGCTCGATTGCAGCACAAACGTCGCCCCCATGCCGAACAGCGCGCCTTTCAACGGCGTAGCGGTGGATTTTTCCATCCACTGCGCCAGCCTGCCGCCCGCGACATTGTGCAAACCTTCTTCAATGCACTGCATCCCGAGCAGAAACAGAGCCAAGCCGTAGCAGAGCTTCATCCACGGCGCGCTGTACAGAAAACTCGCCGCCAAGCCCGCCACCAACAGGCCGGCCAATATGTATTGCGGTGCTTTTTTCTTCATCCGTTGCTCCGATTATTGTTATTTTTCCGCAACATAACATTTTTACAAAATGATGACAATCCGCAAAAGGCCGTCTGAAAATTTTCAGACGGCCTTTGAATATCTTAATCGAGTAAAACCTAAGTTTTGCATATGGAAAGCGCAATCTAACAAGTAGTCGGATTAAAGTACCGCCTGATACCGTCCGATTATTTCGAGGAATTCCCATGACCACCCCGATTTTCACACGTCTCGCGGCAATCGGCATCGCCGCAGCCGTCGGCCTCGGCGGCTGCGCGGTTTCAGACGACCCCGCCGTCAACACCATCGCCACAACCGCCGCCGTCGGCACAGCCGCATCATTGCTGTATTACAGTCTCGACGACGGCTATTATTACGACGACGGCTACAACCGAATGCCGCGCACATACCGCCCGGCCTACGACAGCCGTGTCCGCCGTATCGACAGTATGCGTGACTACCGCCGCCGCTATCCGCTCGGCACACGTACCGTGCAGCACCGCCAAAACCGCATCCTGCAAGAACGCATCGAACGGCAACGCGAACATGACCGCCTGCTGCACAACCGTCTCGACCAACAGCGCGAGCGCAACCGCCTGCTGCAAAACCGCTTCAATCGCGAGCGCGAACATGACCGCCTTATGCGGCAGCGCATGGAAGAACAACGTCTCCGCGAACGTATGCCGCAACAACGTTCCAAGCATTTGATACGCGACAGCCTCGACCGCCAGCGCGTACTTGAGCGGCAACGCCGCGACCAAAGGTTCCACATCCGACACCCCCCCGTTCGCACGCCGCAGCATACCAACCAACGCCGCCACCCTTGGTGGGAACAAAACCGCCGTTGACGGGTTCAGCCGGTCGCAAAACAGGGCGTTTCGGTTTCAGACGGCCTTCTGAAACCGAAACGCCCCCGTTTTTTGATACCGTATATTTTCAGACGGCCCCGTTTTCCGCTACCATAACGCCAACTCAAACACGGAAACCGCCATGAACCACGCACAACAGCTTCAAGCCGGCATCGCCGAAATGGGTTTGGACATCACCGCCGCACAACAGGCCAAGCTGCTCGAATACGTCAACCTGCTCAAAAAATGGAACAAAACCTACAACCTTACCGCCCTGCGCGACGAGTCGCTGATGATCAGCCACCACCTGCTCGACAGCCTGACCCTACTGCCCTATCTCGACGGTGCGCAAACCATGCTCGACGTCGGTTCGGGCGGCGGCCAGCCCGGCATTCCCGCCGCGATTTGCCGCCCCGACTTGCAGATTACCCTGCTCGATGCCAACACCAAAAAAACCTCGTTTCTGCAACAGGCCGTCATCGAACTGGGCTTAAGCAACGTGCGCATCGTCAGCGGCCGCGTCGAAGCCGTGCAGGATTTTCAGGCCGATGTGATTACCAGCCGCGCCTTTGCCGAACTCGCCGATTTCGTCAACTGGACGGCGCAGCTTCTGAAAGACGGCGGCTATTGGGCGGCGATGAAAGGCGTGTATCCGCAGGAAGAAATCGACCGCCTGCCCGATTTCGTGCAGGTGGAGAAAGTCGAAGAACTATACGTTCCGCAATTGGACGCGGAGCGGCATATGGTGGTTTTGCGCAAAAAGTAACAGGATTCCGAACAACAACCGAAGGCCGTCTGAAAAACGTTTCCCCGTCAAACCGTTTTTCAGACGGCCTTGTGATACCCATCCGGCGCAAATAACGGTACAATTCCAGCCATCATACTCTTACCATCGACAAAGCACATGAGCGCAAAAATCATCGCCGTCGCCAACCAAAAAGGCGGCGTAGGAAAAACCACCACCACCGTCAATCTCGCCGCTTCTTTGGCCGAACGCGGCCGGCGCGTTTTGGTGATTGACCTCGACCCGCAGGGTAACGCCACCACCGGCAGCGGCATCGACAAAGCCCGTTTGGAACAAGGCGTGTATCAAGTGGTGTTGGGCGGTACCGACATTGCCGCCGCAGCCGTGAAAAGCGAGAGCGGCGGCTATGACGTGCTGGGTGCCAACCGCGCTTTGGCCGGGGCGGAAATCGAACTGGTTCAGGAAATCGCCCGTGAAATGCGTCTGAAAAACGCGTTGCAGGCCGTTGACGGACAATATGATTTCGTTCTCATCGACTGCCCGCCCTCGCTCACGCTGCTCACGCTCAACGGCCTGGTGGCGGCCAACGGCGTGATTGTGCCGATGTTGTGCGAATACTACGCGCTGGAAGGCATTTCCGACCTGATTGCCACGGTGCGCAAAATCCGTCAGGCGATTAATCCCGAATTGGAAGTGACCGGCATCGTGCGCACCATGTTCGACGGCCGCAGCCGCTTGGTGGCGGAAGTCAGCGAGCAGTTGCAGCAGCATTTCGGCGAACTGATGTTCGACACCGTCATTCCGCGCAACATCCGTCTAGCCGAAGCCCCGAGCCACGGTATGCCTGCGCTGGCCTACGATTCGGCGGCCAAAGGCGCGCGCGCGTATCTTGCGCTGGCCGACGAACTGCTGGCACGCGTCAAGGCTTAAGGTTTCCGGTTTGGAAATTGAACATATTTGAATTTCATTATATGATGAGGCCGTCTGAAAATTATTGTTTTCAGACGGCCTTTTGTTTGCGGTCACGCTTTAAAACGTTATCCGCGGCAAGCCGCTTTTGATACAGGCCGTCTGAAAACCTACGCAAAGGAATGAACATGAGCAGCCCTTGGGATCAACGCTATCTCGGCGAAGATTATGTGTTCGGCACCGAGCCGAACGAATTTATCCGCCGCATCCGCCCGCACCTGCCGCCGACGGGCAAGGCATTGGATTTGGCCACCGGCGAAGGCCGCAATGCCGTGTTTCTGGCCGAATGCGGCTTAGACACCGAAGGCGTGGATTTGTCCGCCGTCGGTTTGGAAAAAGCGGCCAAACTCGCCGCCGAACGCGGTGTCGGCGTCGCTTTGCGCCAAGCCGATTTGCTGGCCTTGGACTTGCCCGAACAAAGCCGCGACGTGATTACCAGCGTGTTCTGCCACTTTACCGAACCTGACCGCACCCGCTTTTTGCAGCATATCGTCGCCGCGCTGAAACCGAACGGCCTGTTTGCCGGCGTGTTTTACCACCCCGACCAAACCGCCAACGGCACCGGCGGCCCGTCCGACCCGACCATGCTCGGCACGCTGGCGGAAATGCAGGCCGCGCTCGACGGTTTGGAATGGCTGATTGCCGAACACCGCAACCACGAATTAAACGAAGGCAGCCGTCATGTCGGTATGAGTTCGGTGATTTACCTGCTGGGCAGAAAGGCCGTCTGAAACAGGTATGGATACAGTGGGACTCGCGCTTTCAGACAGACTTTGCCGTGTCTGCTACCATACGCGGCTCATTCATTTCATTTGAAGGAAATCCCATGTCTGCTTACGTTATTTTCCTGCGCGACCAAATGCTCAACCAAGCCGAATATGACCGCTATATCCGGGAAGCCTCCCCGTCGGTTGCCCTGTATCACGGCGAAATCATCGTGTTTAACGGCGTCATTCAAGTGTTAGAAGGCGCATCTGCCGACGGCTCGGTAGTCATCAAGTTCCCCGACATGGCCGCCGCCCGCGCTTGGTACGACAGCCCGGAATACGCGCCGCACCGCCAAATCCGCATTAACGCCACCGTCGGCCGCGCGGTACTGGTGGACGGTTTGGCTCTGGAAAATCTGTAAACTTCCGCCGATAGAAAAAGGCCGTCTGAAAATCAGGTTTTCAGACGGCCTTTTCGGTTTCATCTTTATTCAAACAGCCTTCCCTGCGCCAGCAATGCTTTCACGGGCGCGAAATCCTCGCGGTGTTCGGGCAGCACGCCGAACTGCTGCAAGGCGGCCAAATGTTGCGCCGTGCCGTAGCCTTTGTGTTTCTCGAAACCGTATTGCGGATAGTGTTCGGCCAGCGCATACATTTCCGCGTCGCGCGCGGTTTTCGCCAATACCGACGCGGCGGAGATTTCCACGATTTTGCTGTCGCCCTTGACCACCGCTTCCGCCGCCACGCCCAAATCTTTCGGCACGCGGTTGCCGTCTATCCATACTTTATCCGGCTGTACTGCCAAACCCTGCACCGCACGGCGCATCGCCATCATGGTCGCGTGCAGAATGTTCAGCTCGTGAATCTCATGCGGATTCGCACTTGCAACGCACCACGCCACCGCCTGCGCCTTAATCATCGCCGCCAACTCGTCGCGCCGCTTCTCGCTCAGTTTTTTCGAGTCGGTCAGTTTGGGTAAATCGTAACGCTCGGGCAGAATCACCGCCGCCGCAAACACGCTGCCCACCAGCGGCCCGCGTCCGGCCTCGTCCACACCGGCATTCAAAATCACAGTCATCGGATACTTTCTGTTTTGGCTGAAATATGTGAAGCGGTATTTTAACGCGCTTTTCCCATGCAGTTTACGGCAAAATGCCGTCTGAAAACATTTCAGACGGCATTCTTGTTTCAGGCGTGAACTTACGCGCCGAATACTTTCAAACGCGATTCCAGCGGGGCGAACTCTTTTTCGCCGGCAGGTGCGGCGATGCCGCCGATGACCATTTGCGCGCGCAACGTCCAGCTTTCGGGCAGGCCGTATTCTTTGGCAATCGCGGCATCGGGCAGCGGATTGTAGTGTTGCAGGTTCGCTCCGACACCGGCGGCGGCCAAGGTGGTCCAAATCGCGTATTGGTGCATGGCGTTGGTATGTTCCGCCCAAATCGGGAAATTTTCGGCATAAGACGGGAACTGCTCCTGCAAGCCTTTGACGACGGTTTGGTCTTCAAAGAACAAAACGGTCGCTGCGCCTGCTTTGAAACCGTTCAGTTTTTGTTCGGTCGGCTCGAATTTGTCCGCCGGAACGATTTGACGCAAGGCGTCTTCGACAAAGCCCCACACTTTTTCGTGTTCCGCGCCGAACAGCACCACGACGCGGGTGGATTGCGAGTTGAACGAAGACGGGGTGTGCAAAACGGCGTGTTCGACGATTTTCTGTACTTCCGCATTGCTGATCGGCAGGTTTTTGTTCAATGCGTAAATCGAACGGCGGGTTTCCGCTGCCTGCTGTACATTTTGATATGTCATTTTTAAGTCCTTTATGTCAGTGAGATTTTTGAAATTTGTTGTCCAACGCCCACGCGCCGCCGCCTGCTGCGGCGATGTAGATGAAGATAAAGCTGAACAAAGCGGCCGCTTCGCCGCCGTTGAGCAGGGGCAGCAGCGCGTTCGGCTCGGTGTGCGCCATGAAATAGGCTGCGGCCATTTGTCCCGACAGGATAAACGCTACCGGACGGGTAAACAAGCCCAACAGCAGTAAAATCCCGCCGAAAAATTCCAAAATGCCGGCTATGCCGTAAAGGGAGAAAATCTGCAGGCCGTCGAACATTTCGACGTGCGGCAGGGCAAACAGTTTGGCCGAGCCGTGCAGCATAAACATATAGGCCGCGGCAATGCGCAAAACGGATAACAGCATGGGTTGGAAGCGTATCAGGAAATTCATTTGGTGTTTCTTGTTGGTTGGAACAGATGAACGCAGTATAGATAATTCCTTTCGGTTAATATATACTCGTTTCATTAATGTAATATTTCCGGATAAGAAAACATGGATACCTTATTCAGCCTGA
Organism: Neisseria sp. CCUG12390; assembly: GCF_047837985.1. GTDB lineage: Bacteria > Pseudomonadota > Gammaproteobacteria > Burkholderiales > Neisseriaceae > Neisseria. The sequence continues at coordinate 2,385,121 of NZ_CP181244.1, forward strand.
AAGTGTTCCGCCATGTGGTGCAAAACGGCAGCTTCACCCGTGCCGCCGAACAGCTCGACATTTCCACCGCGATGGCCAGCAAACACGTCAGCCATTTGGAAAACACCATCCAAGCCAAGCTCCTGCACCGCAACAGCCGCAACCTGCACCTGACCGAAGCGGGCGAAGAATACTACCGCCAATGCAGCTACGCGCTCGATACGCTCGACACCGCCGCGCAAAAGGCCGCCGGCGGCGCGGAAAAGCCGCAGGGGATGCTGCGCGTGACCATGCCGCTTTGGTTCGCCAACAACCTTTTGAGCGGCTGGCTGGTGGAATACTGCGAACGTTACCCCGAAGTCACGCTGGATCTGGTGCTCGACAACCGCCATGTCGATTTGATTGCCGAGGGTTTCGATTTGGCTCTGCGCGTTTCCAAAACCCCCGCCCCGTCGCTGATTGTGAAACCTTTGTCGCGTATCGAATTTGCCTTGGTCGCCTCGCCCGAATACCTGCAACGGCACGGCACGCCGGCCACGCCCGAAGAAGCCATGCAGCACAAAGCGGTTCTGCCGTCCTATGCCAATCTGCGCAATGTCGAAATCACCCATACCGCCAGCGGCGCGAAATCCACACTCAGCCTGAAACCCGTCATACTGACCGACCATACCCTGATGGTGCGCGAGCTGGTCAAAGCAGGCGGCGGCTTGGGCTACCAGCCGATTTGGGCGGTGTATAAAGATTTGGAAGAAGGCAAACTGGTCCGCCTGCTGCCGGATTACACCATGCTCGACGAGCAGCTGAACGCCGCTTATGTCGACCGCGCGTTTTTGAGTGCGAAAGTACGCAGCTTTATCGACTTTATCAACGAGAAGATTCATCAGGCGAACTGTTGGGCCGTCTGAAAACAGGATGGGGCTTTTGTAAAAAAGTACGGTCAACAAGTGCACATCATTTGCTTGATGAAACGGATTTCCGCCCCTTGTCAAAGGCGGTACAAACCAAACACAGACAAAACAACAGGCCGTCTGAAACCTGAACGGTTTTCAGACGGCCTGTTTTCATCCGCTTCAATCAACGCCACACTTCCGCCAGCGTTTCTTCCACTTTCGCTTTTACTTCCGCACCGAAGCGGCGGCTCAAAAGTTTGCTCAAATCGTCTTCCGGCGTGTAGTTCACCAATTCCGGCGCTTTCACCACATCGCGCGCCACGCTGTACACGCTGCCGAAATCGTCAATCAGGCCGACGTTTTTCGCTTCCAGTCCGGTATAGACGCGCCCGCTGAACAGATCGGGATTTTCTTGTTCTTTCAAACGGTTGCCGCGCCCCAGTTTCACCGCTTTAATGAATTCGCCGTGAATCTGCTCCAGCATCTGCTGCCAGATTCTTGCCTGCTCGGGCGATTCCGGCGTGAACGGGTCGCCCATGCCTTTGTTGCTGCCCGCGGTTTTCAGACGGCGTTTGATGCCCAGTTTGTCCATCAGCTCCGTCGCGTCGAAACCGCCGCTGATGACGCCGATGCTGCCCACCACGCTGGACGGGTCGGCGTAAATTTTATCGGCGGCGGCGGCGATGTAATAGCAGCCCGAAGCGCAGGTATCCTCCGCCACCACATACACGGGCACGTTTTTATGCAGGGCTTTCAGACGGCGTATTTCGTTGAACGCGATGTTCGACACCACGGGCGAACCGCCCGGGCTGTTGGCACGGATGATGATGGCTTTGGCATTGCCGCTTTTATAGGCCGCTTCCATGCTGTCGCGCAGCATCTGCACTTGGTCGTCGTAGCCGTCACCGATGACGCCGTTCAGGTGAATGACGGCGGTGTGCGCTTTGGCCGCCTGAAGTGCCATCGGATGATTGTTCTTGCCGCCTTGGGTCATGCTGAAAATAAAGGCCAGAAACATCAATAAGCCGATGACGCGCCAGAAGTTTTTCCAAAAACGCGCGCGACGGCGGTCTTGATAAGCCTCGAGCAGCACTTCGCGCAGGGTGTGACGCTCCCAGCTTTCAGACGGCATCTGATTCGGGTTGGAGGGATTTTGATCGCCTTCGCGGCGGATGCGGTATTGCATGACGGTTCTCTCTCTTGAATGCGCAAGGCTAGATTGTATAACAAACGGCCGTCTGAAAACACGGCCTTTTCAGACGGCATGAAGGTTCGGACGGCCTTACCGCATACTGTGACGCGCCATTTCCAGCGCGGTTGCCACCGCCACCATCAGGCTGCCCGAATCGGCTTTGCCCGTACCGGCCAAGTCCAGAGCCGTGCCGTGGTCGACGGAAGTGCGGATGAACGGCAGCCCCAAGGTGACGTTTACGCCCTGCCCGAAACCGGCGTATTTCAGGGTCGGTAGGCCTTGGTCGTGATACATCGCCAACACCGCGTCCGCATCTTCGAGCATAAACGGCTGGAACACGGTGTCCGCCGGATACGGGCCGCGCGCGTCGATTCCCCGGGCTTTCAGGTTTTCCAGCGCGGGAATAATCACCTCTATTTCCTCCCTGCCCAAATGTCCGCCCTCGCCCGCATGGGGATTCAGCCCCGTTACCAAAATCCGCGGTTGGGCAATGCCGAATTTGTCGCGCAAATCGGCGTGCAGAATCTGCGCCACCGATTCGACCAAAGGCTGCGTCACGGCGGCGGCCACGTCTTTCAAGGGCAGGTGCGTCGTCACCAGAGCCACCCGCAAGCCGCCGCCCGCAAGCATCATGACGACCTGTTCCGTGCCGCTTTTTTCCGCCAGATATTCGGTGTGGCCGCTGAAAAAACCGCCACTTGCACGACCGTCGTTAATCACGCCTTTATGCAGCGGCGCAGTGACCATTCCGGCAAACAGGCCGTCTGAAATGCCTTGGCAGGCAATGTCGAGCAGCTCGAGCACATACGCCGCGTTGTTCGGATTCAGACGGCCTGCCTCGCAAACGCCGTTCAGCGGCACATGCCAGACTTCCAATACGCCGCTTTGTTTTTCAGACGGCCTTCCGGCATCAAAATCCGCCAGTTCGACCGCTTTGCCCAACATCTGCGCACGCTGCCGCAGCAGGTTTTTGTCGCCCAGCACCACGGGGCGGCAAGGCAGATCGGCAAAGGCCAAATCCAAACAGATGTCGGGGCCGATTCCGGCAGGTTCGCCGCTGGTCACGGCTAAAATCGGTTGGTTCACGGCAGGGTTCCTTTATGGTTGAATCCGTGCCAGTTTCCACCAGAAAGCCCGTTTTTTCAAGTGCGGCCTACGGCGGCGTGCGCATTGAAAAAAACAACCGCACCGCTCAATCCAGGCAATGACCCCCAAAATATTCCTGATGACGGCGCCCCTTTGTGATAACCTTTTTGCGGTCTTATCGAATCGTGTGCCTTATCCGAATGCCAGAAATCACCTCAGCCAACCTCATCACCGCTTTCGGCATCACGCTGGCAGCGGGTTTGTTCACCGTATTGGGCAGCGGCCTGGTCATGTTTTCAAAAACGCCCAACCCGCGCCTGCTCTCGTTCGGCCTGGCCTTTGCCGGCGGCGCGATGGTGTATGTGTCGCTCACGGAAATCTTCGGCAAATCCGGCGAAGCCTTTGCGAAAGCCTACGGCGAAGCGGACGGCTTTGCCGCCTCCACCGCCGCTTTTTTGGCAGGCATCGCTGCCATCGCCCTGATTGACCGCCTTGTGCCCAATCCGCACGAAACCTTGGATGCGCAAGACCCCGCGTTCCAAGAAAACCGCCGCCAACACGTCGCCCGCATCGGCATGATGGCCGCGCTGGCGATTACCGCACACAACTTTCCCGAAGGCTTGGCCACGTTTTTCGCCACCCTGGAAAGCTCGGCCTTGGGTATGCCTTTGGCCTTTGCCATCGCCATCCACAATATCCCCGAAGGCATTTCCATCGCCGCACCGGTATATTTCGCCACGCGCAGCCGCAAGCTCACCGTTTTGGCCTGTCTCGCTTCCGGCCTGGCCGAACCCTTGGGCGCGGTGCTCGGCTATACTCTGCTGCAACCCTTCCTCTCACCGGTCGTGTTCGGCAGCGTATTCGGCATCATCGCCGGCGTGATGGTGTTTCTTGCCTTAGACGAATTGCTGCCTGCGGCCAAACGTTATTCAGACGGCCACGAAACCGTTTACGGCCTGACCTCCGGCATGGCGGTGATGGCATTGAGTTTGGTGCTGTTCCACTTTTGAGCTTGGCAAGCCTGCGGAAAGGCCGTCTGAAAACCAAATTTTCAGACGGCCTTTCTGCTTATCCTGCTTTTATCTGCCGAATAAATTCGCAATCATTTCAATCTGTTCGTCACTTGCCTGAGTTTCGCCCAAACGCGCGGCCACCGCCCATTCGCCGCTCAAACCGTATTCGGCGGAAATCTCCGCCCATTTTTCCAGCTTGGCTTCATCGGTGGCATTCTTCGGCAGCGGGTCGGTTTTGACGATGGCTTTGTACGGCGTGTTCATGGGCAGCTCCTTTCTCTTCGGCTCAACGGTCTGATGATACAACGACGGTTCAGGCCGTCTGAAAATCCGTGCAAACAGGTAAATGTTCGCCCGCATTTCAGGCTTGAAGCTTCAGCCGAACCGTCCCCTTGCTGCAAAATGCAGCATTAGCTTGACATCTGTCAACCTAAGCAGCCGATTTTCTTGTCATGCCGCAAGCCGTATAATATAACATACGATTATTGGATGCCGCCGAATGCAGGCGGCCGCTGATGAATCAATCAAACACCGACTGAACCATAAAATCTATAGCGGCCAAACCGCACGATTTTGATTTCACTTACTTAGGGTAACGCCATGATACAACGTCAAAACAACCTTCTGAAAACCATTCCGCTTACCGTATTGGGCATCTTTCTGCTGGCCGCCTGCGGCGGTGGCGGCGGGAAATCGCCGAAAACCGCGCCTACGCCGATACCGCAAACCCCTCAAGTACAAAGTCCGCAGCCGCAAACGAAATCCCAAACACCGGACACCGGAGCTGCCGGTCAATTGCCCCGACCTTCCGCCCCGAATCCAAACAAACCGGTTGTACCAAACGTCCCGGCCAAACCTGATGACAACCCGCCTCAACCGCCCGAACAGCCGGATACCGGTAAAGTCCAACCCGGTCAGCCCAAAGCAGAACCACCCAAAGCTGACGAAAACGCTCATGACATTCTGAACAAATTGAGCTTGGAAACCCGCCACGGGTTGGTTGCAGACAACACGCTGAAAATGGTGTTTAACGACCAAGGCAAAACCGTAGAAATCGACTTAATCCGGCCGGAAGACCGTTTCATCCAAAATAACATCCATACCTTGCGCGACAGCACGGGCAAAGTCACCGGCTATTACGGCTTTACCGCCGTCAACCATCCGATACGCAACGATTACGGCGAGTTCGACGGTTCGAAAGTCATTTACCATTACCTGCAAAGTGCCGACGCAGCCGAAATGCGCCGCCCGGTTACCGACGGCGAAATCAGCTACCGTGGCAATATGTATTACCACTATCACGACACACCGACCGACTTTCTGACCGCAGAAGTCAGCGCGAAATACTACGGCGGCAGCAAAACCATGTCGATGCAGATACATGACGACAACGGCGGCGTTTGGACGCTGCTGCAAGAGCGCAATCCGCGCAGTTCGGCGCGTGTCAATGTTGAAGAAAGCGGCCACGTCGGCGGCCACCTGTTTTTCCGTGACAACGAAGGCAACCGCCCCGTGTTTAACGGCAACTTTACCGGCGGCTTCTACGGCGCAAACGGCAGCGTCCTGACCGGCAAAGCCAACCACGAAGGCAAAAACGCCTGGGAGGGTGTCATTGGCGCAGTGGCGCAATAACCTTTTTATCAGTAAGCAAAGGCCGTCTGAAAATGATGCTTTCAGACGGCCTTTATTTTGATTTTACTTAAACCATCAAACCTGTGCAAAATCCGAAAGTATTCAAAAATTTCTAATCCGTCATGAGCCGTGCGGCGGAATCCGTAGCGGACTTGCGCAGCTACTGACGGATTCAAAATTTTTAAATATTTCCAGGTTTTGCAAAGGTCTCCGTTTTTTGGTTTTTCGAGCCTTGTAAAAAACTCAGGCCGTCTGAAAGTATGAAAAACTTTCAGACGGCCTTTACCTTGATTTCAATTTAAATCATTACATTAAATCTAAATCAATCTTTCAACTTCGCCAACTGCCCCTGCACTTTCGCCATTTTGTCTTCCAACTCGGCCAGTTCGGCTTTGTCTTTTTCCACCAGATGTGCGGGGGCTTTTTCGGTGTAGCCGGGTTTGGAGAGTTTGGCGTTGAGTTTGTCCAAGGCTTTTTGCAGCTTCTCGGCTTCTTTGGTCAGACGCGCGGTTTCGGCGGCTTTGTCGATTTCCACTTTCAGCATCAGGCGCGCGCCGTTGCAGACGGCCACGGGCGCGTCTTCGTTTTCGGGCAGTTTGTCCACGATGTTGGCTTCGGTCAGGCGCGTCATGGACGGCAGGTATTTGAGCAGGGCTTCGTCGGTTTGGCCTTCGATGAACAGCGGGGCTTTCACGTTCGGGGCGATGCCCATTTCGCCGCGCAGGTTGCGCACGGCGCCGATCAGGTCTTGCAGCGCGGTCATTTTGTCGAAGGCCGTCTGAACGATTTTGCCTTCGTCCGCCACCGGCCATGCGGCAATCATGATGCTGTCGGCGTGCTTGGCGTTGGCCAGCGGTGCGACGGTCTGCCACAGTTCTTCGGTGATGTACGGCATAATCGGATGCAGCAGGCGCAAAATCACTTCGAGCACACGCACGAGGGTGCGGCGGGTGGTGCGTTGAGTGGTCGGGCAGCCGGTTTGGATTTGCACTTTGGCCAGCTCGATGTACCAGTCGCAGAAATCGTTCCACACGAATTCATAGAGCGTTTGCGCTGCCAAATCAAAGCGGTAGGTGTCGAAGGCTTCGGTAACGGCGGCTTCGGTTTGCTGCAGGCGGCCGATAATCCATTGGTCGACGAAGGTATAGGCCAGCGGCTGGGTCTCGTCTTGGCCGCAGTCTTTGTCTTCCACGTTCATCAACACGAAATTGGTCGCGTTCCACAATTTGTTGCAGAAATTGCGGTAGCCCTCGGCGCGTTTGAAGTCGAAATTGATGCTGCGGCCGAGGCTGGCATAGCTGGCCATGGTAAAACGCAGCGCGTCGGCGCCGAACACGGGAATGCCTTCGGGGAACAGTTTTTTCGTCGCTTCAATCACTTGCGGCGCTTTTTCGGGGCGGCGCAGGCCGGTAGTGCGTTTGACCAGAAGCTGTTCCAAATCGATGCCGTCGATCAAATCCACAGGGTCGATGACGTTGCCCTCGGATTTGGACATTTTTTTGCCTTCGTGGTCGCGCACCATGCCGTGGATGTACACGTCTTTAAACGGCACTTTGCCGGTAAAATGCGTGGTCATCATGATCATGCGGGCGACCCAGAAAAAGATGATTTCGTAGCCCGTTACCAACACGTTGCTGGGCAGGAAGGCTTTCAACTCTTCGGTTTCAGACGGCCAGCCGAGCGTGGAAAACGGCACCAGCGCAGAGGAAAACCAGGTATCCAAAACGTCTTCTTCGCGGGTAAGCCCGCTTTTGCCGGCCAATTTTTCCGCTTCCGCTTCGCTGCGGGCAACGTAAACATTGCCGTCTGAATCGTACCAAGCGGGGATTTGGTGCCCCCACCAGAGCTGGCGCGAGATGCACCAGTCTTGGATGTTGTTCATCCATTGGTTGTAGGTGTTCACCCAGTTTTCCGGGAAGAATTTTACCGCGCCGCTGTCCACCGCTTTTTTGGCTTTTTCAGACAGGCTTAGTCCCTTAAATTCGCTTTCCGGCTCACCGCCCTCGGGCTTTGCGCTCATGGCGACAAACCATTGGCGCGTCAGCATCGGCTCGATTACCGAACCCGTGCGGTCACCTTTGGGCGTCATCAGCGTGTGCGGTTTTACCTCTTTCAGATGGCCTTCTGCTTCCAAGTCGGCCACGATTTGTTTGCGCGCAGCGAAGCGGTCGAGGCCGACGTATTTTTCAGGAAGCTTAATGCCTGTCTGAACTTCGCCTTTGTAGTCGAATACTTCCGCTTCGGCCAGAATTTCCGCCTTTAGGCTCAATACGTTAATCAGCGGCGTATTGTGACGTTTGCCCACTTCGTAGTCGTTGAAATCGTGCGCGGGCGTGATTTTCACGCAGCCGGTGCCGAAATCCTTGTCCACATATTCGTCGGCAATCACCGGAATCGTGCGCCCCGTCAGCGGCAGCACCAATTCCTTGCCGATCAAATGCGCGTAGCGTCCATCGTCGGGATGCACCGCAACCGCCACGTCGCCCAACAGCGTTTCCGGCCGCGTGGTCGCTACGGTCAGGCCGTCTGAAAGATTGTCAGCCAGCGGATAGCGGATGTGCCACATCGAGCCCTGTTCTTCCACATTTTCCACTTCCAAATCCGAAATCGCCGTACCCAAAACCGGATCCCAGTTGCCCAAACGCTGGCCGCGGTAAATCAGCCCCTGCTCATACAGGCGCACGAACACCTCGGTCACAATCCCCGCGCGCGTGTCGTCCATCGTGAAATACTCGCGCGTCCAATCGGCCGAACAGCCCACACGGCGCATCTGCTGCGTAATCGTGCCGCCCGACTGCTCTTTCCATTCCCAAACCTTTTCCAAAAACTTCCCACGCCCCAAATCATGGCGCGACACGCCCTGCTCGGCGAGCTGGCGTTCCACCACAATCTGCGTGGCAATCCCCGCGTGGTCGGTGCCCGGAATCCAGCAGGTGTTGCGGCCTTTCATGCGGTAATAGCGCGTCAGGCCGTCCATAATCGTCTGGTTGAACGCATGCCCCATGTGCAGCGTGCCGGTAACGTTCGGCGGCGGCAATTGGATGGAAAAGGCTTCGGCGCGGGAAAAATCGGGCTGGAAATAACCGGCGGACTGCCAGTTCCGATAGTGTTTGGCTTCGATTTCGGCGGGGTTGTATTTGTCTAGCATGGTGGATTCTGTACGGTAAAAATATGACGAAACATCCGCTCTGCGCTGCCAAACCTTCGTTTGCCGCCACAGCGGATGCCGGAAATGAGATAGGTCGGATTATAACGCAAAAAGGCCGTCTGAAACGATATTTCCGTTTCAGACGGCCTTGGGTTCTGCTTCGGCTTTCCGACCAAACAAATCGGCTGATTTATTTGTTTTTGTCGGTTTTGGCTTCTTTTTTCAATGAAGCGTAAAGCTCGGGATCGCGGTTTTTCAGCAAGGAAGCGACGGCCAAATCATCGCGGTTGACTTTTGACAAGTCCACACGTTCGATATGTACCAGACGCAGCAGCTCACGCACCGGCTTAGGCATGTTGCGGCCGGATTCGTAACGCGAACCGCCGGACTGGGTCACACCGATGCGGCTCCAAAAGTCCATTTGATTTAAACCGAGTTTCTTGCGGATGTCGCGGATATTGTCAATTTTCTCAAACGACTTCATGAAATTTCCTTCTTCGTTTATTCGTTCTGCAGTCTATACCGAAACTGTCCTCATAACCTGCCGCTTTCCATCGAAGCAGCGAATCAAAACGGACGCTCTTAATCGGTATCCTATCGTCACAAGTATATTAGACAGAATATTCGAAAGAAGTTTTATCATATGCGTCATAATCTGGATAAATATTTCTGACAAAAATATTTCAAAAAGTTTTTTCTTTTTAAATCATTATCTTATAATTTTCAAAAATTCCGAAAACTCATGATTTTTACAAAAATAAACATTACGGCCTCATCATTTATCAAGGTTTGCCGCTCGCAGGACTGATAGTGAGGATTTCGTAGCCGGTGTCGGTGACCAATACTTCGTGTTCCCATTGGGCGGACAGGGAACGGTCTTTCGTAACCACCGTCCAGCCGTCGGCCAGAATACGCAGATGGCGTTTGCCTTGGTTAATCATCGGCTCGACGGTGAAAATCATCCCGGGCTGCAATACCGGCCCCTGCCCTTTGCGCCCGTAGTGCAAGACTTGCGGTGCTTCGTGGAAACCGCGGCCGATGCCGTGTCCGCAAAATTCCTGCACCACCGAATATCCGGCATTTTCGGCAACCTGCTGGCAGGCATGGCCGACATCGCCCAAAGTCGCCCCGGGTTTGACTGCCTCGATACCGGCCATCATCGATTCGTGGGTCACGTCAATCAGGCGTTGCGCAAACGGTTTGACTTCGCCGACGGTAAACATACGGCTCGAATCGCCGTGGAAACCGTCTTTTTTAATCGTCAGGTCAATATTGAGAATATCGCCTTCCTTCAAAGGCTTATCATCGGGAATGCCGTGGCAGATAACATGGTTCACCGAAGTGCAGCACGATTTCGGATACGGCGGATTACCGTAGTTCAAAGGCGCGGGATAACCGCCCTGCACATTGACATGGTAGTCGTACACCAGCTTGTCGATTTCGTTGGTGGTGATGCCCGGTTTGATAAACGGGGTAATGTAATCGAGGGCTTCGGCCACCAGGCGGCCGAGTTCGCGCATTTTTTCGATTTCTTCCGGGGTTTTAATGATGATTTCGTCGGTCATTTTATCGGGTTCCTTCATGGTTTCAGACGGCCTGGTCATGGAATAAAGCATCGTGCTTTTCCACTCAGGCCGTCTGAAAAGTTTAAAACCGGCTGGGTATTGCGCCGTTTAGAATAAATTATCGATCACTTCTTTTTGCTGCTGTGGCTGTGGCTTAGGCTGCGGTGCGGGTTCCGGACGCGGCTCGGGTTTAGGCTCCGGAGCAGGGGCAGGACGCGGCTCGGGTTTAGGCTCCGGAGCAGGGGCAGGACGCGGTTCGGGCTTGGGTTCCGGCTCGCTGCGCGGCTGGGTCGGGGCGGGTTGTCCTGCCGGAGCCGGCGGCGTCACGGTCGGGCTTTGCAGCGACGGCGACGGTTGGGCAGGCCGGTTTTCTGCCGGACGGGCGCGTTCGGTTTCTCCGCCGTCACGCGGACGGGCGCGGCGCGGCTCTTCGGCATTGCGGTTGCGGGAAGACGGAGGCAGGAACGGATTGCGCGACGCCTGTTCGTCGTCTTCCTCCGCATTTTGCCCGCCCTGCATCCCGGCCGTATCCACGGCATCGGGATTCAGAATCACCGCCTCCTGGCTGCTGTCGCCGTTGGGTTTCCAAACTTCCACGCGGTTGGCCCCGCGCTCCTGCTGCTGCGTCTGCTCGGCCTGCTGCCGTTCTTCGTCGCGCGGTTTGAATGTACCGATGACGCCGATAATCAGCGCAATGATGGCCAACACGCACACGGCCAAGGTTGCGGTGATCAAATGTTTGGGTCTGAGTTGGAATTGCTGTTTTGCCATGAAAGAAAACTGTCCGTTGGTGTGGCGAATCCGATGATTCGGGAAGGCCGTCTGAAATTTTCAGACGGCCTGCTTGTTATTGTGGAACGTAGTTTTGATACAGGGTCACGACTTTTTGCACGCCGATGGTGGTGCTGACTTTTTGGGTAACCAAGGCCTGCTCTTCCGGTGTCAGAATACCCATCACATAAGTCACGTTGTCGTAAGTCACGATTTTGGTGCGCGCCTGCGTGGCCGGACTCACGCCCAACAACACGGCGCGGACTTTGGATGTCCCCCACGAATCGGCACTCACGTTGCCGAAATTACGGCTCGGCGTAGCGACGGTGATGTAGTTGTAAATGCCTTCGGCGGCCTGCTCCGAACGGGCGATTTGTTCGACGAACTGTTTCTCACCCTCGGTCGCTACCTGACCGAGCAGCAGCAGACGGCGGTTGTAGCTGACGACATTGATTTTCGGCGTATAACCGGCGGTCTGGTTGTTTTGGCGCAGGTAGGACAAAGCGGTCTGCTCCACGCGCAAAGCCATCACATTGTCGTCGGTTTGCGCGCCCGTCGTGCGGCGGTCGGCGGCGGATTTGGCACCGACGGCCGCACCGCCGACCAATGCGCTGACACAGCCGCTCAGGGTAACGGCCAACAATGCCGAAGCCAGCAGCGTTTTCACAAATTGCTTGTTTTTCATAAACGTCCTTTCGGATGGTGTTCAAACAGGTTTCAGACGGCCTCGCGAATCATGTCAGGCCGTCTGAAAAAGAATCAGATGCCTTCGAGCAGCATGGTGTCGATGCAGTCGCACATCGCGTGAATCAGCAGGATATGGTTTTCCTGAATGCGTGCGGTGCGCGGGTGCGGCACGTTGAGCAAGACGTCGGTGTCTTTCAGCATGGCGGCGATTTTGCCGCCGTCGCGCCCCGTCATCGCGATAACGTGCATGTCGCGCTCGTGCGCCGCTTTGATGGCTTCGATGACGTTGCCGGAATTGCCCGAAGTGGAAATGCCGACCAACACGTCGCCGGCGCGCCCCAATGCGCGCACCTGCTTGCTGAAAATATGGTCGAACCCGTAATCGTTGCCGATGGCGGTCAGCGCGGAGGTATCGGTGGTGAGTGCCACCGCCGCCAGCTCCATACGTTCTTTTTCAAAGCGGCCGGTCATCTCGGCGGCGAAATGCTGCGCGTCGGCGGCCGAACCGCCGTTGCCGCAGGCAAGGATTTTGCCGTCGTTCATCAGGCATTGCAGCATCAGCTCCGCCGCCTGTACGGTCGGTTCGGCCAATACTTCGGCGGCCTGCTGTTTGGCTTGGATACTTTCGGCAAAATGCGCGGCGACGCGCTCTTGTAATGTCGTCATCTAAAAATCAACCTGTGATATTTTGCACCCATTCGGGCGGTCGGTTTCCCTGAATCAGCACCGCGTCCAGACGACAGGGAACGTGATTCAGCCTGTGTTGTTGCAGATAATACTCTACACTTCGTTGCAGTTTCAATAATTTGGACGGAGAAATGCTGTATGCCGCGCCGCCGAATTGCTGGTTTTTGCGGTATTTTACTTCAACAAACAGAATCATGTTACCGTTTTTGACAATCAGGTCGATTTCGCCGTAAGCGCAATGCCAGTTGCGCGCCACCAGTTTGCAGCCCTGTTTTTCCAGAAACGCCAATGCCCCATCTTCGCCGGCCGCGCCCTGTTTGTGGTTCAAACGCATATCTTGTTCCCCTTATTGTCTATATAATTAAGCACTTTTTTCAGACGGCCTCACCCATGATTCAGAAACACTATCAAAAAGCCTGCGACAGCCTGAGCGCGCAAACATTATACGTGGTCGCCACGCCCATCGGCAATTTGGCCGACATCACCCTACGTGCGCTGGCCGTATTGAAAACCGCCGACGTGGTTTGCGCCGAAGACACGCGCGTAACGGCGCAGCTTTTGAGCGCGTACGGCATACAGGCCAAACTCGTCAGCGTGCGCGAACACAACGAGCAGCAGATGGCCGACAAAATCATCCAATATCTTTCAGACGGCCTCATCGTCGCCCAAGTTTCCGACGCGGGTACACCTGCCGTGTGCGATCCCGGGGCGAAACTGGCCGCACGCGTGCGTGAAGCCGGATACAAAGTCGTGCCGGTGGTCGGGGCGAGCGCGGTCATGGGTGCGTTGAGTGTGGCCGGCGTGAGCGAGCCGTCGTTTTACTTCAACGGCTTTCTGCCGCCCAAATCGGGCGAACGGCTGAAGCTCTTCGCACAATGGGAAAACGCGGACTATCCGATTGTAATGTTCGAAACGCCGCACCGCATCGAAGCCGCCCTTTCCGACATGACCGCCGTGTTCCCCGAACGCAAAATCGTGTTGGCACGCGAAATCACCAAAACTTTCGAGACCTTTCTCAGCGGCACGGTCACGGAAATTCAGACGGCCTTACAGGAAGACGGCAACCAGACGCGCGGCGAAATGGTGCTGGTGCTGCACCCCGCCGTGAACGCAAAAAGTAGCGAACTGCCCGAAGCCGCGCAAAACGTGATGAAAATCCTGGCCGCCGAACTGCCGACCAAACAGGCCGCCGATTTGGCGGCGAAGATTACCGGCGAAGGCAAAAAGGCTTTGTATGATTTGGCGTTGACGTGGAAGAATCAGGATTGAACATTTAAAAATGACATCTTTAAAAAAGCTGAGATCTTTGCAAAACTCGGTTTTAACCCGAAAATCTATGCCCGTCATTCCCGCAAAGGCGGGAATCCAGAATTTTAACCTTCTGTAATTTCTAAATATTTCTTAAGCTGGCCGTTCTGGATTCCCGCCTGCGCAGGAATGACGGGGTACTTAGTTTCTGAAAGTTCACAAGTTTTACAAAGGCTTCAAGGCCGTCTGAAAAATATTTTTCAGACGGCCTTGGTGTTTCGGTTCTTTCAGTAAAACCGGATTATTTCTTCTCGCCCAACTGCGGCAATACCGAGCCTTCGCCCAGTTGCAGCAGGCCGCTTTGCGAATAAATGCCCAGTTTGGCGCGGGTATCGACGATGTCGAGATTGCGCATGGTCAGTTGGCCGATGCGGTCGAGCGGCGTGAATGCGGCGTCTTCGACTTTTTCCATGCTCAGGCGTTCCGGCTGGTAGGTCAGGTTCGGCGACTCGGTGTTCAGAATCGAATAGTCGTTACCGCGGCGCAGCTCCAGCGTGACTTCGCCGGTGACGGCTTTGGCCACCCAGCGTTGGGCGGTTTCGCGCAGCATCAGGGCTTGGCTGTCGAACCAGCGGCCTTGATAGAGCAGGCGGCCGAGACGCAGGCCGTTGATGCGGTATTGTTCGATGGTGTCTTCGTTGTGGATGCCGGTCACGAGACGCTCGTAGGCGATGTGCAGCAAGGCCATGCCGGGGGCTTCATAAATGCCGCGCGATTTGGCTTCGATGATGCGGTTTTCGATTTGGTCGCTCATGCCCAAGCCGTGGCGGCCGCCGATGCGGTTGGCTTCCAAGAACAATTCCACGGGATCGGCAAACTCTTGGCCGTTCAGCGCAACGGGCACGCCTTCTTCAAAGCGTACGCTCACTTCTTCGGGCTTCACTTCGACGTTTTCGTCCCAGAACGCCACGCCCATAATCGGTTTCACGATTTTGATGCCCGAATTCAAAAATTCCAAATCTTTGGCTTCGTGGGTTGCGCCGAGCATGTTGGAGTCGGTGGAATAGGCTTTTTCCACCGACATTTTGTAGTTGAAACCGTTGGCGATTAAGAATTCGCTCATTTCGTGGCGGCCGCCGAGTTCTTCGATGAACTGCTGGTCGAGCCACGGCTTGTAGATTTTCAGCGCGGGATTGGTGAGCAAACCGTAGCGGTAGAAGCGTTCGATGTCGTTGCCTTTGTAGGTCGAACCGTCGCCCCAGATGTTGACATCATCTTCTTTCATCGCCGACACCAGCATGGTACCCGTTACGGCACGCCCCAAAGGCGTGGTGTTGAAATAGGCGATGCCGCCGGTGAAAACGTGGAACGCGCCGCATTGGATCGCCGCGATGCCTTCGTGCGCCAACTGCGCGCGGCAATCGATTAAGCGCGCATTTTCCGCGCCGTATTCCATCGCTTTTTTCGGAATGGCGTTGTAGTCGTCTTCGTCGGGCTGGCCGAGGTTGGCGGTGTAGGCGTAAGGCAGCGCGCCTTTCAGTTTCATCCACAATAACGCGGCGGAAGTATCGAGGCCGCCTGAAAAGGCGATACCGACTTTTTGGCCGGTCGGCAGCGACTGCAAAATGGTATGGTTTTGGCTCATAAAAAATCCTGTCAGACTGAAAATAAATGCGCCTTGGCGCGCCGTTTCGTAAAATCGGGTTTATTATCTTATAAATAAGGCGGATAATCCAGTTCGGGCTGTACCGCAAGGGTAGGCTTTGCGGCAGGAACCGTATCCGTTTTATTTGAAAACACGGCATTTTGCATACAGCTCCGTCGGAACGGCCGCACCGACATCGCCGAAATCCTGCAAACCCGTGCATTCGGCAATGCGTCGGCGGACTTGGTCGGCGGCTTCGGGCGGCAATGCGGGCGGACGGGCAAACGACTGCACCACGGTATGCACCGTCAGCGGCGCGGCGTGCGGCTGTTTGGGAACGAGTGCGGTATGGTAAACATTACCGATCCTGCCGCGCGGCGTATCGCTGAACGTCGCTACGCCGCAAAAATCGGAAAGCGGCAGCGTTTGAACATCTCTACGGCTGACTTGATGAATGAATGCCGTACCGCAAGGGCAGGCTTCGCACTCTGAAAACACGATTTCGCGGCAGCGTCTGTCAAAATCACGCCACAGCGACCACGCGGCAACGGCAAACAAAATCAGGCCGCCCGCCATGCCCCAGCCGTTTTCCGTCAGCAGCAGTCCCAATCCGACCGCGGCATAGAATGCGGCTTCCAGACTGTCCCACACATTCGGCGGCTGCTTTAACCGATATTCACGCATGGCTTCCCTTTTCAATTGAAATACTCACGCCGTCTGAAAAACTTTCAGACGGCATACGGAAGAAAGATTATGAAAGACCGGCAACATTTGTTCAACCTCATCATCATCGGCGACGAAATTCTGCACGGTTCGCGCGTCGACAAGCATTTTTCGTTTTTCAAAAATCTACTGGAAACGCGCGGCCTGAAACTCAATCAGGTGCAGTATCTGCCCGACGATTTCGATTTGCTCGTTACGCAGTTGCGGCGCAGTTTTTCAGACGGCCTGCCGACGTTTGTTACCGGCGGCATCGGCGCAACGCCCGACGACCACACGCGGCAGGCGGCTGCGGCGGCTTTGGGCGTACCGCTGGTGCGCCACCCCGAGGCGGCGGAAAACATCGACGGCGTAACCTTAGGCCGCGGCGAGCCGCTCGGTTCGCCCGAACACGAGCAACGCCTGAAAATGGCCGATTTCCCTGAAGGCGCGGACATCGTGCCCAATGAGTTCAACAACATCGCCGCCTTTTCCGTGTGCGGACATTACTTCTTCCCGGGCTTTCCTGTGATGGCGCATCCGATGGCTCAATGGGTATTGGAAACGTATTACGCCGACCGTTTCAACCGGGTGGAAAGCGGATTCCGCAGCGTGTATGTGTTCGGCCAGCCTGAATCGCGCCTGACGCCTTTGATGGAATACGTCGAACAAGCCTACCCGGGCGTGCGCTCCTACAGCCTGCCGACGGTGGCGCGTACGGCCGACGACGGCAGCCATGTTCATCCGCACATCGATTTCGGCATTAAGGCCGAAGGGGAAGCCTGCGCGTTATTGGACACAGCTTGGGCGGACGTGGTGCGGCGGTTGAAGGATTTGGGGGCGGAACTGAAAGATTCGGTATAAGACCAAGGCCGTCTGAAACTTTAAGTTTCAGACGGCCTTCGGGTTAAAAAGACTTGCGTTACAAATCCGGTTCGCCCATCCACAACGCCGCCAGCGTTGCCAGCGATGCGAAACCGACGACCATGATGATGTTTAAGAAAAAGACTGACATGATAACCTCCGTAAGTTTAGTGAACCGGCGTTTGCGATTTTTTACGTTACCGCTTGACGCCTTGTTATATGCCGTCTGAAAAGAACGGCAATGGTTTGTGCCGGCAAGGCTGCATTGTGCACCCCGCCCTTTTGATGACAGAATAACAAGCTTTTCAGATTGGGGCTTGGGCTTTTACCTGCTTTTCCAATCGGAAAAAAGCAATAATTATCAAAAACTAATGCGAAAAACTATCAAATCATCGGAGTTTATAGTTTTTATTTTTATAACCTTATGAATCACAAAGGTTTCAACCATTTAAATGAATGTCCACACTAATTCCTCCCGCCCTCTCCGCCATACCGTCACCCAGGTTGTCTGTGTCTTATTATTGGTCTCTGCGGGTCTCATTGCCGCCCAAATCGTTACCGGACAGAACTTTGCTTTTGAAACACCTTTCATGATGTGGATTCACACGCAAACGGGGCAATGGTTCACCCCCGTGGCCGGCGTGATGCACTACATCGGCAAAACCTCTCTGGCCGTGCCGGTCATTGCGCTGCTGGTTTTGTGGCTGGTGTTCACGGGGCGGCGCGACTACGGTCTGTTCATCGCTTTAAGCACGCTGCTGCCGACGCTGATTATGCTGACGGTAAAATTCTTTATTTCCCGTCCGCGCCCCGAATTGTGGCCGCGCATCATCGAAGAAACCAACAGCTCCTTCCCCAGCGGACACAGCACTTTCGCCGCCGCGCTCGCCACCATTGCCGTTTTGCTCTGCCTGCGTTCGCCCCATTGCCGCATCGTTTTGCCGGCCGGTATCTGTTTCGCCCTGCTGATGGGCTATTCGCGCATGTATCTGGGCGTGCATTACCCGACCGACGTGTGGGTCGGCTGGATTAACGGCACATTGACCACGCTCGCGCTGTATTACTTCTTTTTCCGAAAACGTTTCGCACAATGAACCTTTTTCCGCCCCCGAACACACCGTTTTGGCTGCGCAACGGCAATGCCGAAACCCTTTTCGCCAAAGCCCTGCAAGGCAAACCGCCCGTTTACCGCCGCGAACTGCTGCCCGACAGCACCGGCCAGACGCAGGTTGCCTATGATTTCGTCGATGCTGCTGACCCGGATGCACCTTTGGTGGTACTGTTTCACGGCTTGGAAGGCAGCAGCCGCAGCCATTACTCGGTGGAACTGATGAAAGCCGTGCAGTCGCGCGGCTGGCACGGCGTAGTGGCGCATTTCCGCGGCTGCGGCGGCATCGCCAACACCGCGCCCGTGTTCTACCATTCCGGCGATTCGGCGGAAATCGGCTTTGTTCTGAACACTTTGGCGCAGCGTTACGCGACGGTTTATGCCGTCGGCGTGTCGCTGGGCGGCAATGCCTTGGCGAAATATCTGGGCGAACAGGGCGATGCCGCGCTGCCCGAAGCCGCTGCCGCCGTGTCCGCGCCCGTGGATTTGGCCGCCGCCGGTACACGCTTCGACAAAGGCACGACCCGCCTGCTCTACACGCGCTATTTTCTCGATTCGCTCATTCCCAAAGCCGAAGCGTTTGCGCATTTTCAGACGGCCTCGCCGTTGAAAAACTGCAAAACGCTGGGCGATTTCGACGACTTGTTCACCGCGCCGCTGCACGGTTTTGCCGACCGCCACGATTATTACCGCCGCAGCTCGTGCAAACCGTTTTTGAAAACCGTTGCCAAGCCGCTGCTGCTGCTCAACGCCGTCAACGACCCCTTCCTGCCGCCCGAAGTGCTACCCACCCCCGCCGATGTTTCCGACAGCGTTACCCTGCTGCAACCGCCCCACGGCGGCCATGTCGGCTTTGTCAGTAAAGACAAAGGCCGTCTGAACATCGAATGGCTGCCGCGCACTTTGCTGGACTATTTTTCCCGATTTGAAACACGGTAAAGGCCGTCTGAAAAATCCGGCCGCGTTTCAGACGGCCTGAGCAAGACCCTGCCGCTTCATGCTATCATCCCATCTCATCTGCTTCGCCTAAACGCACGCCCCCATGACCGCCACCGACATCATCCACATTATCGGCACGATTGCCTTTGCCCTGTCGGGCTATCTCGTGGGTGCGCGCAAGCGGCTGGACATGCTCGGCGTATGGATTTGCGCGCTGCTCACCGCCATCGGCGGCGGCCTGATACGCGACGCATTGGTCGGGCGCATGCCGCTGGTTTTTACCGAATACGGCACGCTGACGATTACCGCGCTGACCGTGCTGGCGGCCTGGCTGTTCAAAGTGCAGAACCATCAAGGCCGCGTGTTGGCCGAAGCCTTTGCATGGGCGGATTCGCTCGGGCTGGTGGCCTTTACCATCACCGGCGCGCAAGTCGGGCTGATGTATGTTTTGAACGTGTTCGGCGTGGTCATGCTCGGCTTCATTACCGCCGTCGGCGGCGGCGTGGTGCGCGATGTGCTGGTGAACGAAATTCCCATGATTATGCGGCAGGATTTTTACGGCACCGTCGCCGTGATTGTCGCGCTGGCCGTGTTCCTGCTCGACCGCCTGAATGCGCTCAATCCGCTGACGCTGAATATCCTGCTGATCGGCGGTTATGTGCTGCGGATGTGGGCATACAAAACCCGCCTGACGCTGCCGAAACTGTAAGGCCGTCTGAAAACCAAACCATGCGCCTTTTCAGACGGCCTGAAGCAGACGGTTCGCCCCAAAATAACAGACCTCTTTTTCCAAATATTTCCGAAAGCCCGACCATGACCGATATTCTGAACAAAATCCTCGCCACCAAAGCCGAAGAAGTCGCCGCGCAAAAAGCCGCCGTTTCTTTGGAAGACATGAAAACCCAAGCCCGTACCGCCTCGCCGGTGCGCGGTTTTGCCGATGCGGTTCATGCCAAACACGCGCAAAACCTGCCTGCCGTGATTGCCGAAGTGAAAAAAGCCAGTCCGAGCAAAGGCCTGATTCGCGCGGATTTCAATCCCGTCGAAATCGCCAAAGCCTACGAAGCGGCAGGTGCGGCGTGTTTGTCGGTGTTGACCGACGAGCCGTATTTCCAAGGTTCGCCCGAATATCTGAAACAGGCGCGCGCGGCGGTGAGCCTGCCGGTATTGCGCAAAGATTTCATCATCGACGAATACCAGATTTATCAGGCACGCGCATGGGGTGCCGATGCCATTTTACTGATTGCCGCCGCTTTGGAAGCCGCGCAACTGGCGCATTTCGAGCGCGTGGCGCATGATTTGGGCATGTCGGTCTTGCTGGAGCTACACGACGCGTCCGAACTGGAAAAATGCCGCAACATGACCACGCCGCTGTGGGGCGTGAACAACCGCAACCTGCGCACGTTTGAAGTCGATTTGCAGCAGACGCTGGATTTACTACCCGAATTGGCCGGCAAAACCGTCGTGACCGAAAGCGGCATCCGCGATAAAAACGACGTGGATTTCATGCGCAGCCACGGCGTGCATACGTTCCTTATCGGCGAAACCTTTATGCGTGCCGACGATATTGAAGCGGAAGTGAAGAAGCTGTTTTGAGCGCAAAGGCCGTCTGAAAATATTTTCAGACGGCCTTTGAATCATGAATCAGAAAGGACGAAAAATGTTTATTTTGCAAGTCGATTTTCCCTATCAAGGCCCGTGGGGCGGTGAAATGGCTGCCGGCATGAAAGAGCTGGCCGAATCCATCGCCCGAGAACCCGGCTTGGTTTGGAAAATTTGGACGGAAAACCAGGCCGCGCAAGAAGCCGGCGGCATTTACTACTTCGCGACCGAACAAGATGCGCAGAATTATTTGGCCATGCACACCGCGCGTTTGAAAAGTTTCGGCGTACCGCAGGTCAACGGTAAGATTTTTGCGGTGAACGCAGCGTTATCCAAAATCGACAACGCGCCTTTGTAAATCAACATGCCGTCTGAAAACTTTTCAGACGGCATGTTTCTTGGCAGACAAAGAATCTTCGAAATGACAGGCATCAGTCCCCTTCCCGACCAGGGGAAGGGATTAGGAGGGCGGCTCTGCTCTGCGGCATGGGTTCATTTTCCATTAATGCAAAGAGCCGCCCTTTCCCACCAGTCGCGAGGACGAATGGCAAGAATGTTAAAAGGCCGTCTGAAAAAATATTCCTTTTTTCAGACGGCCTTTTATATTTGACCCTAACTTTCCAAACGCTTGAAATGCCGCGGACGGAACCCGAGCAGCCCCAAAGTCAGGAAATACAGGCCGCCGCCGATGGCCAGCAACACGCACAGTTGCAGCACTTTTTGCAGGCCGCCGACATCCACCCAGACAAACGGCAGATACGTTTGCGCCGCCCACAGGCCGCCGCCCATTACGGCCAGCGCAAGCAGCATTTTGCCGAGAAATGCACCCCAGCCCGCGCCGGGTCGGTAAATGCCGTGTTTGCGCAAGAGGTAAAACAGCAAACCCGCGTTCAGACACGCGCCCAAGCCGATGGCGAGCGCAAGTCCGGTGTGCTTGAGCGGGCCGACGAAGGCCAAATTCATCAGTTGCGTGCACACCAGCGTGAAGATGGCGATTTTGACCGGCGTTTTGATGTTTTGCCGCGCGTAAAAGCCAGGGGCGAGCACCTTAATCATAATCAGCCCGATCAGGCCGAACGAATAGGCAATCAGCGCGTGCTGCGTCATTACCGCATCGTTCAGCGTAAAGTTTTTATACATAAACAGCGTCGCCACCAGCGGGAACGACAACACCGCCAAGCCCACCGCCGCGGGCAGCGTCAGCAGCATACACAGGCGCAGGCCCCAGTCGAGCAGGCCGGAGAAGGCCTGGCTGTCTTGTCCCGCGGCGTGTTTGGACAGGGTCGGCAGCAGAATCGTGCCCAAAGCCGCGCCGAGCACGCCGGTGGGCAGTTCCATCAGGCGGTCGGCGTAATACATCCACGACACGCTGCCCGATTGCAGGAAAGACGCGAAAATGGTGTTGATTACCAGCGAAATCTGCGCCACGCTCACGCCGAGAATCGCCGGTGCCATCTGCTTCATGACGCGTTTGACCGCAGGGTCGGCGAAACTCAGTTTCGGCAGTTTCAGGAAACCGAGTTTCGCCAGCCACGGCAGTTGGAACGCGAGCTGCAAAATGCCGCCGACGAACACCGCCCACGCCAACGCCATGACCGGCGGGTCGAAATACGGCACGAAAAACAGTGCGAACACGATAAACGAAATGTTCAGCAAAGTCGGCGTAAAGGCCGGAATGCTGAATTTGTGGTAGGAGTTGAGAATCGAGCCGACAAAAGAAGACAGCGAAATCAACAAGATATACGGGAAGGTAATCCGCAGGAGTTCTATCGAAAGTTGGAATTTGTCGGGATTTTTCGCAAAACCGGGCGCGGAGACATAAATCACCCACGGCGCGGCCAAAATGCCGATGGCGGTCACAATCACCAAGACAAAGCTCAACATACCGGCCACATGACGCACGAATTCGCGCGTGGCTTCTTCGGATTTGGTCTGTTTGTATTCCGCCAGAATCGGCACGAACGCCTGCGCAAACGCACCTTCGGCAAACACGCGCCGCAGCAGGTTGGGCAGCTTGAACGCCACGAAAAACGCGTCCGTCGCCATGCCTGCGCCGAACGCGCGGGCGATAATCGTGTCGCGGACAAAGCCGAGAATGCGCGACACCATGGTCAGGCCGCCGACTTTGGCCAAAGCACCTAATAAATTCATAATGGTTCAATCTGTTTGAAAATGGACACAAAGGCCGTCTGAAACAGGATTCGACCATCATTGCAAGGAATCGTTTCCGACGGCGGGAAATGTTTCAGACGGCCTTTAGAAAAACCGTTTATTGTACGACAGCGCGGGCGGTTTGGGCTATGTTTTCCCGAACGCCGGCCGAGGCCGTCTGAAAAACGGTCGCGGCGGTTTCCCGAAACGAAACCGACTTTTTCGCAAAAACCGTTCAACCGCCGCACAAAATGCTTTAAAATCACGCCTGTTTTAACCGAAAGAACCATCATGAACCTGAAAAAAACCACCCTCATCACATTTACGGCATTGGCTTTGGCAGCCTGCGGCGGCCAAGCCGAAACCAGCGTGCCTGCCGACGGCGCGTCGCAAAACACTTCTTCAGCCCCGGCCCCCGTCGCACCGGCAGGCTTGGTCGAAGGACAAAACTACACCGTGTTGGCCAATCCGATTCCTCAGCTGCAGGCCGGCAAAGTGGAAGTGGTCGAATTCTTCGGCTATTTCTGCCCGCATTGCGCCAATTTGGAGCCGGTATTGAGCGAACACGCCAAATCGTTCAAAGACGATACCTACCTGCGCAAAGAACACGTCGTTTGGGGGCCTGAAGTGAAGCCGCTGGCGCGCTTGGCCGCCGCGGTGCAGATTGCCGGCGAAAAAGCCGCCGACATGCCGATTTTCAACGCCATCGTCAACGAAAAAATCAACCTGGCCGATGCGGAAGTGGTGAAAACATGGCTGCCTGCGCAAACCGCGTTTGACGGCAAAAAAGTCTTGGCCGCATTTGAATCGCCCGAAAGCCAAGCCCGCGCCGACAAAATGGAAGAGCTGACCAATACCTTCCAAATCAGCAGCACGCCGGTGGTCATCGTCGGCGGCAAATACCAAGTGAAATTCGCCGACTGGCAATCCGGTATGCAGACCGTTGACCTGCTGATCGACAAAGTACGCGAAGAACAAAAAGCCGCACCTGCGAAATAAGGTTTTGATATTGCGAGGCCGTCTGAAAATATTTTTCAGACGGCCTTATTTGTAGTTGCGAGATGGAGTCTATTCTACTTTTAAACAATGGCATACTCTGTTTCTCGTTAAGGTTTTCTTTAATTCAACGTACCCCCTCTCCCTAGCCCTCTCCCGCCGGACGGGAGAGGGGACGGATTGCCGATGTTTTCCTGATGGCTGGCCGTTTCATCAGTTTCAGCAATCTTCCCCCCTTCCCGCTGGCGGGAAGGGGCTGGGGGAAGGGTGGATTGTGGATTGAGTGATTTTTTAGAGATTGTGCAAACCTAGCGCGTTTTCCTAAACAACATAGATAGAAGGCCGTCTGAAAATATTCTGTTCAGACGGCCTTTTGTTGCTGTGAGATTTATTTTGCTTTTAAGCAATGGCATACGCTGCTTCTTGCTAAGGTTTCCTTTAATTCAGTACCGCCCTCCCTAGCCCTCTCCCGCCGGACGGGAGAGGGGACGGATTGCCGATGTTTTCCTGATGGCTGGCCGTTTCATCAGTTTCAACAACCTGCTCCCCTTCCCCGCTGGCGGGAAGGGGCTGGGGGAAGGGTGGCTTGCGGGTTGAGTGATTTTTTAGAAATTGTGCAAACCTAGCGCGTTTCCTAAATAACATAGATAGAAGGCCGTCTGAAAATATTCTTTTCAGACGGCCTTTCCATTTCCACCTGACTCGCTTCAATTTTTCAGACGGCCTCACCCTGCCGCTTCTTAATCCAACCTCTTATCCACACAAAAAATATCGGTACGAACAGCAAACCCAATACCGTCGAAAACGCCGTGCCGCCCAATACCGCCGTGCCGATGGCGACGCGGCTGCCTGCGCCCGCACCTGTGCCCAAAGCCAGCGGAATCACGCCGAAGCCGAAAGCGATCGAGGTCATTAAAATCGGGCGCAGGCGCAGGCGGGCGGCTTCGGCGGCGGCCTGCCAAATGCTTTTGCCCTGCTCTTGCAGTTGCACCGCAAACTCGACAATCAGAATCGCGTTTTTCGCCGCCAAACCGATGGTGGTGAGTAGGCCGACCTGGAAAAACACGTCGTTTGCCAAGCCGCGCGCGGATGTGAACAATAATGCGCCCAATACGCCCAACACCGCCGAGAGCATGACGGCAAACGGCACGCTCCAGCTTTCGTACAGCGCGGCCAGACATAAAAATACGAACAGCACCGACAAGGCGTACAGCAGCGGCGCGAGCGCACCGGCGCGTTTTTCCTGCAGGGACGCACCCGTCCATTCGATGTCGTAACCGTGCGGCAGGGCTTGGGCGGCCTGTTCGACCGCCGCCATCGCATCGCCCGAACTCACGCCTTCGCCTGCGGCGGCCTGCATCTCCATCGCCAGACTGCCGCTGAAACGGATAAGCTGCGGCGGCGCGACTTCCCAGCGCACGCTGCTGAAGGCGGAGAGCGGAATCATTTCGCCGTTTTGGTTGCGCACTTTCCATTCGCCGATGTTTTGCGGCTGCATACGGAACGGCGCGTCGGCCTGGATATACACGCGCTTGACGCGTCCGTTGTGGATAAAGTCGTTGACGTAAGTGCCGCCCAAAGCGTTGGTCAGCACGGCGTTGATGTCGCCGAGGTTGATGCTGTACGCCAAGGCTTTGCGGTCATCGACATCGACCACCACCTGGCTTCTCGGGTCTTGGTTGTTGACGCGCACGCTGCGCAGGCGCGAATCTTGTGCCGCCGATTCGGTAAACTGCCCGGCAGCGGCGGCCAGCTTGCCGTAGCCTTGGCCGTTGCTGTCTTTAATCACGAAGCTCAGGCCGCCCGCCGAACCCAAACCGCGCACCACTGGCGGCAGGTTGACGAAAATTTTGGCGTTTTTACGCTGACGGAACAGGCGCGACGCGCGCTGCTCCAATGCCCGTGTGCTTTGATCCGCGCTGCGCTCCTCCCACGGCTTCAGGCGCACGGTCAGCATACCGAAGCCCTGATTGCCGCGTATACCCGTCAACGCCATCACGTTGGCGACTTCGGGCTGCTGTCGGAAAAAGGCTTCCAGTTCGTCCAAAGTTCCGCGCAAACGCGCATCGGTCGAACCCGACGGCATGGTCACGTTGACCTGCAGATAGCCTTGGTCTTCTTCGGGCAGAAACGAGGTCGGCAGGTAGTGGAACAGCGCGGCGCAGGCGGCGATGACTGCGAGAAAGCCGGCGAACATGAGTTTGCCGCGCTTGAACGTACCGCTCACCAAAGCCGCATAGCGTTGCGACAGTTTTTCAAAGCCGCGGTTGAACCACGCAAAAGGCCGTCTGAACAGGCCGCCACTCGGTTTGTCGTGCGCTTTGGGTTTGAGAAACTGGGCGCACATCGCGGGCGAGAGCGTCAGCGCCACCAACACGGAAAAGCCCATCGCCGCAATCAGCGTCACGGCAAACTGGCGGTAAATCACACCCGTGGTGCCGGGGAAAAACGCCATCGGCACGAACACCGCCGACAACACCATGCCCACGCCCACCAGCGCGGACGAAATCTCTTTCATGGATTTTTCGGTGGCGGTTTTCGCGTCCAAACCCTCGTCGTGCATGACGCGCTCGACGTTTTCCACCACCACGATGGCATCGTCCACCAACAGGCCGATGGCCAACACCAGCGCGAACATGGTCAGCATGTTGATTGAATAGCCCAAAGCCGCCAGCACCCCGAGCGTCCCCATCAGCACCACCGGCACGGCAATCGCGGGAATCAGCGTGGCGCGCCAGCTTTGCAGGAACACGAACATCACCAGCACCACCAACACAATGGCTTCGGCCAGCGTTTTCATCACTTCTTTGAGCGACGCTTTCACAAACGGCACGCTGTCTTGGCTGGTTTGCGCCTTCAGGCCGTAGGGAAAATCCGGCTCGAGTTCGCGGATTTTCGCTTCCACCGCCGCAGCCGTGTCCAGCGCGTTCGCGCCGTCTGAAAGCACGATGCCCAATGCGCCGCCGGTTTTCCCATTCAAACGCGTCTGCACATCGGCGCTTTCCGCCCCGAGTTCCACCCGCGCCACGTCTTTGACGGTCACGACCGCGCCGTCGGGCGTGCTTTTCAATACCACGTTTTCAAACTCTTCCACCGTTTGCAGCTTGCTGCGCGCCTGAATCGGCGCATTGAGCATTTGCCCCTCGACGGACGGCAGCTGGCCGAGCTGTCCGGCCGAAACCTGCGTGTTCTGGCTTTCCAGAGCCGCGCGCACGTCAGACGGCATCAGTTGGAACTGCTCCAATTTGTTCGGATTGAGCCAAATGCGCATGGCGTAGCTGCTGCCGTAAAGCTGCACTTCGGCCACGCCGTCGATGCGTCCCAACACGTCCACCACATTGCTCGCCAGATAATCCGTTACCGCCACGCGCGAAACGGTCGGGTCGTCAGTGTAAAACATCCACGACACCAAATTGTCCTGTCCGCCGCGCGTCACCGACACGCCGCGGCTGCGCACCGCTTCGGGCAGGCGCGACAAAACCTGCTGCAAGGCGTTTTGCACCTGCACCTGCGCCACATCGATGTCCGTGCCCGGCTCGAAAGTGATGGTCGTGCGCGACTGGCCGGACGAATCGGCGGTCGAACTCATGTACATCAGGCCGTCCAAACCCGTGAGCTGCTGCTCGATGACCTGCGATACGGAGTCGTTGACGGTTTCGGCGGATGCGCCGGTGTAACGCGCCACCACCGAAACCTGCGGCGGCGCAATGTCGGGATACTGCTCCAGCGGCAAAGTCAGAATCGACAGCGCACCGGCCAGCGTGATGAAAATAGACAGCACCCACGCAAACACGGGGCGGCGGATAAAAAAGTGAGCCATAAAGTAATGATGGATAAGGGGGTTATGATAATTTTCAGACGGCCTAGATTGTGAACAATTCACACCGCTTCGGCAAGGCATAAAATGTAAAGAGGCCGTCTGAAAATCCGTATCAGGATTTTCAGACGGCCTGTTGAAAAAATAGGGCTGCCGCTCTGCTACCGCGCCATCGCCTTACTGGCGGCCAATACGCCCAACGCAGTTTTACTGCGGAACAGGCCGCACAAAACGCGGGTACGCATACGCCGGTTAAAGCGGCTCGGATAGCCTTCCAACCGGTAATCGTAGCCGACATCCCGCAAGCGGCGGAACATTTCGGCTGCCGGTATGCGGTTTTTCAGCATGGACGTAATATAGATAAACTGGAACGAATCGCGTATTTCCAACAGCCGACGGCTGACTTCGGGCTGTTTGTCCGCGTTCATCAGACGGGTATATTCTTTGACGGCCAAACCGATGTCGTCGAGATATTTCTGCGTCTGTGCGGCCGTGCGTTTTTTGCGCATCACCGAATCGGGATTGTTCACGTAGAGATAAACTTTCTGATGGGTGGCGGCCACTTTTTTGCAGGCCAGCATGTATTCCAATAAAAATATGCCGTCTTCCAAATAGGCCATACCCGGGATAAAACGCAACCGCAACGCTTCAATCAGATCGCGGCGGTAGATATACGACCAGACAGCCGACATAAACGACAGTTCGTTCATATACTTGGCCAAGTCCATCACCGCCACGCCGTCGCCGAGCCGGAACTTCTCTTCAACGTCAAACTGAAGCAAATCGGCAGACTGCGTTTCCATCACGTCCAAAAAACGGCCCAGCTCCTGCGGATTCAACTGATCGTCGTGGTCCATAAACATCACGAATTCGCCGCCCGCCTTTTCCAAAGCCAAATTGCGCGCGCGGCTGACCCCGCCGTTGGGCGTATCAATCAGATGATGCTGCAATTGGGGATGGGCGGCGAACAATGCCTGCAACTGCGCCAGCGTGTCATCGCGGGAACCGTCGTTGATGACGATGAATTCGACATTACCCAACGCATTGTGGATATTGAGAAAATTTTCACCCAATCCGGCGATAAACTTACCGCCGTTATAAATGGGCACAATCAAAGAAAGTTTTGGATTCATGATTTCGGGTACGCGGCAGAAATATAAATTTTTTATAGTGAAACCAATATTCGTGATTTCACCCTATCCGCAGCATGTTCGGCCAAACCGTCTCCGGCATTCGGATAAACCTTATCTTAAAATAAAAGGGATATTGCTTATTTTAACGGCATGGTTTTTGCTGCACCGACGGATTAGTGTGTCAATCCGCCGTTAAATTCCCTGCCCTGCCGCATTTGCCCCGAATTTTTGATTAAAACGTGAATCCCGTTTCCAATTCTTCGTCGCCGACCAAATCCACCAGCAGCGCATACAGCGGTGCCAAATCGACGTAGCGGCGGCCGGCGCGGCGCAGGTAATTCAGGAAGCGCGGGATTTCGGGGCGGTATTTGTCTTTTCCGTCG
This sequence comes from Neisseria sp. CCUG12390, assembly GCF_047837985.1. Taxonomy (GTDB): domain Bacteria; phylum Pseudomonadota; class Gammaproteobacteria; order Burkholderiales; family Neisseriaceae; genus Neisseria. Next base: position 2,414,356 of record NZ_CP181244.1, read on the forward strand.
CGGTGGTAGAGCCGCGCGAAAATACCGGCCACTTTCAGATGGCGTTGTACGCCCATCCACTCGAACCAACGGTAAAACTCGTCGAATTCAGACGGCACGGGCAAACCGGCGGCACGCGCTTTTTCCCAGTAACGAATCACCAAGTCCAACACGAATTCTTCTTCCCACTCGATAAACGCATCGCGCAAGAGCGACACCAAATCATAGGAAATCGGGCCGTAAAGCGCGTCTTGGAAATCCAATACCCCCGGGCGGCCGGGTTGCAGCATCAGGTTGCGCACGATAAAGTCTCGGTGCACGTACACCTGCGGCTGCGCCAGCAGCGGCGGCAGCAAAGTATCGACGACCTGCTGCCACAATTGGCGTTGCTTGAAATTCAGTTCTTTGCCCAACTCTTTGGCGACAAACCATTCGGGAAACAGGTTTATCTCGCGCAGCATCACTTCGCGGTCATACGGCGGCAATTGGTCGGGGCGGCCGGCTTTTTGCAGAATGATGAGTTCGTCTATCGCTTCGAGCAGCAGGGCTTTGTGGGCGGATTCGGCCGTTTCCTGCGTCATGGCGGTCAGAAACGTGGTATTGCCCAAATCGTTCAACACCATAAATCCCAAAGATTCATCGACGTGCAGAACCTGCGGCACGTTGACCATGTCGAAGAGCTTTTGCACTTTCAAATACGGCGCAACGCTCATTTTGTCGGGCGGCGCATCCATGCAGACCACGGTACGGCCGTCTGAAAACGTCGCACGGAAATAGCGGCGGAAATCGGCATCGGCCGCCGCAAAGCTCAATTCAAAAGATTCGTTCGGGTAAACGGTTTCCAACCATTTTTGTAATTCGTGTTGTCGTTGCATAGCGGTTTTGAAGATTTTCAGGTTAAAATAAACGCTATTCTAACTGGCAAAACCGATTTAAGGTGTAACTTTGGCTCGTTTATTTTCACTCAAACCCTTAGTCATCGCATTGGGCGTCGGCTTCAGCACAGCGGCGGCCGCCCAGAGCGGCGGTGTATTTGTACCGGCCGCATCCGATTACGTGCCGATTGAAAACACCCAAGACACAGCGAACCAAGCTGCCGCAAATCATGCTGTTGCCGAAACCGCCGCAAAGACCGTACCGTCTGAAAACAGGCCGTCTGAAAAAACGGAAGAGCTGTCTTTAGGCAGCACCTGCCTGTTTTGCGACAAAGAAACCGTTGCCAAACACGCCGAAGCGCAGGCGGAAGCAACCGCCGTCAACCGCAGCGGCGAAGAACCGCTGCCGACCGACTACACGCGCGTCACCGCCGATTACGTCGAAGGGCAGACCAATGTCCAGGTTCAGGCCAAGGGCGACGTGATCATCGAGCGCAACGACGAAGTATTGAACGCCGATTGGGCGCATTACGACCAAGCCAGCAATACCGTTACCGCAGGCGACCGCTTCAAACTCTACCAAGACGGCTCCGTCGTGACCGGCGACCAAATCAACTACAATCTGGACAACAGTTCGGGCGTGAGCGAAAACGTCCGCATGGCCACCGAAAAAGACGGCCGCCGCCTGCAAAGCGTCAGCGAAAAAGCCGAAATGCAGGGCAAAGAGCGGTACAAACTCATCCACACCAAATTCAACACCTGCTCCCCGGGCGACGCGAGCTGGTACATCAAAGCCAAGAGCATCGAGGCCGACCAAGCCAGCGGCATCGGCGTCGCGAAAGGTGCATCGCTGGTCTTCGGCGGTGTACCCGTTTTGTACACGCCGTGGGCGGATTTCCCGCTCAACGGCAACCGCAAAAGCGGCCTGCTTGTGCCGAACATTTCCACCGGTTCAGACGGCCTCGAACTGGCTCTCCCTTATTACCTGAACCTTGCACCCAACCTCGACGCCACCGTTACGCCGGAAATCATTTCCAGCCGCGGCGTGCGCTTGGGCGGACAAGTCCGCTACCTGCAACCCTCATACGCCGGCCAAGTCGACGGCACATGGATGCCCGACGACAAAAAAAGCGAACACAACAACCGCTACCAATTCCAATGGAGCCACAACCACCGCTTTACCAACCAACTCAGCGGCGGCGTGGATTTCAACAGCGTATCGGATAACGACTACTACCGCGACTTCTACGGCCGCAACGACATCGCCGACAACGTCAACCTCAACCGCCAAGCCTGGTTAAACTACAACAATACCTTTTGGGGCGGCAATTTCGACGGCTCGCTGATGGCGCAGAAATACCAAACCCTGGCCAATGAATACGGCTATAAAGACGAGCCTTACGCCATCATGCCGCGCCTGTCCGGCCGCTGGCAGCGCAGCTTCGACAACAATATGCAGGCCAACGTGTTCGGCCAGTTCACCCGCTTCGAACACGACGACAAACAAAGCGGCAACCGCTTCGTGCTGAATCCGAGCGTGAAATGGGATTTCCACAACCGCTGGGGCTATGTCCATCCGAAAATCGGCGTCCATGCCACTTATTATGATTTGGACAGCTTCAACGGCAGCAGCCGCCGGCATTTCAGCCGCGTGCTGCCGATGGTCAGCGTCGACAGCGGCATGACGTTCGAACGCCAAACGCAGTTTTTGGGTAACGGCTACCTGCAAACGCTGGAGCCGCGCCTGTTCTATAACTATATCCCGACCAAGCAGCAAAGCGACTGGCCGAACCTCGACACCTCCGAAAACAGCTTTACCTACGAGCAGCTTTTCCGCGAAAACCTGTTTTCGGGCAACGACCGCATCAACGCGTCCAACAGCCTGTCGACCGCCGTACAGAGCCGCCTGCTCAATCCCCGAACCGGTGCCGAACTGTTCCGCGCCGGTATCGGCCAGAAATTCTATTTCAAAACCGATAACGTTCTGCTCGACGGCAGCGTGAGCCGGTACGAACGCAACCGCTCCGACTGGGTGGCCTTTGCCCACGGCAACGTCACCGACAGCGTGCGCCTCGATCTCGACATCCACTACAACCAGAACCAAAACCGCGCCGAAAGCTATGCGGCGGGCATCCGCTACAATCCCGAGCCGGGCAAAGTATTGAGCGCGCGCTACAAATACAACCGCAATGCCCGAATCTACCTGCAGGACGACGGCGAATACCTGTATGACAAACTGAACCAAATCGACTTGGCCGCCCAATGGCCGCTGCGCAAAAACCTGTATGCCGTCGCCCGCTACAACTACGAACTCACCGTGAAAAAACCGCTGGAAATGTTGGCCGGCGTCGAATACAAAAGCGATTGCGGCTGCTGGAGCGCGAGCGTGGTCGGCCAACGCTACGTCACCGGCGAAAACAGCAGGAAAAACGCCGTTTTCTTCAATTTGCAGCTGAAAGATTTGAGCAACGTCGGCCAAAATCCGTTTGAACAACTGCGCTTAGCCATCCCGGGCTACAGCAAAACCAACGAGGTAGTCAACCCATGAATGTGAAACCCTTAATGCTGGCCGTGGTACTCGGTCTGAGTCTGAACGCGGCACATGCCGCCGATGTCAAAGCCTCCGACAGCATCGCCGCCGTCGTCGACAACGACATCATCACCCAACGCCAAGTCAGCCAAGCCGTAGCAGAGGCACGCCGCAACCTGCCCAAAGGCACGAAGGTAGCCGATGCCGATTTGCGCCAACAGGTCTTGGCGCAGATGGTGAACCAAACCTTAATCGTACAGGCCGGCAAACGCCGCAACATCCAAGCCAGCGAAGCCGAAATCGATGCCGTGATTGCGCAGACCCCGTCATTGAAAAACGCCAATAAACGCGTGCGCCGGGAAATCGGCGACAGCATCATCGTCGAAAAAGTACGCCAGCAGGCCATTATGGAAAACAGCCGCGTCAGCGACAGCGAAGTGACGAGCTTCATCAACCGTGCGCAGCAGCAAGGCGTTACCCTGCCCGAAGGCGAGCCGCTGCGCCAATACAATGCGCAACACATCCTGCTTAAAGCCGATTCCGACAACGCCGCCGCAGCCGCCGAGAGCAGCATCCGCAAAATCTACGCCCAAGCACGCAGCGGCGCGGACTTCGCCGGCTTGGCACGCCAATACTCGCAAGACGGCAGCGCGGCCAACGGCGGCGATCTGGGCTGGTTTTCAGACGGCATGATGGTGACACCGTTTGAAGATGCCGTACACAAACTCCAACCCGGCCAAGTCAGCCCGCCCGTGCGCACCCAATTCGGCTGGCACATCATCAAGCTGAACGACATCCGCGAAGCCGGCACGCCGGAAGAACGCCAGCGCAATGCCGTGCGCCAGTACATTTCGCAGCAAAAAGCCCAGCAGGCCACCACCAACCTGTTGCGCGACCTGCATTCGAGTTCGTTTGTGGACATCCGCTGACGCATTCCCTGCACGCTTGAAACAGGCCGTCTGAATCATATTTTCAGACGGCCTGTTGCTTTCAAAATGCCCGAACGCCCTGGCCGTCTGCGTAGCTCATGGCAGAATAGATTTTCAAATTCAACCCGAGTTTTGCAAAGACGCAGGCCGTCTGAAACTTTTCAGACGGCCTGAACAATGCGTTTTTTCCTTACGGAACAATCCGGCCGTTTCCGTTTGCCGCCGCGTCCGGCCAAGTTTACAAAGACGGATTTAGCACGGATAATCAACCCGTAACCGAAATTATTCCGCCAGATGCCGTCTGAAAAACCCTTTCGGAACAAGGCACTTCTACCCGCCGCCCGAAACCGGCGGGACGGCGGCAACGGCGCAAACGGCGGTCGTTCGCGACCGGCATTTCATCAGGAACAGATTATGTCCGATTTACCCTTAGGCGATTGGCTGCTCTTGGCGCTCTTGTGCGTACCGGTGGCGGCCACCCTGCTTTCGCTGCTGAAATCCGACCACTGGGTCATGCGGATATTCGATTTTCCGCGTCTGCAAATCGCGGCCTTGAGCGTGTTGTGCATGCTGCTCAATTACTGGCTCGAACAAAGCAACAACATGATTTTCGACCTCATGGAAGTGGTCAATTTCGCCTGCGCGGTATGGCAGTTTTGGCAAATCAGTGCCTACACGCGCTTAAGAAAACCGCAGGTCATGGGTTACAAAGGCGGCGACAACGGGCGCACCGTCAGCATCCTCACCAGCAACGTGCTCACGCCCAACCGCGAGGCCGGCAAACTTTTGACACTCGTGCGCCGCTACCGCCCCGACATCGTGCTCACTCTGGAAAGCGACCAATGGTGGGAAGACGCGCTGGCCGAATTGGAAACCGACCACCCCTACACGGTGAAAGTGCCGCTCGACAACCTTTACGGCATGCACCTCTACAGCCGCCTGCCGCTGCATGATGCGCAAATCCAATACCGCGTGCGCGACGACATTCCCTCGATTACCGCCAAAGTCGAGCTTCCGGGCGGCGAACTGATCCGCATCTACTGCCTGCACCCGATGCCGCCCAGCCCTACCGAGAGCGATACCTCGACCGAACGCGACGGCGAACTTCTGCTCGTCGGCAAAGAAATCGCCGCCTCCGACGAAAGCTGCATGGTGTTCGGCGATTTGAACGACGTCGCCTGGTCGGACACCTCGCGCCTGTTCCAGCGCATCAGCGGCCTGCTCGACCCGCGCATCGGCCGCGGCCTGTACAACACTTTCCACGCCGACTGGAAACTGCTGCGCTGGCCGCTCGACCACATTTTCCACAGCAGCGATTTCTTGGTGGCCGATTTGAAAGTGTTGCCGCACATCGGCTCCGACCATTTCCCCGTGTACGGCAAATTCCAATACCACCCGCCTGCGGAAAATATCCACGAAACACCCGAAGCCGACCATGCGGACAAACAGGAAGCGGAGGAAAAAATCGAAGCGGCCGAGGAAATGCAGAATTGAAAAAGATTCGAGGCCGTCTGAAAATTTTCAGACGGCCTCGAGCTTTTTTCAGTCTAAAAGCCCTTCGCAACCGTGAATACTGCCAACCGCCGCATCATCATATGACTGTAAATTTTATCAAACCACGAGGCCGCGCCCCGTGCAAACCGAACAAAGGCCGTCTGAAACCACTTTCAGACGGCCTTACACATTTGCCTCATTTGTACATGACGGCCTGTACACCTGCTCAACTCAGCAGCATTTCCTGCATCAGCTTCATGCCCCATTGCCAGCCGCCGAGTGCACCGTTCAGACGGTCTTCGTGCGGCGACACCAGCAACCGTGCATTCCAAAGCGCGGCTTTTTCACGCGCCCAATCGAGCGGGCAATCGCCGTTTTGTCCGACAACCAAAGCCGCGCGGCAATGGCAGCGGGCGCGTTGCAGGGTGTGTTCGGCATCATCGGGAAACGCGTCCGGCAGCGGCGACACCAAAATCAGGTTGCACACGGTTTTCTGCACGTTCACATCCGCCCGATACAGCCATGCCAGCACCGCCGACACGCCCGCACCGTGCGCGACCACCGCGACATGACGGCTTTGGTGTTGCGCAAAGGCCGTCTGAACCGCATCCTGCCAGCCGCCGATGCTTTGCGGACGCGACACTTCCGCCTGCAACACAATCGGATAACTCACCGCCCAGCGTTCCATCCACAAAGGCGGCGTTTCGGTATCGTGCACCAGCAACAGCGTCAAATCTTCGAGGTCATACGCGCTCAACATGGCATTTCCGTTTCAGACGGCCTCACACCGTATAGTCATATTCCGCCACCAAAGGCGCGTGGTCGGAGAATTTTTCGTCTTTGTAAACATGCGCGGATACGGCTTTGGCGGCCAATTCCGGCGTGACCATTTGGTAGTCGATGCGCCACCCCACGTCTTTCGCGTAGGCCTGGCCGCGGTTGCTCCACCAGGTGTAGCCCGCAATTTCGGGGTAAAGCGTGCGCCACAAATCCACCCAGCCCAACTCGCTGATGACTTTGCCGATCCACGCGCGTTCTTCGGGCAGGAAGCCCGAATTTTTCTGGTTGCCTTTCCAGTTTTTCAGGTCGATGTTTTGATGCGCGATGTTCCAGTCGCCGCACACCACAATATCGCGACCTTCGGCTTTCATCGCGTCCAGCATGGGGTAAAACGCGTCGAGGAAACGGTATTTCAGTTCCTGACGCTCCGGCGCGCTGGTGCCGCTGGGCAGATAGAGTGAAATCACGCTCAGGTTGCCGAAATCGCAGCGCACGAAACGCCCCTCGCGGTCGAATTCTTCGATGCCCATGCCGTATTGCACATTGTCGGGCTTTTGCCTGCTGTACACCGCCACGCCGCTGTAACCGCGCTTTTCGGCGCAATGCCAATGCCCGTGCATACCGTGCGGGTTTTTCATGGTGTCGTCCAAATCCGCTTCCTGAGCCTTCAATTCCTGCACGCAGACAATGTCCGCGCCCGAGGCGGCGATGTATTCGAGAAATCCTTTTTTATAGGCGGAACGGATGCCGTTGACGTTGACAGAGATGATTTTGAGCATGGTTGTGATGTTTCGACAAAAGAAAATGCGATTGTAGCAGAAGTAGCAGGGCTTAGCTTTTTGGAAAAGGCTGTCTGAAAACAATTTTTCAGACGGCCTTTGGGTTTTGCCGCGCAATCCCTTATAATCGTGTATTCGATTAAGTCTGTCTTTTAAAGGGCAAAAAATGTCTGATTTCCGCCAAGATTTCCTGAAATTCGCCTTGGAACAAAATGTATTGAAGTTCGGCGAGTTCACCACCAAAGCCGGCCGACAGTCGCCGTATTTCTTCAATGCCGGCCTGTTTAACGACGGTGCGTCCACTTTGCAGCTTGCCAGGTTTTACGCGCAGGCCATCATCGAGAGCGAGGTGGAATTCGACATGCTGTTCGGCCCGGCCTACAAAGGCATTATTCTGGCGGCGGCCACGGCGATGATGCTGGCGGAAAAAGGCGTGAACGTACCGTTTGCCTACAACCGCAAGGAAGCGAAAGACCACGGCGAAGGCGGCGTGTTGGTCGGTGCGCCGCTCAAAGGCCGCGTGCTGATTATCGACGACGTGATTTCGGCCGGCACTTCGGTGCGCGAGTCGGTGAAACTGATTGAGGCCGAAGGCGCAACGCCCGCCGCCGTCGCCATTGCGCTCGACCGCATGGAAAAAGGTACGGGCGAACTGAGCGCGGTGCAGGAAGTAGAACGGCAATACGGTTTGCCGGTGGTGTCGATTGCGAATTTGAACGATTTGTTCACGCTCCTGCAGAACAACAGCGAATTCGGCGGCTTTTTCGAGCCGGTGAAGGCCTACCGCGAACGTTACGGCGTGGCCTGACAAAGCATAAGGCCGTCTGAAAATTTCAGACGGCCTGCAATAACAACGAAAAAATACATTACGAAACGAGTTTACCCATGCCTGCATGTACCTGTCCACACTGCCACACCAATCTCTGGGTGAAAGATGCCCAACTGAATGTGGCGCAAGGTTTTGTGGTCTGCCGAAAATGCGAAGGGCTGTTCAAAGCCAAAGACCATCCGGCCGTTCCGAACGCGCCGTTGCAGCCCGAGACGCTGCCCGATGCCGCGACCGATGTGCGTCTGGTTCACAGCATCGGCGCGCAGATCCGCCAACGCAAGCAGCTTTCGCGCAATGAAATTGCCGATTTGCTCGACAATGTCATTCACGAATCGAAAAAACATGCCGCCCAAACCCGCCCCAAAGAGGGTTTCAACTGGACGCTGGCCTCGCTCATCGCGCTGACCGTGTTAATCATGCAGCTTTTTTATCTGATTTTATTGATTTGATTTCCATGAATACATCCGTTGGTTTTGTCGGCGACTTCCGCGAAGCCGCGCCCTACATCAACTACCTGCGCGGCAAAACGCTGGTCATCGGCGTGGCCGGCAGCCTGTTGGCGGGCGAACCGCTCAAACGCCTGGCCGCCGATTTGAACCTGCTCGCCAGCTTGGGCGTGCGTTTGGTGTTGGTACACGGCTCGCGCCTGCAAATCACGGCCACACTCGCCGCCCAAGGCCGCACACCGGCCTACCACAACGGACGGCGCATCACCGACGAAGCCGCGCTGCAACTGGCCAAACAGGTCAGCGGCATGTTGCGCAGCGACATCGAAGCCGCCTTGTGCAGCAGCATTTCCCAAACGCCGCAGCGCAGCAAACCCCTGAGCGTGGCAAGCGGCAATTTCCTCTCCGCCCGACCGTTGGGCATCATCGACGGCATCGACATGGGCTACACCGGCCAAGTGCGCAAAATCGACACCGAATCCATCGTCAACCGTCTCGACGACGGCGCGCTGGTGCTCATCGGCCCGCTCGGCCACTCTTTGAGCGGCAAAACCTTCAATCTCAGCATGAGCGACATCGCCGAAGCCTGCGCCATCGCACTCAACGCGGAAAAACTGATTTACCTGATTGAAGAAGAAGGCATTTTGAATTCAGACGGACTGCTGATGACCAACCTGTCCGCCCAAGAAGCGCGGCAACTGATGGCGCAGCAGCCGCCACCGCCGCAACTGCGCCTGATCCAGTCCGCCGTCAATGCCGTGGAAAACGGCGTGGCGCGCACGCAAATTCTCAGCGGCCGCGACGACGGCAGCCTGATTCGCGAACTCTTCACCCGCCACGGTGCCGGTACGTCCGTCGCCCGCGATTCCTTCGTCAACATCCGCGCCGCGCACAGCGACGACATCCCCAACATCACGGCACTTATCCGCCCGCTGGAAGAACAGGGCATCCTGCTGCGCCGCAGCCGCGAATACCTTGAAGACCAAATCCACACCTTTTCCGTGTTGGAACACGACCGGCACATCTACGGCTGCGTCGCTCTGAAAACCTTCTCCGACCCGCACTCAGGCGAATTGGCCTGCCTCGTCGTCTCGCCCGAAGCGCAAGACGGCGGTTACGGCGAGCTTCTGCTGGCGCACCTGTTCAAAAAAGCGCGCGACGCCGGCATGACCAGGCTGTTCGCCCTCTCCACCCACACGGGAGAATGGTTTGTCGAACGCGGCTTTCAGACGGCCTCGGCACAGGATTTGCCGCCCGAACGCCGCCGGGATTTAATCGACAGCGGGCGCAATTCCAAAGTCTTTGTTTACGTTTTGTAAAATTAGTGCAGCAATAAAAAAGAGCGTATCAATGGATACGCTCTTTTTTATTGATTTAATAAATACTTAAGGCCGTCTGAAAAAATTTCGATGTTAACATTTCCCAAAAGGAAAAACAGTATTAACCAAAACCCTGTTTATCCGTATACCGAGCAGGCCTACAATGCATTCGTCGGTTGGATAAACCAACCTTTCATTTACTTCATAACGCATTCACGACATAAGGAATTTATCATGAAAACCATCCTGTTCACGACTTTAATCGCCACCGCCGCCACTTTGGCCGCCGCCAAAGGCGCACCGCAACCGGCTTGGGATCACGCCAACGATGCCGGCCCGATTGAAGGCCTGCAGCAAGTGGAACAGCCGCAAGGCCAACGTTTCAAAAAAACAGACCGCATCGAATACACCGCACCGAACACCGGCGTGCGCACTCCGGGCGACATTGGCTACAACGACACCCATGCGCGCTTGGGTGCGGACAAATAATCGTCCCGTCGGCAACAGGCCGTCTGAAAATATTTCAGACGGCCTGTTTTCATCCTGCCGCCCGCCTTTTCCGATCGGCGGCAATCCGTTAAAATAAAGGCCGTCTGAAACCCCAACCAAAGGAACCGCCATGACCCGCATGGTCCATTGCGTCAAACTCGGCCGCGAAGCCGAAGGCATGAAATTCCCGCCGCTGCCCAACGAATTGGGCAAACGCATTTTTGAAAACGTATCGCAGGAAGCATGGCAGGCTTGGACACGCCACCAGACCATGCTCATCAACGAAAACCGTCTGAGCCTCGCCGACCCGCGCGCACGCGAATATCTGGCGCAGCAGATGGAACAATACTTCTTCGGCGACGGTGCCGACCAAGTGCAAGGCTATGTGCCGCAAGAACCGGCTTAACCGTTTGCAGGCCGTCTGAACATTTCAGACGGCCTGTGACTTTTGCAGAACCCGAAAATATTCACCAATCTCTTATCCGTCATGAACGGCGCAGGGATAGCGCAGCGGACTTGCGCAGCTCATGACGGAAATTGATTTTTTGGTTTGAGTTGAGTTTCTGCAAAGGTATCGACCTTTTACCGTGCCTTCCCCCGCCCTTTTACCTTTTCACATTCCGCCATGTCGCTCAACGCTTGGATAAACGCCGCACGCCTGCGGACTCTGCCGCTTTCCGCCGCCGGTTCCCTGTGCGGCTGCCTGCTCGCCGCCATGCAGCAGAAACTCCATTGGCCGACCGCGCTGCTGACCGTCGCAACCGCCGTTTCCCTGCAAATATTCAGCAATTTCGCCAACGATTACGGCGACGCGCAAAACGGCGCGGATTCGGCCGGGCGGCAGGGGCCGCCGCGCATGGTGGCTTCGGGACAAATTTCGCCCGAAACCATGCGGACGGGGTTGAAAATCAGCGCGGTGGCGTGCTGCCTGCTCGGGCTGACTTTACTGTACACCGCGCTGCCGATACTGACGCAAACCGCATGGACGGACTGGTTGCTGTGGCTGCTGCTCGGTGCGGCGGCTTTGGCGGCGGCCTACGGCTACACGGCCGGACGCAGGCCTTACGGCTATATCGGTTTCGGCGATGCGGCGGTCTTCGTGTTCTTCGGCCTGCTGGCGGTTTTGGGCAGCGAATATCTGCACACAGGCCGTCTGAATCCGTCTTCGTGGCTGCCCGCCGCCGCAATCGGGTTGTGGTGCACGATGGTGCTGAACCTCAACAACATGCGCGACATCGACCACGATTGGGCGAACGGCAAACGCACGCTGGCCGCGCGCTTGGGCTTGCGCCGCGCCAAGTATTACCATGCGGCTCTGGCTTTGACGGCGGCGGCGTGCTGGAGCGCATGGCTGGCGGTTGGTTTTCACGGGGCAGCCCGGCTGTTTTTACAAGTCTTTATGCTCGCGGCAACGTTTGTTCACTTGAATTTCCTGAACAATACGCCATCTTCTTCCAAGCTGGACAAGCTGGACAAGCTGCTGCCGCAATGGAGCCTGACGGTTTCGGCGTGGGTAGTGCTATTGTGGCTGTTTATTTGAACCAACAGTCATAAATTCCACCCAAAGGCAGACAATTACTGTTAAAATCCGCTTTCATTCATTTCCACACACTTATTTTCAGGAGCAAACGCCATGCAAAACGACGTTTACGACTACACTTCCGGCAGCGCGGTACAGAAAAACACCGTGCTGCAAAAAACCTACCGCCTGCTGGGCTTGTCTTTCATTCCCGCCGCGGCCGGCGCGTTCATCAGCAGCCAGATGGGATTCAGCCTGTATGCCATGATGGGCGGCCGCTGGATGAGCTTTATCGTGTTGCTGGTGTTTTTCTACGGCATGGTGTTCATGATTGAGAAAAACCGCTACAGCAACACCGGCGTGGCGCTGCTGATGGTGTTCACCTTCGGCATGGGCGTATTGATCAGCCCGACGCTGCAATATGCGCTGAACCTGTCCAACGGTGCGCAAATCGTCGGCATCGCCGCCGCGATGACCGCCGCCGTGTTCTTCACCATGTCGGCCATGGCGCGCCGCAGCGGCATGAACATGAGTTCGCTCGGCCGCTTTCTGACCGTCGGCGCGGTGATTCTGATGATTGCGGTGGTGGCCAATCTCTTCCTGCAGATTCCGGCTTTGAGCCTGACCATTTCCGCCGGTTTCGTATTGTTCAGCTCGCTGATGATTATGTTCCAAGTGCGCCAAGTGATTGACGGCGGCGAAGACAGTCACATCAGCGCGGCGTTGACGATTTTCATCTCGCTGTACAACATTTTCAGCAGCCTGCTGCACATTTTGATGTCGCTGACCGGCAGCGACGAATAAAGGCCGTCTGAAAAAAGGCCGTCTGAAAAGTGTATGCGCACTTTCAGACGGCCTTTCGTTTTGACAGTACGCGCCGCAACGCTTATCCTACACGCCTGTTTATCCGATTCCCGCCAACCATGAACCCGAACCCCATCCGCCGCGCGGTGTACGCCGGCAGTTTCGATCCGCCCACCCTCGGCCACGTCTGGATGATTCGCGAAGCGCAGGCTTTGTTTGACGAGCTGGTCGTCGCCGTCGGCGTCAACCCCGAAAAACGCAACACCTACACCATCGAAGAGCGGCAGGCCATGCTCGAAGCCGTTACCGCCGAATTTCCCAACGTGAAAATCACCGTGTTCGAAAACCGTTTTCTGGTGCATTACGCCCGCGAAGTCGAGGCGCGCTTTATCGTGCGCGGCATCCGTACCGCAGGCGACTACGAATACGAACGCTCCATGCGCTATATCAACAGCGATTTGGCACCGGAGATTTCCACCGTTTTCCTGATGCCGCCGCGCGAAATCGCCGAGGTGTCGTCCACGATGGTAAAAGGGTTAATCGGCCCCGAAGGATGGCGCGAAATGATTAAGCCCTACCTGCCGGAAGACGTGTATCAGAAAATCCTGAACGATCACCGGTAGCAAGCTGCCGCCCAAATATCCGAATCCCAAAAAGAGCCGAACCTTTCCGGCTCTTTTGTTTTGGCCAATGATGAAGGTTTTCAGACGGCCCGAACCTTTGCAGAACCCGACAATATTCAGAAACTTTAATCGGTCATCAATTTTCAGGCCGAATCTGAATTCTGCAAAGGCTTCGCCTGCGATTGGAACTTTCTTCCAATTATTCCGATTTTTAACTGATTTACGTCAGCCGATTCACCAAAAAACTCAATTTATGCGTCAAACTGCCGTTTTTAACTGTTGAACGAAATTTTTTTCGTCCAGACGGCCTCCGTCTGCCAAAGCCCGAGTTTGCCGTGCACTCGGGCTTTATTTTCCATCCCCGACGGATAATTAACATAATAACTATATAATCCTTATAAAAATTAATATCTTATCAACTGTTGAAATAAACATTTAACTGCGGTAATGTCGGCTCACCTCGTCAGAAGCGTACGGCGGCGCGACGGAACCATCAGAAGTTCCGCGCAGCTGCCGAAGAAAAAAGAAGCAGTTGTTTTTTTAAGTCTTTGAAGGAAAAAATCATGAGTCAACACGACCACTACGCTGTTGAGGAGCAGCGTCGGGTTGAGCAGGTCTTAGCTCACCCGAAATTCAAACGCATGGCCATGCAGAAATCGATTTTGGGTTGGACGTTCTCCGCCGTTATCTTTTTCGTGTATGTTGCCTTCATTCTGACCATCGGCATCAATCCGCAACTTTTCGCCACCAAAGTAAACCCTGACGGTGTGACCACTTGGGGCATTTACATCGGCGTGTTTGTGATTGTGTTTTCGTTTCTGTCCACGGCAATCTACGTTTACATCGCCAACGGCAAATTTGAAAACATGACCCAAGAAGTGCTGCGCGAAGTGTTCGGCGACGATTCTGCCCCTGCGGCGGGCAGGCCGTCTGAAACTTCATCCGCCCGCCACACCCCCATCGGCGAAGGAGCGGCAAAATGATGAAGAAATTCTTACCTTTGGCAATGCTTTCGGCTTCCGGCAGCCTGTGGGCGGCGGACGCGATTACCGGCGAGGTGCAGCGTCAGGCCACCAACTGGACGGCGATTATCATGTTCCTGATTTTCGTCTTCGCCACCCTGTTCATCACCAAATGGGCGGCCAAGCAAAACAAATCGGCGCAGGATTTCTACACCGGCGGCGGCGGGATTTCCGGCACCAAAAACGGCTTGGCGATTGCGGGCGACTATATGTCGGCGGCGGCGTTTCTGGGCGTATCCGCGATTGTGTTCACGCGCGGCTACGACGGCCTGATTTATTCCGTCGGCTTTTTGGTGGGCTGGCCGATTGTGCTGTTCTTAATGGCCGAACGCCTGCGCAATTTGGGCAAATTCACCTTTTCCGACGTGGCGGCCTACCGCTTCAACCAAAAGCCGGTTCGCCTGTTCGCCGCAACCAGTACGCTGCTGATTGTGGTGCTCTACCTTATCGCCCAGGTGGTGGGTGCGGGCAAGCTGATTCAGCTTTTGTTCGGCATGAACTATCTCTCCGCCGTGATTTTGGTCGGCACGCTGATGGTGGTGTACGTCTTGTTCGGCGGCATGCTGGCGACTACTTGGGTGCAGATGATTAAAGCCGTTTTGCTGCTGGGCGGCGCGACGCTGATTTCGTTTATCGTCTTGAAAAACTCGGGTTTCAGCCTGGAAAACATGTTTGCCACCGCCGTTAAATCGCATGAAAGCGGCGAAGCGGTGATGGCACCGGGCGGTATGGTGAAAGACCCGATTGACGCGCTCTCGCTCGGCTTGGCCTTGATGTTCGGCACGGCCGGCCTGCCGCACATCCTGATGCGCTTCTTTACCGTACCCGATGCCCGCGAAGCACGCAAATCCGTGGTCGTCGCCACCGGTTTGGTCGGCTACTTCTTCCTGCTCACCGGCATTATCGGGTTCGGCGCGATGATTTTCCTGACCAAAG
Source organism: Neisseria sp. CCUG12390 (assembly GCF_047837985.1). Taxonomy (GTDB): domain Bacteria; phylum Pseudomonadota; class Gammaproteobacteria; order Burkholderiales; family Neisseriaceae; genus Neisseria. The sequence goes on from NZ_CP181244.1 coordinate 2,429,709, forward strand.
ACAATCCGCAATTCTTCACGCAAATGCTGAAAGACGGCAAAACCGTTTACGAAATGGTCGGCGGCGTGAACATGACCGCGGTTCACCTGTCGGGCGCATTGGGCGGCAACCTGCTGCTGGGCTTCATCTCCGCCGTATCCTTCGCCACCATTTTGGCGGTAGTGGCCGGTTTGACCCTGTCGGGCGCGTCTGCGGTGAGCCATGACATTTATTCGTCGGTCATCCGCAAGGGCAAAGCCACGGCACACGAAGAAATGCGCATTTCCCGTGTGGCAACGGTGGTGTTGGGGATATTGGCAGTCGTCTTGGGCTTGGCATTTGAAAACCAAAACGTGGCCTTTATGGTAGGTTTAGTGTTTGCCGTCGCCGCATCGGCCAACTTCCCCGTGCTGATGCTGAGCATGTTCTGGAAAGGCCTGACAACGCGCGGCGTAGTCGCCGGCGGCCTGGCCGGACTGTTCGGCGCATTGCTGCTGATTTTCTTAGGCCCGAGCATCTGGGTGGCGGTATTGGGCAACGAAACCCCGATTTTCCCATACGGCAGCCCCGCGATTTTTACCATTCCTTTGGCCTTTATCGTAGCTTGGCTGGTATCCGTAACCGATACTTCCGCCCAAGCCGCGAAAGACAAAGCCGGTTTCGCCGCACAATACATGCGCTCGATGACGGGCGTGGGCGCGGCGAAGGCTTCGGATCACTAATGGTTTAAATCAGGTTTTCCATATCAAAGGCCGTCTGAAAGCATATGCTTTCAGACGGCCTTTTCATGACTTCAAATGTAAATATTTATCATACTTTCAATAAGCTAAATTTTACTTTTTGGTTAATACCGCACAAAGAATATCGAAAAAAACACACCAGAAGAAAATAAAGCAAATTAAAAACTTTATGCTTTTTCCCAAAATCAATTTTTTCGTACTAAGTAATTCTCTGCAATTCATAAGTTTTTCACGTAATAGAGAATGTTCTGGCGTATTTTCAGGATACGCAGCATCAATGGTCATTTCTAAATAGTCAATGTTTTTTAAAAACGAACGATGCCATGGATGATAGTTTGAATTTGGAAATTTAGGATTATTGAAAGCACTATTGATAAGATTAAAAGTAAATAGGAAAAAAGTTATGCATAACGCTATTATTTTAAGCCAATCATTTGGTACGCTATAACACCCCAAACTTGCCAAAAACAGAAAGACTGCCTCCATATTCAAATTGTGATGATAATTTTGTATTTCATCATGCAACTCTTCAATCCTATTGGCAAACAATTCAAATTTAGCCATAGTCCCTCACGAAAAAAATATCAAAATATTTTCAGACGGCCTTTACCTCCGCCAACACCGCCTCCGCCGCCAATGCCGCGGTATCTTTTTTCAGCAGCTCATGCAGCGCATAAAAATCCCGCTCCAATTGCGCCACCGCTGCCGGATGGTCGTACCAATGCTCCACCGCCGCCGTGAGTTTCTCCGGCGTCGCATCGTGTTGCAGCAATTCCGGCACGGCTTCTTTGTTCAGCAGAATATTCGGCAGCCCGACATGCGGCACTTTGACTTTGCGTTTAACATAAGCATAAGTCAGCGGCGAAATTTTATAGCTGATGACCATCGGCCGTTTGCACAAAGCCACTTCTAACGTGGCCGTACCGCTTGTAACCAACACCACGTCGGCGGCGGTACATACCGTGTCGGACTGCTTGTCCACCAAAGTCAGCGGCAGACGGGCAAACTCGGCTTGCGCCAAAATCTCGCCCAAACGCTTGCCCGTGGCGGCGGTGGCAACCGGCAACACAAACTGCGCCTGCGGATATTTTTCCCGCAATAACAAGGCCGTCTGAAAAAATATCGGCGCCATATAATCGATTTCGCTCACGCGGCTGCCCGGCATAATGGCGAACAGCGGAATTTCAGACGGCATCCCCAGCTTGGCGCGCGCCGCGTCGCGGTCAGCGTCCAGCGGCATGGTTTGCGCCATCGGATGGCCGACAAATTCCGCCTGTCCGCCCGCATCGAGATAAAGCTGCGGTTCCATCGGAAACAGACACAACACCTTGTTCACCTGATGCACAATCTTATTCACCCGCTCGCGCCGCCACGCCCACACCGACGGGCTGACATAATGCACGGTCGGAATCCCCGCCGCCTTCAGCTTCTCCGCCACGCCCAGATTAAAATCGGGCGCGTCAATGCCGACGAACACATCGGGCTTGATGCGGGTTAAATCGTTCACAATCCCTTTGCGGATTTTCAAAATTTCCGGCAGCCGCTTCACTACCTCGACAAAACCGCGCACCGCCAGCTTTTCTTGGTCATACAGGCTGTCAAAGCCCTCCGCCTTCATGCGCTCGCCGCCGATACCGATAAATTCCGCCTCAGGGCAACGCTGTTTCAAAGCACGGATTAAATGCGCCCCGAGCAAATCGCCCGAAGCCTCGCCGACGCAGATGGCAATGGTTAGGTTTGTTTTCATGGTTTGATCAGACTGATTAAGTTACCGGTATTTTAACAGATGGATATGGAAAGGCCGTCTGAAAAACATTTTTCAGACGGCCTTTGTTAAAAACGTTGCTCCAGTCAATTTATCACTTACTTGAATAATTTAAATTTTAGGGGCTGTCTCCATTACAATACGTGAGTAACAAATGCCGCTATAAATGCAAAAAATGCAGACCACCCTATTTTTTCTAAAAAAGTATAACCGTCATCATAAAAAACCGAAGGAATCAAAGAAAGTGCAAACAACCCGACAAACCAATACAATACTTCCATAAAAAATGCAATGAACATTCAAGCACTCCAACAAAGCCTACGTTTATCTGATTTTTTCCGGCATGACATTTTTAATTTTTCTCTAAATCATTGGACCGTCAATAGAAGAACACTATAAATCCTTCTCCATAGAAATAGCTTAGGCATCTGACTATACGGAATAAGGCATGATATCAGACACCATTTTGGATTTTATCCGCAATATTTTCCGAAAATACAAGAAACCCGTCTGTGTATTAGTCGTCAACGGTATCATATATAATATTTTCGGTGTAAGTAATGAATGTGGTATGCGCTGTCCGGCACCGCCGATGACTTCTTTTGAAAATTTCTTATCTACTGTTTTTTATATCATTATCTGGGTTTGCGTCATTTGGATTGTTATCATTCATATGACTGACAAGCATAATGACATGTAAGCCATCAGAGCCGTGCCTCAACCTCACGGTTTTTTTTACCAAACAGATAGCAACTTCCAATCAATATGGACAGTAACTTTCTCCGTATTTTCCAAAAATACAAAAAACCCGTTATCATTTTGGTTGTCAACGAAGTCATTTATTATATTTTCGGCGTAACCAATGAATGCGGTGTACGGTGTCCTATGCCGCCGATGACTGCGCCGGAAAACCTGCTGTCTACTGCCTCATCAGTTATCATGTATGCCTGTCTTTTGTGGATAATGGTTATCTATATGTCCGACAAATACGATAAGATGTAGGTAAATAAGCAAACCGAACAAAAGGCCGTCTGAAACATAAATTTTCAGACGGCCTTTTCTATTTTTTTATAACCTAATCAACGGATAATCCCGCGCGTGGATTCGGCGAAAAAGTCTTTAAACACGGCCAATTCGCTTTGGGTTTCGGCACGCGCCAGAATATCGGCTTTGGCTTCTTCAAACGGAATGCCGCGATGGTAGATGGTTTTGTACACGTCTTTCACGCTAGCAATCTGTTCGGCGGTAAAGCCGTTGCGGCGCATGCCTTCGCTGTTCAGGCCGGCGGGTTCGGCACGGTAGCCGGCGGCCATGAAATACGGCGGTACGTCTTTATGCACGCCGGCGGCGAAGGCGGTCATGGCGTAGTCGCCGATATGGCAGAATTGGAACACCAGCGTGTAGCCGCCGAGTATCACATAATCGCCGATGGTGACGTGCCCGGCCAAACTCGCGTTGTTGGCGAAGATGGTGTGGTTGCCGATGACGCAGTCGTGCGCCAAGTGGCAGTAGGCCATAATCCAATTGTCGTCGCCGATGCGGGTTTCGCCGATACCGGTCACGGTGCCGAGGTTGAAGGTGGTGAATTCGCGGATGGTATTGCCGTTGCCGATAATCAGGCGGGTCGGCTCGTCGCGGTATTTTTTGTCCTGCGGAATTTCGCCCAAGCTGGCGAATTGGAAAATGCGGTTGTTTTCGCCGATGGTGGTGTGGCCGTTAATCACGACGTGTGAACCGATTTCGGTGTTCGCGCCGATTTGCACGTTCGGGCCGATAACGGTGTAAGGCCCTACTTTGACGCTGGAATCGAGCTGGGCTTTGGGGTCGATGATGGCGGTCGGGTGAATCAGGGTCATGTTCTGCTCCTTATTTCAATGAGGCCGTCTGAATATTCAGACGGCCTGCTTCTTGTGCGTGAACGGTATCCGGCAGAATCACACCACGCGTTTGGCGCACATGATTTCGGCTTCGACCGCCACTTGGCCGTCGACTTTGGCCACGGCATTGAATTTGCCGATGCCGCGTTTGCTGGTGATGAGTTCGACTTCGAAAACCAGTTGGTCACCCGGAATGACTTGGCGTTTGAAGCGGGCGTTGTCGATGCCGGCGAAGAAGAAAAATTCGTTGTCTTTACGGCCGCCTTCGCTCAGGATGGCCAGCGTGCCGCAGGCTTGCGCCATGGCTTCGATAATCAGCACGCCAGGCATGACGGGCAGATCCGGGAAATGGCCTTGGAACTGCGGCTCGTTCATGGTGACGTTTTTAATCGCGGTCAGGCATTTCATCGGCTCGTAGGCGGTAATGCGGTCGAGCTGTAAAAACGGATAGCGGTGGGGAATCAGCTTTTGGATGTCTTTGGCTTCAATCGGTAAGGTAAAGTCCATGATTTTCCTTTTAATTTTCAGAATCGTTGTGTGACGGTGCGTCCGTACCCAGCATTTTTTCCAACTGCTTGATACGCTTGTTCATTTCGTTCAGGTGGCGGATGTGTACGCCGTTGCGCACCCATTCTTTATACGGCATGTCGGGAAAGATGCCGGCGATGTGCTGGCCGGGTTCGGTGATGCTGTGGGTCAGGCAGGTACCGCCGCCGATATTGGTTTTGTCGGCGATTTCGATGTGGCCGACGGTGCCGACGCCACCGCCGATGATGCAGTAGTTACCGATGGTTACGCTGCCGGAAATGCCGGTTTTGGCGGCGATGACGGTATGGCTGCCGATTTTGCAGTTGTGGCCGATTTGGATTTGGTTGTCGATTTTGGTACCGTTGCCGACGGTGGTGTCGCTCATCGCGCCGCGGTCGATGTTGGTATTGGAACCGATTTCGACATCATCGCCAAGCGTGACCGCGCCGGTTTGCGGGATTTTGAACCACGAATCGCCTGCGAATGCGAGACCGAAGCCGTCCGCTCCGATGACCGCGCCCGAATGGATTTCGACGCGCTTGCCCAGCGTGCAGCCGTAGTAAACCACGGCATTGGGGTGAAGTACGGTTTCGTCGCCCAAAGTGCAGTCATGCTGCACCACGGAATTGGCCAGAATGCGGCAGCGTTCGCCCAAGACGGTATTCGCGCCGATATACACGTTGGCACCGATTTCGCAGCTTGAGGGCACGATGGCACTCGGCTCAATCACGGCGGTAGGATGCACGCCGCCCGCGGCTTTGACTACGGGCGAAAACAGGCGCGCGACTTTGGCGAAATAGAGATACGGGTCGGCGGCGACAATCAGGCTGCGTCCGGCAAACTCGTCGGCGGATTTGGCCGACACGATAACCGCACCGGCCTGGCTGTCCGTCACTTCGGCTTTGTATTTGGGATTGGCCAGAAAACTGATGTGGTCGGCTTGCGCGTCGGCCAAAGGGCGGACAGCGGTAACGGCGATGTCGTCGCCGCGCCATTCGCCGCCGAGTTCGGCGGTAATTTGGGATAAGGTGTAGGAAGCCATAGTAAAACTTTCAGGCCGTCTGAAAACCTTGTGCGGCAGGTTCGCGGCGGCGTTATGGGTTAATGTTCAGACGGCCTGCCATACTCGGCGCAGGCCGTCTGAAATTTTCGGGCTGTTTGCATTGGGATGGATGAACATTGAACCATCGGGATGCTTCGGCAGACTGCCCTCTCCTGCCGGCGGGAAGACAGAACGCAGATTTGAAGATCCGTACCCGGTTATCCTATTTTCAGACGGCCTTTCTCCCGATTCAGGCCGTCTGAAAATCAGCGTGCGTTCATGGCTTTAATCACGCTGTCGGTAATGTCGTATTTGCTGTTGACGTAAATCACGTCCTGCAAAATCACGTCATACCCTTCGCGCTTGGCCAAGTCGAGAATCACACGGTTGGCGTTTTGCTGCAAGGCCGCAAATTCTTCATTGCGGCGCAGGTTGTAGTCTTCGGCCAATTCTGCCTGTGAACGGCGGAAACGTTGTACCATCTCGCCCCATTGCTTGGCCACGTTTTCACGCGCCTGGCCTTTCAAGCGGCTGTCGGCCAGCTTTTTCTCCAGTTCCGCACCTTCCTGCTGCAGCTTTTGCAGGGCTTTTTGACGGCTGCCGAATTCTTTTTCCAGCTTGGCCTGAATCCCTTGCGCCTGTCTGGATTCGAGATACACGCGCTCGGTGTTGATGAAGCCGAGTTTCTGCACGGCTTCGGCTGCCGCAGCCTGCGCCGTCAGGCCGAAACCCAACACCGCCGCGCCACCCAGGCGAATGATTTTTGAAGCATATTTCATCATCGTTTCCTTTACATTCCTGTCAGGCCGTCTGAAAAATATCGGCTTTCAGACGGCCTGCCTGAATCAGAACGTCGTACCCAATTGGAATTGGAAGCGTTGGATTTCGTCGCCTTCTTTTTTCTTAATCGGATAGGCATAGCTGAATTTCATCGGCCCCAAAGGCGAGAGCCAAGTTACGGCGGCACCGGCGGAATAACGCAACTCTTCCTTAAAGGTCGATTTGTGCGATTTGCCCAAGCCGTAGACGTTTTGCGCCGTACCGTCGTTGTAGTAGGCATCGCTGCTGCTGTCATTATAGGTCTTACCGTCCCATACGCTGCCGGCATCGGCAAACAGGCTCAAGCGCACGGTACGCGCGTCTTTGATGCCCGGCATCGGGAACAGCAATTCGGCTGAGACGTTGGCTTTTTTGTTGCCGCCGTAGCTGATCTTGTCGCCGTATTCGTCATACACTTTCGGACCGAGCGTGCCGCTTTCGAAGCCGCGAACCGAACCTAAGCCGCCGCCGTAGAAGTTTTCGAAGAACGGCATGCTTTTTTCTTTACCGTAACCGTTACCGTAGCCGACTTCGCCGCCCAACATCAGCGTAAAGTCTTTGGAAAGCGGGAAGAACCAGGTTTGGTTGTGGGTCAGGGTGTAGTATTTCAAATCGCTGCCGGGCAGGGCGATTTCGCCGTTGATACCCGTCAGATAACCGCGCGTCGGCCATAAGGCATTGTCGGTTTTGTTGCGTCCCCAGCCGATGGTGCCTTTGTAGAGCATACCTGAAAACTTGCCGATTTCTTTGCCGGTATGTTCGCCCATGAATTCACGGTAGCGTTTCGGCGCACCGTCATAGGTGTTCACGGTCAAATGCTCCGCCGCCAAACCGAAATTCACGCGGTCGTATTCGGTAACGGGAATACCCATGCGCAAACCGCCACCGATGGTGGTGGTTTTATACTGTTTCTCATTGGAAGAGGCTTCGCGCGGGTCATATTTGCGACCGTAAACGTCATAGCCCAAACTCACGCCGTCGGGCGTAAAGTACGGGTCGGTGAACGACAGCGAACCGTTGAGCGTGGTTTTACTGCGCGACAGGCGGGCGGATGCGGATTTGCCCGTACCGAACAGGTTGTCCTGCGCCACACCGGCGGAAACCACCATACCGGTGTCCTGCACCCAGCCCGCGCTCAAATCAAGCGAACCGGTAGAGCGTTCGGTCAGGCTCATGTTCAAATCGACTTGGTCGGGCGTACCGGCAACCGGTTTGGCATCGAATTGCACGTTATCGAAATAGCCCAACAACTCGACGCGTTCTTTGGAACGCTGCAGCTTGGAAGTGTCGTAAGGTGCGGCCTCCATTTGACGCAATTCGCGGCGGATCACTTCGTCGCGGGTTTTGTTGTTGCCGCTGATATTGATTTCGTTGACGTAAATCTTGCGGCCCGGCTCGATGTTCAGCACGAAATCCACGACTTTGGTTTCCGGATTCGGCTGCGGCTGCACGTTGACTTCGCTGAAAGCGTATCCTGCCGCGCCCATGCGGTTTTGAATCGCCTCCAACGCCGTTATCATTTGCTGACGCTCGTACCACTTGCCTTCTTTCATTTTCAGCAGTTTGTACAGTTCGTCTTTCGGCACTTCGCGGGTATCGCCTTCAATCCGCACTTTGCCCCAACGGAAACGCTCGCCCTCTTCCACCACGACTTTGATGGTTTGCTCGGTTTTGTCTTCATTGGTCTGAATGTCGGTATCGACAACACTAAAGCCGAAATAGCCGTTGTTTTGGTAGAAATCGCTCACGCGCTGCATGTCTTGCGCGAATTTCTGCTCGTTGAACTGGTTGCTCTTGGTCAGCCACGTCCACATGCCGCCTTCGCTCAGCGACATCTGCTTCATCAGCTTGCGGTCGGAATATTTTTCGTTGCCTTCAAATTCGATATTGGTGATTTTGGTTGATTTGCCTTCTTCCACCGCGATGTCGATGGAAACGCGGTTGCGCGCCAGCTTGGTAACGGTCGGCGTGATTTTCACCGACTGCTTGCCGCGGCTGATGTATTCCTGCCGCAAACTGGCGACTGCCTGATTCAGCGTGGCTTGGTTGAAGTATTGAGATTGCGCCAAACCGAATGCTTCCAGGTTTTTCTTGATGGCATCGTTTTGCAGCATTTTCGCGCCGGTAATGTTCAAGGTGGCCACCGTCGGGCGTTCGACCACGGTCAGCAGCACTTGGTTGCCCATGGTTTCGACGCGAACGTCGTCAAAGAAGCCCGTCGCATACAGACTGCGGATGATTTCTTCGCTGCGCTCGTCGCTGAAATTGTCGCCCACTTTCACAGGGAGATAGTTGAATACGGTACTCGGCTCGGTACGTTGCAAACCTTCGACACGAATATCCTGAATGGTGAAGTCGGCCAAGGCCAAAGGCGACAGGCCCAACAACATCAAAGCAGAAGCAATCTGTTTTAATTTCATACAATTATCCAAAGAAACGATTAATATCATTAAAGAACGCCAGCATCATCAACATCAGCATGGCGGCCAGGCCGAAGCGTAACCCGATGGCCTGAATGCGCTCGCTCAACGGCTTTCCACGTATCCATTCGGCGGTATAATACACCAAGTGTCCGCCGTCTAAAACAGGCACCGGCAGCAGGTTCATAATCCCCAAACTGATGCTGACCAAGGCCAAAAATTCCAAATAACTCTGCAAGCCCAATGCCGCCGTACGGCCGGCGACATCGGCAATCATCAGCGGCCCCGAGATATGGCTGGTCGAGGCATTGCCGGTCACAAGCTTGCCGAAAAATTCCAGTGTCGTGGCCGAATAGCCGACCATTTTGTCCCAGCCCATTTTGAAGGCTTGGCCTACCGACGGCGTGTATTCGTGACGAACCTGCTTATCCCATGCTTCATCGCGCTGCGCCGCCACGCCGACGCGGCCGGCCAAAGTGCCGTCTTTCAATTCTACCGTGTCCGGACGCAAGGCCGTCTGAAAAGTTCGGCCGCCGCGCTCATAGACCACATCGAGTTTCTGACCCGGGCTGTTGCGGAACAACTCCGCCCAAGCCGCCCATTCGCCGATTTCCCGGCCATTGGCACTGATCAGCCTGTCGCCTTCCTTCAAACCGGCCTGTTGCGCCGGGCTGTTTTCGGCCACATGGCCGATACGGTTGGTGATTTTAAAAGGCCACAGGCCGATGTTACCGTTATTTTGCGCAATTTTACCCGCTTCGGGCGTGCCGGCGGCATCAATCACGCGCGTTACGGCCTGGCCTGAGGCCGTCTGAACGTCCACCGCCACCTTGCCGGCTTCCACGTTCAAAACCATCTCCGTCTGCGCATCGCCCCACTCGCTCACCTCCGTGCCGTTGACCGAGCGGATCTTATCGCCGGGCTGGAAGCCGGCTTTGGCAGCGATACTGGCCGGTTCGACCATGCCGACATACGGACGGATTTCGGTCACGCCGAACGAAAAGCTCAAGCCGTAAAGCAATACGGCCAAAGCCAGATTGGTCAGCGGTCCGGCGGCGACGATGGCGATTCTCTTGGCCGGATGCTGCTTGTCGAAGGCATAGGGCAGGTCTTCTTCCGCCACATTACCCTCGCGCGTATCGACCATTTTGACATAGCCGCCCAACGGAATCGGCGCGAGACACCATTCGGTATCGCCGCGTTTTTTGGTGAAAAAAGGCTTACCGAAGCCTACGGAAAAACGCAGCACTTTCACGCCGCACCAGCGCGCCACGATGTAATGGCCGAACTCGTGCAGGCTGACCAGAATCAGAATCGCTACGATAAATGCTAATAAAGTTTGCAAAAAAGTCCCCTGATGTTTTTGTTTTGACTGTTTGATTTTCAGACGGCCTCTTTCTGACAAGGCCGTCTGAAAATCAGTTCAGGCCGTCGATATAGGCCTGCGCCTGAATACGGGTTTGCGCGTCTTGCGCCGACAGGCTTCCAATATCGTTGAGGCCGTCTGAAAAATTCTGCTCCAAACTGTGCGCCACGACTTTGGCAATGTCGGTAAACTTGATTTTACCGTCCAAAAACGCGGCCACGGCGATTTCGTTGGCGGCATTCAGCACGCAAGGCGCGGCTCCGCCCGCATTCATCGCGTCATACGCCAGCTTCAGACACGGAAAACGGTCGAAATCGGGCTGCTTGAAAGTCAAAGCCGACAGGCTGCCGAAATCCAATGCGCCCACACCCGATTCGATGCGTTCGGGCAAACCCAGACAATACGCAATCGGCGTGCGCATGTCGGGATTGCCCATCTGCGCCAAGACCGAACCGTCGAGATAGCGCACCATGCTGTGGATGACCGATTGCGGATGAATCACGACTTCCAGTTTGTCGGGCGGGCAGTTGAACAGCCAATGCGCTTCAATCAGCTCCAAGCCCTTGTTCATCATGGTAGCGGAATCGACGGAAATTTTCCGTCCCATGCTCCAGTTCGGGTGTTTGACGGCTTGAGCGGGCGTAATATGGTCGAATTCGGCCAAATCGGTTTCGAGAAACGGCCCGCCCGAAGCGGTCAGGATAATCGACTGAATGCCGTGTCCGTTCAGACGGCCTGCATAATCGCGCGGCAACACTTGGAAAATCGCGTTGTGTTCGCTGTCGACGGGCAGCACTTTCGCGCCGTTGGCACGGGCGGTTTCCATAAACAGCGCGCCGGAGACGACCAGCGTTTCCTTGTTGGCCAAATAAATAGTCTTGCCGTTTTGCGCCGCGGCCAAAGCGGAAGGCAGGCCGGCCGCGCCGACAATGGCGCACATCACGCCGCTTACTTCGGGTGCAGACGCAACGTCAATCAAGGCCTGCGCACCGTGCAATACTTCGGTGGCGCAGTTTTGCGCGCGCAACAGGTTTTCCAAACGCGCGGCATGTTCGCCGTCTGCGGCTACCGCAAACTTCGGCGCAAACCGCACGCATTGCTCCGCCAGCTTCTCGACCTGTTTATGCCCCGCCAGCGCAAACACCTGAAACCGATCGGGATGGCGCGCAACCACGTCCAACGTGCTGACGCCGATACTGCCGGTACTGCCTAAAATGGTGAGGACTTGTGTCGTCATGATTCAACTTCTGCCAGGCCGTCTGAAAAGTTTCAGACGGCATCAATCTCATATTTTTGTCTTTAAAAACAGTTAGGCCGTCTGAAAACCCGACGGTTCCCATGTGGGCATTTCAGACGGCCTTTAGTTCAAAACCGCCATCATCGCCGCATACACGCTCAATACGGCAATCAGGCTGTCCACGCGGTCGAACACGCCGCCGTGACCGGGCAGCAGGTTGCTGCTGTCTTTAATGCCCGCCGCGCGTTTGAGCCAGCTTTCCAGCAAATCGCCGCACACGCTGACCACGGTCAGCACCAAACCGATGAACACGGCATTCAGCCAGCCGGTGTCAAACGCCAGCCAATCCGCATACCAAATGCAGGTCATGTACACGGCCACGCACACCGCGCCGCCGATTGCGCCTTCCCAGCTTTTTCCCGGGCTGATGGTGGGGGCGATTTTATGTTTGCCGAACGCCTTGCCGGTAAAGTAGGCAAAAATATCGGCAACCCACACCAAACCCATAACCGCCAGCAGCGAAGTCGCGTCATTGATGCCCTGACGCAAACCGACCAAGGCATACCAAAACGGCAGCATCAGCATCCAGCCGGCCGCGTAAGCCTGCCAGCCGCCTTTGAGCGTCCACTTTTTCTTCAGCCAAAGCGGCATGATGACGAGCCAGAACGCCAGCACAAGATACCAAACCAAATCGGGCAGCTGCCAGCCGCCTAAATAGGCGACGATACCGAAAATCAGGCTGAAAACGAGAAAATGGTTGACCTGGCGTTTGTCCAAACCGCTCATGCGGGCGTATTCCCACAAGGCCAGCAGCGCAATCAGGCCGCTGAACGCCGCCCACAGCCAGTCGGGCGCATAAAACAACATGCCCAACATCAAAGGCAGCAAAGCCAATGCCGTGATGATCCGTTGTATCAGCATGATCAACCCCTTTGCTGCTCGGCCGGAAGCTGTTCGGAAGTGCGCCCGAAACGGCGTTCGCGCTGTTGGAACGAAGCGACCGCATCTTTCAAAGTCTGTTCGTTAAAATCAGGCCACAACGCATCGGTAAAATAAAGCTCGGCATAAGCCATCTGCCACAGCAGGAAATTGCTGATGCGCGTTTCGCCGCCGGTGCGGATAAACAAATCCGGCTCGGGCGCATCACCCAGCATCAGATGGCGGCTCAGGTTTTCTTCGGTAATCTCGATTCCGCCCTCGGCAATCACCTTATTTGCCGCCTGCAAAATGTCCCAACGGCCGCCATAGTCGGCGGCAATGCTCAAAGTCAGACCGGTATTGTTCGCGGTCAACTTTTCTGCCGCCTCAATACCCGCCACAATATCGGCATGAAACCGCTCGCGGCTGCCGATGACTTTCAAACGCATATTGTTTTCGTGCAGACGCTGCACCTGCTTCTGCAAAGCCTGCAGAAACAGCCCCATCAGAAACGAAACCTCATCCTCGGGGCGGCGCCAGTTTTCCGTCGAAAAGGCAAACACGGTCAGATACTGCACGCCCATTTCGGCACAATGCTTCACCATAGTCTCGAGCGCATCAAGGCCGCGTTTGTGTCCCATCACGCGGGGAAGAAAACGCTTTTTCGCCCAGCGACCGTTGCCGTCCATAATCACGGCAATATGGCGCGGCACTTGGGTATGCGCCAGAATCGTTTGCGTACTGCTTTTCATGTCTGCCTTTCACATGATTTTCAGACGGCCTGCCCAATTCAAGAGGCCGTCTGAACAAACCGGACCGATGGTGTTAGATGGCCATCAAATCTTCTTCTTTGGCCGCCAAAATCTTATCCACTTCGGCGATGTATTTGTCGGTCAGCTTCTGAACCGCCTCTTCGCCGCGGCGCGCATCATCTTCAGGCACTTCTTTGTCTTTCAACAGTTTTTTGATGTGGTCGTTGGCATCGCGGCGCACATTGCGGATCGATACGCGCCCCTCTTCCGCCTCGCCGCGTACCACTTTAATCAAATCCTTACGACGCTCTTCGGTCAGCATCGGCATCGGCACACGAATCAGATCGCCCACCGCCGCAGGGTTCAAACCCAGATTGGAATCGCGGATCGCCTTCTCCACTTTGGCCGCCATATTGCTTTCAAACGGCTTCACACCGATGGTGCGCGAATCAATCAAAGTCACGTTGGCCACCTGGCTCACCGGAACCATGCTGCCCCAATATTCCACTTCCACTTGATCCAGCAAGCCGGTATGCGCGCGGCCGGTACGGACTTTCGACAGGTTTTCCTTCAACACTTCCAACGAACGCTGCATTTTACCTTCAGCGGTTTTCTGAATATCACTAATCATTTCTTCGCTCACTTATTATTAAAATCAAACAGATAAAATCAAAGGCCGTCTGAAACCCGAAACTCAGGCGCACAAATCGGCCGGATAACGCTCAATAGTACCGCCATTAGACCGTTCCGACAAGCCGAACCGTTCAGACGGCCTTGTTTTTTAAGCCTTATTTTATCCGACGCCTATAAAGCAGGCCGTCTGAAAACCTCAAAAACAACTTTTCTCAAGCCTGTACCACTTCATAACGCACACGGATAAGGTTTTGAAATTCCACTCAAGCCCGACCAATCGAGCAAATCCACCCGATACGGCAAATCCGAGCGGCTGAAGTCTTCTTCTGCCGAAGCCATCCGGCGTAAAGGCAACGGCTTATCGCTCATCACCCCCAAATCCAAGTCCGAATACGGCCGAGCCGTACCCTTGACGCGCGAACCGAACACCCATACCGCATACTCCGGAAAATGCCGCTGCAAAATTTCGCGCATCACCTCATCCTGCCGCTCAAACCAAGCCTTATCGGCCAATACCGCCATCGTATCCTCCAACGACCGAAACGCCTGTTCCAAAGCCGTCAGCACCAAATATTCCGCCGTCTCCGCCTCCCTCTGAATATTGTTCGATATGGTTCATTATAAACAAACTTCGGCTACCGCCCCCAAATTAAAAAGGCCGTCTGAAAATTTTCAGACGGCCTTGTCAAACTTATTTCTGCAACTGCTCGACCAGCAAACGCAAAGCGGAGATTTCACTGTCTTTCTGCTCGATTAAGCGGTCTTTATGAACCAGCAGCTCCTGCGCGTGGCTCAGGCTCAATTTCAGCTTTTCCAACTCCAGCGTCAAGCCCTCGGCATTCCCGTAATAATTCGTATTGTTTCCCCCATTTGCACCAATCAGCAGCACCAAACCCTTATCATCAGCAGTAACCAGTTCGGCAATATCAATCTTAAAAATCGCAGCCAGCTTTTCCAGCTTCGACAAATCCAATTTGCTTTCCTCCCGCTCCAAACGCGAATAGCTGCTCTTCGACATATTCATCCGCTCGGCCATGTCCTCCTGCGACCAATTGTTCAACTCCCGCAGCGCACGGATTTTGTCGTTGACTGCCATATTTTTATTCCTTCAACTAAATTGAGATTTTAGACCGATAATCGGATTTTAAAACCGTTTATCGGTGTTGAAAAGGGTGTTTATCTGCCTGTAATATCTCATCCGCATTCAAACCGAACCCAATCAGATAAGCAGCATTCATTCTAAAAGGAAAACATTTTGACTGCAAACAATACTGCCTGCCCGTTTCAGTAAAAATCCAAATACGGAACAACCAGCCCTCCGATACTTTCAGACGGCCTTAATGAATAAACGCAGAAACAAAGGAAAACCATGAAAAAATTACTGACCGTTTCTTTTCTGGCTTTTGCAACGCTTGCCTTAACCGGATGCGTCGCAGCCTCTATTCCTACGGGAAATTATGTCGCACAAAGCTACACCAAAGCAGAAGGCAATGCTCTTTTGGGTGAATTTTCCTACCTACCCGGAGAATACGGTCGAGTTCAACCCAATCAAATTCAGAATAAGGCAATAGGCCCTATTCTGCTGGATGACAATGTAGAGAATCTGGTTCGTCAAGCAACTGCCCTAGAACTGCGCCAAAGCGGTATTAATGTAGGTAACGGCCATCTTCGACTGGATGGTACAGTCGAAGAATTTTTAGCTGATGATGTCGGTTACAACGTTGATTGGCGTTACCGCATCAATTATCGCCTTATCAATCTGAAAAATCACACAACTCTACTTAATCGCGACTACACCGTTTCGCTACGGACGCCAAAACTCGCTGCTTCTCTCAGTGATATTGCTCCGCGCATTAACAAACCGATTGCCCAAGGTTTTAAACAATTCATTGAAGACCCTGAGGTACAACGGATTTTCAAAGAAAATCAATAATAGGATTTAACGTTGCCAGCGGAAACACAAAAGAGTCGGCAGCCTATTAGCAGTCTGATTTAATCCATTCACAAAGGAAACGCAAATGCTCAAACATACAAAATCTCTTCTTACTTTTAGCTTACTGTCGACTTTATTGGTTGGTTGCGGAGGTGGTGGCGGCTCGGGTACGGCGCAAACACCGGATGGCGTCCGCATTAACCTGACCGCCAGCGATAAAGGTTTGGTTACCGCCAGCACCGATACGGGCAGACTTGTCGGCCATAATTACACCCATGCTTTCTACGGCGTATGGGTGGACGACAGCAAACAGGTTCGCGAACTGCGCTTTCAAGGTACGGAAACACCGCGCCACGAAATTCCGACTTCAGGCTCGGCCACTTATTACGGCAATGCTGTCCGTCTCGACAGCGTGACCAATGAAGTTTTAACGGATGCAACCAGCCGCATTAATGTCAATTTCGGACGCAAAACAGTGGACGGAGAAATCACTATGCCTGGCTTACGCCGTGATATTACCCTGCATGAAGGCCGTCTGAACGGTGCATCTTATTCAGGCCAAGCCAGCGTCTTGATGAACAGTGAAGGCCGTTATGACGGTAAACTGTATGGCCCGAATGCAGCAGAAACTGCCGGTATAGTACGTTTCGGCAATAACCCGGATTTGGATACCGCATTCGGCGGCAAGCGTTATTAATCCGCCATTGCCAAAAGGCCGTCTGAAAATTTCCAGACGGCCTTTTTTCATTTCAATCAATAGCGGTAGGGTAGGCACTCATGCCCACCGAAAGCCTGTCAAACCATCGATGTTCCCATAATTCCAAAGATTGCGTGGGCAGCAAGTGCCCACCCTGCGGGATTTTTGGTTTTCAGACGGCCTTGGTTTCAATCAATAGTGTACCAGCGTACCTTCGTCCTGACCCAAAATCACGTTTTTCAACGCGCCTTCTTTGGCGATGCCGAACACGACGATGTTGAGTTTGCGTTCGCGGCACAGGGCGAAGGCGGTGGCGTCCATCACTTTGAGGTTTTTGTTCAACGCTTCGTCAAAAGTGATGGTTTCGTAGCGGGTGGCTGACGGGTCTTTTTTCGGGTCGGCGGTGTACACGCCGTCCACGTTGGTGGCTTTGAGCATGACGTCGCAGTTCATTTCCGCACCGCGCAAGGCAGCGGCGGTGTCGGTGGTGAAAAACGGGTTACCGGTACCGGCAGCGAAAATCAGGACTTTGCCCTCTTCCAAATATTGGATGGCTTTCGGGCGTGCGTAAGTTTCGGCGATTTGCTGCATGGAAAGTGCCGATTGCACGCGGGCTTTCAAGCCCAGTGATTCGAATGCGTCTTTCAAGGCCAGGGCGTTCATGACGGTGGCCATCATGCCCATATAGTCGGCGGTGGCGCGATCCATGCTGCCGGCTTGTGCGGATACGCCGCGGAAAATGTTGCCGCCACCGACCACGATGCCGACCTGTACGCCCAAATCAACGATTTCTTTGACTTGGCCGACAATCTGCATGATGGTATCGCGGTTTATGCCGAATGCGTCCTTGCCCATCAGGGCTTCGCCGGAGAGTTTCAATAATACGCGTTTGTATTTCAGTTGCTGTGTCATGGGAATGCCTTTTCTTTACGGGTTTTACAGAGGCCGTCTGAAACCGGATTTGGGTTTCAGACGGCATTCGATTTATGTTGCACAGGAATGCCGGACATGTAGAGATTTGCCTGCAATCATCTTCAAACGCTTTGAATTTTCAGTAATTTTAGTATTTTTATCCCGACCAATCAAAGCACATGCCTATTTTCAAATCCGGCCGGTTTTCAGACGGCCTGACGGTTGCAGGCAATCATCAGACGTAACCTTTTACAGTTTCGATCCAAGTAAAATCCGAGCCGTCATTAGTTGCGCATACGGGAATGACGGGTTAGAGATTTTTGAATATTTTCGGGTTTTGCAAAGGTCTCAGGCCGTCTGAATGAAATTCTTAAAAAAAAGCACCCTGATTCAATATGAATGAATCCAGGTGCTTTCTTTTTCATGGCTGATTACACTTTAGCAGCAGCGGCTACTTCGGCAGCGTAGTCAACTTCTTTTTTCTCGATACCGTCACCTACTTTGTAACGTACGAAGCTGATGATTTCGGTGCCGTTTTCTTTGGCAAATTGCGCCACGGTTTGATCCGGGTTCATCACGAACGGTTGGCCGTTCAAAGTGATTTCTGCCAAGAATTTACGGATACGGCCTTCCACCATTTTTTCGGCGATGTCGGCAGGTTTGCCTGATTCGATTGCCTGTTGGGTGTAGATGCGGCGTTCTTTTTCGATGGTTTCGGCATCCACTTCAGATTCGGCAACGCAAACCGGTTTGGCGGCAACGATGTGCATACCGACTTTGCGGGCTACGTCTTCAGAACCCTTGAACTCAACCAATACGCCTTCGGTCGCCAATGCGCCGTGAATGTAGGCGGTCAGCTGGTTTTGGGTGTCGATGAGTTGGAAACGGCGTACAGACATGTTTTCGCCCAATTTGGCGATGATTTCTTTACGCTCGGCTTCAACGGCTTCGCTCAACACTTCTACCGAAGCAGGTTTTTGGGCAACGGCGGTTTTGGCCACGGAATTGGCGAATGCCACGAAGCCTGCGTCTTTGGCTACGAAGTCGGTTTCGCAGTTTACTTCGACCAACGCGCCGACATTGCCTTCGATGGCATAAGCCAACACGCCTTCGGCTGCGGTACGGCCGGCCAGTTTGCCTGCTTTCGCACCTGATTTGATGCGCAGGATTTCTTCGGCTTTTTCCATGTCGCCTTCGGCTTCAACCAAAGCTTTTTTGCATTCCATCATGCCCAGGCCGGTAGCGGCGCGCAGGTCGGCAACCATTTTTGCAGTAATTTCTGCCATGTTAAACTCCTTGAATTTTTCGGGGGAACAAGACCCGAATCGGCCTTGTTCGGAATCGGGGGAACGCGGTCGGAAAACCGCGCTCTGATGTTTGAAAAAAGGGGCTTGAAGCCCCTTTTGGTTGCTCGGTTACTCAGCAGCAGCTTGGGCAGCGGCAACGGTTTCCTGCAAGGCTTGGTTTTTGCCTTCCAAAACGGCATCGGCGATACCGCGGCAGTACAGACGGATGGCTTTCGCAGAGTCGTCGTTGCCCGGAATCACGTATTTCACGCCGTCAGGGCTGTTGTTGGTATCGACAACGGCGATAACCGGAATGCCCAGTTTTTCGGCTTCAACCAGAGTACCTTTCTGGTAACCGGTGTCAATCACGAAAATCGCGTCAGGCAGGCCTTTCATGTTTTTGATGCCGCCCAAAGAACGTTCCAGCTTCTCAACGTCGCGTTGCATTTCCAGAATTTCTTTTTTACCGAAACCGGCTTCGGCCGCGTTTTCCAGAGCGGCGGTTTTTTCTTCCAGACGCTTGATGGACTGTTTCACGGTTTTGTAGTTGGTCAGCATGCCGCCCAACCAACGGTGGTCAACGAAAGGCATACCGGCGCGGGTCGCTTCTTCGCGGATGATTTCGCGCGCTTGGCGTTTGGTGCCCACGAACAATACGGTGCCTTTGTTGGCAACCAGACGACGAACCGCTTCTTGCGCGTCTTGGAACATCGGCAGGGTTTTTTCCAGGTTGACGATGTGGATTTTGTTGCGCGCGCCGAAAATGTACTGTTCCATTTTCGGGTTCCAGAAACGGGTTTGGTGGCCGAAGTGGACACCGGCTTCAATCATCTGACGCATGGTAATTTGAGACATAATATTCCTTAAATTTGAAAGGGTTAAGAGCACACATTCAATCGCATAGAACTTGGTTTCACCAAGCACCCTTCGGCGAAAGTGGGCATATTTTAAAAAATGAAATTCGCTTTTAAAATCGAAAGCCCGAGAATTATATAAGATAACAGGCCGTCTGAAAAGGGAAATGTTGTGCTTTCTTGCGGGGTTGCGGGCTTTTTTCAGACGGCCTTTCTTTCCTGCACGGCAAGACGCTAAACGGCAGAAAATCATTCCGAATCTTGGCTTTGCCCGTTCCCCGCCTCCTGCTTTTTCTGCCGCAGGGCTTCGGTTTCCGCACGGTCGGCCTGTTTCATCAGGCGGTTGCGGTGGCGTATGACCACCACCCATGAAAGAAAAATCGTCGGCAATACCGCCCAAAACAGCAGGTAGATCAATGCGCGCGCAATGCTCGGCTGCGCGGCGGAAAACATCACGGCGACAAATAAATAGCCGATAATGACGATATGCCACATAATCGTGTCCCTACGATAAAAAGAATCTCGGATTTTACCGAAAATCCGCCTGTTCCGCCTGAATTGGGAAACCTTGATGAATCCAGATAAAACCGAATTGCGCCGAGCCTTGCGCCGTGCGCGTGCGCAAATGCCTCCTGCCGAACGCGCCGCTGCCACGCAGAAAATCAACCGCCTGCTCAAACGCCACATCAAAAAAGGCCGCCATATCGGCGTGTATTGGCCTCTGGGCAGGGAACTGAGGCTTGACGGCTTTATTCAGACGGCCTTGAAACGCGGGGCGAAACTTTATCTGCCGTATATCGAGCCGAACCGACGCCGTCTGTGGTTTACGCCTTACTCAGCCGATAAAACGCAGCAACCCGAGCGCAAACGCGGCCGTGCCAAATTATTTGTTCCGCAGTTTGCCGGCGAAAAACGGCGCGTCCACCGTTTGGATTTGCTGCTGATACCGATTGTAGGGATTGACCGTCGCGGCTACCGTTTGGGGCAGGCGGGCGGTTTTTACGATGCGACACTGGCGCAGATGAAATACCGTTTGCCGCCACGCACAATAGGCGTGGGCTTCGCCTGCCAATTGGTCGATGAACTGCCTGTCGAGCCGCACGATATTGCGTTGGACGGTTTCGTCTCGGAACAAGGCGGATTATGGTTTTGAGTTTTTCAGACGGCCTCGCATACAAAAACGGCGTTTGCCTGATTTCAGGGCAAACGCCGTTTTTTCATCATCGGTTAAATCGAAAAATCCTCTTTCAACAAATGCTTGTAGGCATACAGGTAAGACGCGCCGACGAATGACGAGCCGCCGACCACATTACCCAAAAACACGGGAATCATGTTGAAGAAAAACTGCCCCCACGTTACGTCCGCCCCCGCCCAAATCCCGGCAGGAATAATGAACATGTTCGCCACGAAATGCTGGAAGCCGATGAGTACGAAAATCATCACCGGAAACCACATCGCCAGAATGCGGCCGGACGTAAACTTCGAGCCGAAATAGAACCAGATGCCCATGCACACCATCCAGTTGCAGGCAATGGCGGAAACGAAGGCGCGGCCGAAATCCATATCGACTTTGGCCTGCGCAATCGCCATCGTTTTGGCTGCAGCGGCACCTTCCGACAAACCGACGTAGTGGCCGAGAAAATAGGCCATGAACACCGCGCCGGCAAGGTTGCCGAGACTGACGATAATCCAATTTCGCGCCAACAGTTTCATCGATATTTTTTTGGTCAGGAAACCGAGCGACATCAGCATCATATTGCCCGTCGCCAATTCGCCGCCGCCAATCAAAATGCAAATCAGGCAGATCGGGAACACCGCCGCACCCAGCAAAGCCGCCAGCCCTGCCCACTCGGCAGGGATGCCGCTCACCACTTTCAGATACGCCAGATAGCCGAAACCGACATAGCCGCCGCCCAAAAAGCTGAGAATACTCAACATTTTCACGCTGGCCATGGATTTGTTCTGGCTTTTGATGATCGTGTCCTGCAGAATTTCATGCGGGAAAAAATCGCGGTTGTCGCTCATGATGATGCCGTCGGAGAAATAAATAATCGCGCAATGTAACCGTTTATTTCCGCCGTACCAAAGAATTTTTACGCACGAGCAAATAATTTTTGGTTATAAAGGCAGAATGTTTTTATCCCCCGGCCGGGGCAGAGATTTTCGTAAACGCGCATCAATTCAAGTAAAACCGTTTCAGACGGCCTTGAGTCTGACGCTTTATCCCTCATATAGCCGACATCGAAAACGAAAACAGTCAGCAAGGAAAGTATCATGCAACCGTCTTTTTCTTATGCCGCCTCTTATCCCCACACCTGCAACAAAGCCCTCTACGTCGCGATGGCCTTGCTGTTCGGTTCGTTCGGCGTACACAAATTCTGCGCCGGCCGCGTGTGGACGGGTTTGCTTTACGCCGTATTCTGCTGGACCGGCATCCCGACCGTCATCGGCATCATTGAGGGCGTGTTGGCAGCATTCAAACCGACCGATTCGCTCGGTGCGATTATCGTGTGATTTTTGGCTGCAATCCGCCGTCCGATTTCGGCTTTTCTTTGAAAATCTCAAAATTTTTAGATATTAACGATTTTCAAAGCATGATTGTCCAACTCCTTATCCATCAAGGCCGTCTGAATGTTTCAGACGGCCTTGATATTGCCAGATACACGGATTCCGTTTATAAAATCTTTGCATTTCTACGCAAAATCCACTAAATTCTAGCCATATACGTTGTTAACAATCTGTCTATGCACAGATAACACCCGTACGGAATAATCATAAAGGCAAATCATTGCCTGTCCTTTAGGAGTATAACCATGGCTGAAGCAACTGACGTTGTATTGGTTGGTGGAGGAATCATGAGTGCCACTTTGGGTATTCTGCTCAAAGAACTCGAACCCTCTTGGGAAATCACTATCGTCGAACGCCTTGACGACATCGCGCAAGAATCATCCAACGCTTGGAACAATGCCGGTACCGGCCACTCGGCTTTGTGCGAATTAAACTACGCCCCCTTGGGCAGCGACGGCACGGTCGATCCCGAACGCTCGCTGAATATCGCCGAACAATTCATGATCAGCCGCCAGTTTTGGGCTTCGTTGGTGAGCGAGGGCAAAATACCCGACAATTCGTTCATCAACAGCGTGCCGCACATGTCTTTCGTGATGACCGACGACCATTGCGCCTACCTGCCCAAACGTTTTGACGCATTCAAAAAACAAAAACTGTTCGAGAAAATGGAATTCTCGACCGACCGCAACCAAATCCACGAATGGGCGCCGCTGCTCATCGAAGGACGCAGCGAAAGCCAGCCGATTGCAGCCAACTATTCGGCGGAAGGCACCGATGTCGATTTCGGCAGCATCACCCGCCAATTGATTGAAAACCTCACGAGCCGCGGCGTCAAACTCTTGTGCGGCCGCCATGTGGAAGAAATCAACCGCGAAGCCGACGGCGCATGGGCGATTAAAACCTGCGACACCAAAGACAATACCCAAAAACTGACCCTGCGCAGCCGTTTCGTGTTCTTGGGTGCGGGCGGCGGCGCATTGTCGCTGCTGCAAAAATCCGGCATTCCCGAGGGCAAAGGCTACGGCGGCTTCCCTGTTTCCGGCCTGTTCCTGCGCAACAACAACGAAGCGACCGCGGAACGACACAACGCCAAAGTATACGGCCAAGCCTCCGTCGGTGCGCCGCCGATGTCGGTACCGCATTTGGATACCCGCCACATCGACGGCAAACGCCATCTGATGTTCGGCCCTTATGCCGGTTTCAAACCCAACTTTTTGAAACAGGGTTCGGCATTGGATTTGCCGATGTCCATCCACCGCGACAACCTGCTGCCGATTCTGCGCGCCGGTTGGGACAACCTGCCGCTGACCAAATACCTGCTCGGCGAATTGCGCAAAACCAAAGAAGAGCGCGTGGCCTCGCTTTTGGAATACTATCCGAACGCCAATCCCGACGATTGGGAACTGATTACCGCCGGCCAACGCGTGCAAGTCATTAAAAAAGACGACAAAAAAGGCGGCGTGCTGCAATTCGGTACGGAACTGGTCACCCATGCCGACGGCTCGCTGGCTGCGCTTTTGGGTGCGTCACCAGGCGCATCGACCGCCGTGCCGCTGATGATTCGCTTGGTAAACCAATGCTTCCCGCAACACAAAGACGCATGGGCAGGCCGTCTGAAAGAACTGGTTCCGGGCTACGGCGTGAAATTGAACGACAATCCTGCGTTTGCCGAAGAAATCATCAGCCATACCGCCAAAGTGTTGGATATTCACCATTAATCGGCTTCAAGACCGTCTGAACAGCGTATCGTGTTGCCGATACGCTGTTTTTGTTTTCCCTTTTTCCGGAGGAATCGACCTGCTCACAATTTTTCAGACGGCCTCACGCATCCGTTCCGTCGCAAGTCATCCGCCCTGTTTCAGAATCGAAAATCTTTGCCAAGCCCGCAAACATTCAAAAATCTCCGTCGTCGGCTGCACGGGGAACTTAGCGGATTTGCACAGTAAATGACGGGCATGGTTTTCAGGTTCCAACCGCGTTGTACACAAAGCTTGAGGCCGTCTGAAAAACTTATCCTAATTCAATGGAACGGTTTTCAGACGGCCTGAGACTTTGCAAAACCCAACTTAGACCAAAAAATCTATTTCCGGGTTTGGTGAAGGTCTTGGCCTCTTCGCCTTGCACAATCAACCCGACACCACAGCCAATTTTCTGTTTGCCATTATCGCCGCGCCGGTTCAAAACCGTGCAACCGGCTGTCTGACGTTTTTCAGACGGCCTCAAACCTCATCCTCTCCAACCTCCCTCAAGGCCGTCTGAACTTTTTGCGCCGCCTCCTTATCTAATCTCGCCAGGGCCAAATTCAAGGTAGCCTGCGCCCAAGCCCGATAATGAACCTGTTCTTCCGCCGTCATCGCCGCCAGATGTACCGCCACCGTACCGTCGTCTCCGCGTACAATCGGGCCGGTCAGGGCTTGCAATGGCGGCAGTTTGCCCAAATTGTCAATGCTCTGCCGCATCAAATCACCGATTAAACGGCGGGACAACGTTTCCGGAAAATCCAGCGGAGTGAGCAAATCCTGGGCGAATGCGGCCAAGGTCACGCTGAAGTTGGATGCCGCCGACAAAGCGGCATGGTAACGCGCTTTGTATTCAGACGGCACCGTAAACGCGGTCAATCCCAAGGCTTCGGCCAATTGTTGCAAAATCTCGACAGCATGTGCATCATCGGCTTCAATGGCACACAGATTGCCCGCCAAGTGCGCCACGGAATGTTCCACATCGGCAAACGCAAACACCGGATGCAGGCTGCCGGCCAACGCACCGCGTTCTCTAACCGCCTGTAAAACCTGTATGCTTTTGGCACCGCTCAAATGTACAACCACGGTTTGCGGTGTCAACTCGGCATAACGGGCGATGCGCTCGGCAGTTGCAGCAATGGCATTATCCGGTGTCGCAATCATCATCACATCCGCTTCCGGCAAATCGGCAATATCCGCCGAAACCGTTGCGCCGTAAGCATTCGGTGGCAAACGGCTGCTGACGATATGGGAAAGCCGCCAATCGGGATGACGGCTCAATAATGCGGCGAAAGTCTGTCCGACACGCCCCGCGCCTACGATATGGAATATTTTTTTCATTTCAGACGGCTCAAACGGATTGAATAGCTTAGATTAACACGGTAAACTTACGTCATTAAAATTTTTTATTGTTTACTCACTCACTTATGAAACCCGCGTTTGACGTTAAGTCGGCACGCCTGGATGTGCTGGCGATTCATCTGCATACTGCAGACTTGACTGAATTGGAAGAATTTTTGCGCCAGCGTACCGGCCAGTATCAAGGTTTGGAAATTGTTCCGTTTGTTTTGGATGTACAGGATTTCGAACACCCCGAATCTTTAGACCTTGCCGGCATGATTTCATTGTTTGCCCGCTACGGCATGCAGATTTTGGGCTTGCGCCACGAAAGCGAGACATGGGCCGCCTATGCCGCCCGTTATCATTTGGTGTTCAGCCGCGGCGACAAATCGGATGCGCCGCAGCAGCCGCAATTGCAGGCCTCCGAACTCAAACCCGTTTCCGCCACCGTCATCAGCAGTCCGACCGTTTTAATCAGCACCCCGGTACGCACCGGCCAACAGGTTTACGCGGAAAACGGCGACTTAATCGTTACCGGCATCGTCAGCCAAGGCGCGGAGCTGATTGCCGACGGCAACATCCACATTTACGCACCGATGCGCGGCCGTGCGCTGGCCGGAGCCAAAGGCGACACCAACGCGCGCATTTTCATCCACTCCATGCAGGCCGAATTGGTTTCCGTGGCCGGCATTTACCGCAATTTCGAGCAGGATTTACCCGAACACCTGCACAAAAAAGCTGTGCAGGTTTCATTGCAGGACAACCGCTTGGTCATCAATGCAATTAATGCGGAATAATTTTTTAAAATCTTGAGTTTTAGTATCTGAAAAAGGAAATATCGTGGCAAAAATCATCGTAGTGACTTCAGGCAAGGGCGGCGTCGGCAAAACCACCACCAGCGCCAGTATTGCAACCGGTTTGGCTTTGCGCGGCCACAAAACCGCCGTTATCGACTTCGACGTCGGCCTGCGCAACCTCGACTTGATTATGGGCTGCGAACGCCGTGTGGTGTACGACTTGATCAATGTGATCCAAGGCGAAGCCACGCTCAACCAAGCCCTGATTAAAGACAAAAACTGCGAAAACCTGTTCATCCTGCCGGCTTCGCAAACCCGCGACAAAGACGCGCTGACCCGCGAAGGCGTGGAAAAAGTGATGGAAGAACTGGCCGGCAAAAAACTGGGCTTCGAATACATCATCTGCGACTCTCCTGCCGGTATCGAGCAGGGCGCATTGATGGCGCTGTATTTCGCCGACGAAGCCATCATCACCACCAACCCGGAAGTATCCAGCGTACGCGACTCCGACCGCATTTTGGGCATTTTGCAGAGCAAATCGCGCAAAGCCGAACAAGGCGGCACGGTGAAAGAACACCTGCTGATTACCCGCTACTCGCCGGAGCGTGTAGAAAAAGGCGAAATGCTGTCGGTACAGGACATTTGCGACATTCTGCGTATTCCATTGCTGGGCGTGATTCCCGAATCGGAAAACGTCTTGCAGGCTTCCAATGCCGGCGAACCCGTTATCCACCAAAACAGCGCGGTGGCCGCCGAAGCCTACAAAGACGTGATTGCCCGCCTGCTCGGTGAAAACCGCGAAATGCGTTTCCTCGAAGCAGAGAAAAAAGGCTTCTTCAAACGCTTGTTCGGAGGTTAAGCCATGTCGTTGTTAGATAAGCTGTTCGGCAGAAAATCGAAGACCGCCGAGGTAGCCCGAGACCGTCTGCAAATCATCATTGCACAGGAACGCGCCAATGAAAACGGCGGCGGTGCGCCGGATTACCTGCCGACGCTGCGCAAAGAATTGCTGGAAGTGCTGTCCAAGTATGTAAACGTCTCCTTAGACGACATCCGTATTTCCCAAGAGAAACAAGACGGCTTGGACGTTCTTGAACTGAACATCACCCTGCCTGAACAAAAAAAGGCCGCTGAATGACTTTGACCGAATTGCGTTACATCGTGGCCGTTGCGCAGGAACGTCATTTCGGACGTGCCGCGCGACGCTGCTTTGTCAGCCAGCCCACTCTTTCCATTGCGATTAAAAAGCTGGAGGAAGAGCTGTCGGTTTCGCTGTTCGACCGCAGCAGCAACGACATCATCACCACCGAAGCCGGTGAACGTATCGTTGCCCAAGCCCGCCGCGTATTGGAAGAAGCCGATTTAATCAAGCATCTGGCCAATGAAGAGCAAAACGAATTGGAAGGCGCGTTCAAGTTAGGCTTGATTTTTACCGTCGCCCCCTACCTTTTGCCCAAGCTGATCGTTTCGCTGCGCGATACCGCGCCGAAAATGCCGCTGATGCTTGAGGAAAACTACACCTACACGCTGACCGAATCGCTCAAGCGCGGGGATCTGGATGCCATCGTGGTCGCCGAGCCGTTTCAGGAGCCGGGCATCGTAACCGAGCCTTTATACGACGAGCCGTTTTTTGTCATCGTACCCAAAGGCCATCATTTTGAAGAACTGGATGCCATCACCTCAAACATGTTGGCAGAAGAACAGGTTTTGCTGCTGACCGAGGGCAACTGTATGCGCGACCAAGTATTGTCGAGCTGTTCGGAATTGGCGGCCAAACAGAAAATCCAAGGCCTGACCAACACTTTGCAAGGCAGTTCCATCAATACCATCCGCCACATGGTTGCCAGCGGCTTGGCCATCAGTGTCATGCCGGCAACGGCATTGACCGAAAACGACCATCTGCTGTTCAGCATCATCCCGTTTGAAGCCCCTGCACCCAGCCGGCGCGTGGTCTTGGCCTACCGCCGCAATTTCGTGCGGCCGAAAGCATTGACCGCCCTGCGTACCGCCATTTTGAATTCCCAATTAAACGGCGTATCATTTGTAAAAGAATAACCGCACTGAAAGGCCGTCTGAAAATCAAATATTCCTTTGATTTTCAGACGGCCTTTTGTTTACCCTATCTCTGCACAGAAAACCTTTTCGACATTCTGTCAGGTTATACCGCGGCAACATAACGGTTTCCGATGCCGGTCTAAATCTGCCAAGTTTTGCACCGCAACTCATACCGCCGATAAAGCAAAGGCCGTCTGAAATTTTCAGACGGCCTTTCGTTCAAATATCCACCTTACCAAATATCCGATTTGATTTTACGTTTCAAACCCGGATGTTCCGACAATTTGAATTCCGGCTCTTTGCCCATTTTCAATTTCGCGGTGTAGTCTTTCAACAGCAGGAAGACCAACGGCGACAACAGCAAAATCGCAATCAGGTTAATCCATGCCATCGTACCCATCGCCATATCGGCCATGTCCCACACCAGCGGCACGCTCTGCACCGCACCGAAATACACCATGCCCAGCACGCCCATGCGGAACAGCGCCATAATCAGCCAGTTGCTCTTAATAAACTGCACATTCGATTCCGCATACGCGTAGTTGCCGATAATGGTCGAAAACGCGAACAGGAACAGGACAATTGCCAAGAAATCCGCGCCCCAGTCACCGACCTGCTGCACAATCGCCGCCTGAGTCAACTGCACGCCGCTCAACTCGCCGCCGTGTACGCCCGATACCAGCACGATAAATGCTGTGCACGAACATACGATAATGGTATCGACAAACACACCCAACATCTGAATCATGCCTTGCGAAACGGGGTGCTTCACTTCTGCCGCGGCCGCCGCATTCGGCGCCGAACCTTGGCCGGCTTCATTGGAATACAGACCGCGCTTGATGCCCATCATCATGGTTTGCGAAATCAGCCCGCCGAGCAAACCGCCGCCTGCCGCATCGACTTGAAACGCATCGGCGAAAATCATGCCGAACACCTGCGGAATCATGCTCACATTCACCAGCACGATATACAGTGCCAACAAGAGATACAGCCCTGCCATAATCGGCACAATTGCTTCGGCAAATTTCGCCACACGGCGGATACCGCCGAAAATGACCGGTGCGGTCAGAATCACCAAAGCCACGCCCGTGGCGTGTTTGTTCCAACCCCAAGCCGCTTCGGTAGCCGCTACGATGGTGTTGGACTGCACGGCCTCATATACGAAGCCGAAACAGAAAATCAGGCTCAGGGCAAACAGCACGCCCAACCACCGTTGCCCCAGTCCCTGCGTGATGTAATAGGCCGGGCCGCCGCGGAAATGGTGGTTGTCGTAATCGCGGATTTTGAACAATTGCGCCAGCGACGATTCGGCGAATGCCGAACTCATGCCGATTAAGGCCACCAGCCACATCCAAAACACCGCACCCGGGCCGCCGACGCTGATGGCAATCGCCACACCGGCGATATTGCCGACACCGACGCGGCTCGCCAAGCCGGTAACGAATGCCTGAAACGGGGTAATTCCGTGCGGATCGTCGCCCTGTCTGCGTCCGCCCAACATTTCCTTAACGCTTCGGCCGAACAGTCTGAATTGCACGAAACCGGTTGCAATCGTGAAAAACAGGCCTGTGCCCAGCAATAAGAAAATCAAGCCGTTCCACATCGGACCGTTAATGGCCGTGACCCATTGGTGTAAAGATTCGGTCATATTTATCCTTCGAAATAAAAAAGTTTCAGACGGCCTGACCGCATCAGGCCGCTTAAATTGTCAACGATTGTATCAGATTCGTCATGATGTTGTAACAATCCGTTGTCGGGCGTTTTACCATAAAACACCCGATTTTCCATGCCGTCTGAAAACCGTTCTGTGTAAAAAGGCCGTCTGAAAATTTTCAGACGGCCTCGGATTTCATGTTTTATTCCGGACGCATTTGCGGAAACAGAATCACATCGCGGATGGTTTGCGCATCGGTCAGCAGCATCACCAGGCGGTCGATGCCGATACCGCAACCGCCGGTCGGCGGCAAACCGTATTCCATCGCGCGGATGTAGTCGGCATCGTAGTGCATGGCTTCGTCGTCGCCCGCATCTTTCTGCGCCACTTGCGACTTGAAGCGGTTGGCCTGGTCTTCCGGATCGTTCAACTCGGAGTAACCGTTGGCCAATTCGCGGCCGACGACAAACAGCTCGAAACGCTCGGTCAAACCCGGCTTGCTGTCGGACGCACGCGCCAACGGCGACACTTCCACCGGATAATCGACGATGAAAGTCGGGTTCCATAATTTGCTCTCGGCGCAACCTTCAAACAACGCCAGTTGCAGGCTGCCAATGCCCGGCGACGGTGGCAGGCTCTCGCCGTGTTTGACAATTTCTTTTTTCAGCCATGCTTCATCGTTCAGCTGCTCATCGGTGTAGTGCGGATTGTATTTTTTAATCGCGCCCAAAATCGTCAGCCGCTCGAACGGGCTTTCCAAATCGACTTCCTTGCCGTTGTAGCTGATTTTCGCCGTACCGTTTACCGTAACGGAAGCGTTGCGGATAATGTCTTCCGCCATCTGCATCATGCGTTCGTAATCGGAAAACGCCTCGTAAAACTCAATCATGGTAAATTCGGGATTGTGGCGAACCGACATGCCTTCGTTGCGGAAGCTGCGGTTAATCTCGAATACGCGCTCCAAACCGCCGACCACCAAGCGTTTCAGATACAGCTCGGGCGCAATGCGCAGATACAGCGGAATATCCAGCGCATTGTGGTGGGTAACGAACGGCTTGGCCGTCGCACCGCCCGGAATCGGGTGCATCATCGGCGTTTCCACTTCCAAATACTGCTCGTTTACCATGAAATTGCGCACCGAC
The DNA here is from genome assembly GCF_047837985.1 of Neisseria sp. CCUG12390. Taxonomy (GTDB): domain Bacteria; phylum Pseudomonadota; class Gammaproteobacteria; order Burkholderiales; family Neisseriaceae; genus Neisseria. Next base: position 2,460,763 of record NZ_CP181244.1, read on the forward strand.
TGGATAATCTGGCTGCGTTTGATAAAGGTTTGGCGCGATTCTTCGTTGGCAATCAAATCGACATAACGCTGGCGGTATTTGGTTTCTTGGTCGGACAATCCTTTATGCTTGTCCGGCAGCGGGCGCAGCGATTTGCTCAGCAGACGGATATTGGAAACGCGCACGGTCAGTTCGCCGTGATTGGTTTTGAACAGCGTGCCTTCCGCGCCGATGATGTCGCCCAAATCCCAATGGTTGAAATCGTCCAACACCTCTTGGCTCACGCCTTTGTTGTTGAGATACAGTTGGATTTGGCCGCTTGCGTCCTGAACGGTGGCGAAGCTGGCCTTACCCATCTGGCGTTTCAGCATCATGCGGCCGGCGATTTTCACCGGCACGGCTTGCGGATCGAGTTCTTCTTTACCCAAATCGCCGTATTTTGCCTGCAAATCGGCAGCGAAGCTGTCGCGTTTGAAATCGTTGGGGTAAGCGTTGCGCTGCTGGCGGATACCGTTCAATTTTTCGCGGCGCAAGGCCATGATTTGGTTTTCGTCAAGCTGCGGCTCGACTTGGGGATTGTGCTGTTCGCTCATGGTGTTTTCCAAAAATAAAGACAGGCCGCGGATTTCAGACGGCCTTTTGAAACGAATCGATAAAATTGCGCATATTTTACGCCAAACCGCCTGTTTTATCCATAAAGGCCGTCTGAAAATTCGGTGCGCCGGCGGATACGGCGGACATGAAAAAACCTGCTTATTGCTAAGCAGGTTTTCTTTATCTGGTGGGTCGTGAAGGATTCGAACCTTCGACCAACGGATTAAAAGTCCGCTGCTCTACCGACTGAGCTAACGACCCGATAAGCTCCGTATTATATTTATGGGATTTTACGGTGTCAATACTTTTTAAAAAATATTTTTACCGCCGCATGTTTGTGATGAAATAAATCTGCTGTAACTTAATTCGCTGTGCTATGATTTTCCATCGGCTTAAAAGCCGATAAGTCAATAACGAAAGGATAACCATGAAAAAATTTCTGATTGCTGCAATGATGGTGGCGGGTTTGGCTGCTTGTTCGCAACAAGCCCAACAAGAATCTAAAGAAGCGGCGCAAGCCGTGGCTTCCGATGCTAAAAATGCAGCCAGCAATGCTGCCGCTGCGGTAGAGAATGCACGCGATAACGCGGCTTCTGCCATGAACGACGTGAAGAATGATGCCGCCGACGCTGCGAATAACGCGGCCGATGCAGCCAAAGATGCAACCGATGCGGCCAAAAATGCGGCTGACAATGCGGTAGAAGCTGCTAAAAAGGCTGCCCAAGAAGCCAAAGACGCAACCAAATAACCGGGGGCGCGTATTCATGCAAAGGCCGTCTGAAAATTTTCAGACGGCCTTTTATCTGTTCCGGAAGCCATTTACCATACCCAATAAAACATTGCTTTGGCGAAAAACACAATCAAAAGCATGTGTGTGAACACCACCGCATGAATGTATTTCGACCAACCCACGGTCAACGTGCCGCGTGCCATTTTGACCACGGCAACGGCAAAATGCAGCAACACGCTGAATGCCAGCAAGACTTTGAGAAACAGCATCGTGCCGAAAGACGATGCAAACGGCTGGTGGAACACCGGCACATAACGTTCGAATACCATCACCAGACCGGAAAGAAACAGCACAATCACCACCGGCGGCATCACGCGCACGGCGCGGTACGACATCGCTTTTTCCACTTCGCGCCGCGCCTCGCGCGACACGCGTTTGGTATGCATGACCGACAACACCAGCATTTCAAAAAACACGCCGCCCACAAAAGCGATCCCGCAAAACAAGTGCACAATGTGTGCCACTGCATAAACACTCATAGTCTGTCTCTGTATATTCTCTGCGATTTATCCGATATTGCCGCGTTAGTTTACACTGCCTGAAAACAGTGTACCACGGATAAAAAAATTTTCTTAAGTTTAAAGACTCTTACTTTTCCAAGAGATTACTAAACCGAGTTTGTGCCATACTGTCGCCGTACCTTAAACACAAAAATCCTTTCAGGATTGGAGACAAAACATGAAATCAATGATCACCAAAACCGTTGCCCTGATTGCCGTTGCCGCTTCACTGAGCGCATGTGCTGGCATGTCGACTTCCCAACGCAATACTGCGACCGGTGCAGTCGTCGGCGGCGTGGCCGGCAACCTACTGGGCGGCGATACCGCTTCTACTTTGGGCGGCGCGGCCTTGGGCGGCGTTATCGGCAGCCAAGTGAACCGCTAATCCGGTCAAATATCAAAGGCCGTCTGAAACTTCATGATTTCAGACGGCCTTTTTGCATCTTATTCATCCTGGCCGGCTGGATTCGGCTCTTGCGGTGTCTTGTCGGACACCAGCATTTCTTTTTTCAAAATCATCTTGCCGATTTCATACGCCATGCGCTCACTCGCGCCGCGGTGCGCGGAAACAAATGCCTCCGCCCTGCTGCCGAACCGCCCGCTCAACTGCAGATTATCCAGACATTCTTTGACCGCCCCGAACCATTCCTCCGCAGTCTGAACCTGTTGCGCCGCACCGGCTTCGACCGCCAAGGCGCAGGCAGCGGAGAAATTGTATGTGGAGGGGCCGAACAGGGTCGGCACGCCGCAGGCAATCGGCTCGATGATGTTCTGACAGCCGGTGTCGACCAGGCTGCCTCCGACAAAGGCCACGTCCGCGCTTAAATAATAGGCAAACAATTCACCCATGCTGTCGCCGATCCAAACCCGGGTATCGGGCGACACCAATCCGTTGTCGCTGCGTTTCTGCACCTTGAATCCCAATGCCACAGCGGTATCGAAGGCCGTCTGAAAACGTTCGGGGTGGCGCGGCACAATCACCAGCAACGCATCGCCGCGGTATTGCCGCCATGCGTTCAACAATAATTCCGCTTCGTCTGTGCCTTTGTGGAAACGCGTACTGGCGCACAAGACCACCGGCCGTTTGCCGATGCGTTCCTGAAATGCCGCTGCCAGCGCGCGCATGCCTTCCGGCGGCGTGATGTCGTATTTGGTGTTGCCGCACACATGCACATTCGATGCGCCGATCAAGTGCAGACGTTCGGCATCGGCGGCGGTCTGGGCGAAGCAGCCGCTCAACGTCTGCATGGCCGGCTCGACCAGACCGCGGATTTTCAGATAGCCGCGTTGCGATTTCTCCGACAAACGTGCGTTTGCCAAAAACAGCGGTACGCCCTGCTCGGCACAACCGTGAATCAGATTCGGCCAGATTTCGGTTTCCATCAACACGCCGAAACGCGGCTTGTGTTCGCTTAAAAACTGCTCAATCCACTCCGGCTTGTCGTAAGGCAGATAGCGGCATTGGGCATCGGGAAACAATTCCTCGGCGGCGGCGCGGCCGGTCGGCGTCATCTGAGTCAGCAGCAGCGGCGCATCGGCAAAATAACGGCGCAATGCGGCAATCAAAGGCTGCGCGGCACGGGTTTCGCCCACGGAAACGGCATGTATCCAAATCGGCTGCTGCACGGGATTGTGCAGCGGTGCGCCGAAACGTTCGCCCCAATTGTCCAGATACGCGGGCGATTGGCCGGCACGCTTTTTCAGATAGCGACGGATCAGCAGCGGCGCGGTTTTCCAAAGTTGTGTGTAAAACCAACGGTTTATCATGCTATTTCTACTTTGTGTCTGTCATGGTTTTGTCAAAATTAAAGCTCGTTTAACCGCAAACGGAACAAAAGCCGTCTGAAAACGTAAACTACCGGCTTTCAGACGGCCTCGCAGACAAGATTATATTAATAAATTATCGTTTTCTTGGGCGCACATTATGATACAACACCCTGCCCCGTTTTTTGATGACAAATCCGGATTTATTTTCAGACGGCCTGTTCTTCTTCCCGCGCATCTTCCCTGCGTTCGAGCAAATGGGTGCGCAGACGTTGCAATTCATACGTATCCAGCCAGCGGCGGCGCGTGCGCTGCAGCAAAATCACCAAGCCCGCCACTTCGTTCCGTGTGTTCGCCCCCAGCCATAAAAAGCCCTGCCAGTCAAAGGGCAGATGCTGCGCCAGCCTTTCCAGTTCGGGATTCGGGCCGTTGTCGAAACGGATGCGCCGCGCGTAATGGCCTTTAATCAGGCGGACGGTCAAACGCAGTTCGCGCTGCAACCGGGCAAACTGGCTGTTGATGAGTTTGGCTTCATCTTCGCTGATGTCGGGCTGCGGCAGTTTGGCCGAAGTCGTGAGCAGCAGTTCGGTACTGTTGACGATTTTGCGGTGCGCCAGCTGCATCGCTTCCATGGTCGGTTTGCCGATGTGGCTCTCGCCTGCCATCGCATCCAAATGGCTGCGGCTTTTGACCAGACGCGCGTTGATTTGTTTCATTTTGATGCGGTTTTGCGCCAAACGTTCGCGCGTCATACATTTTCCGTTGCTCACTTCGGCGATGATACGGCTGCAATCGGTCAGGTTATCCGCCAGCATGAACCGCCACATCAGCGTCGAACGCAAGGGCAGCAGTTTGGCCGCACCAACCGCAATCGCCGCGCCAATCAACACATTCAGCGCGCGCACCACGCCGCTGTCGAGCCAATCCAGGCTGCTGTCGCCGATGAGCATGCACATGGTCAGGCCGGCCAGCATGGGCATATAGCCGTTTTTGCCGACCGCCGCCCACCCCGACACCGCGCTCAATATGCCCACCGCCAGATAAAACAACAGGCCGCCGTGGAAATAATGCTGGTTCAGCCACAACACGCCCAAACCCACTCCCAGGCCGATGACCGTGCCGAGCATACGTTCCACCGCTTTGGAATAAATCGCGCCCTGAAACTGCAACATCCCTAATACCACAAACACCGTCATGCCGATCCACTCGCCGTGTTCCACCTGCGGCAGGCGCGCCAGCAGCGTAGCAAACACCACCGCCAAGCCCAAACGCACGGCGTGAATCAGGCGGCGGTAGCGGTAGCGTTCGTAGGAATTGAGCCAGCCCTCGGCAAAGTGGCCGCGAACAGGCGCGGTCGGGCTTGGCCGCGCAAAGAGCGCAGGCTTGAAGGAAAACGGATTTTTGGAAAAAGTGAAGCGCATGATTTTTATATTTTATTCAAGGAAAATAACGGGTTGGCAGGCCGTCTGAAAAAATTCAGACGGCCTCGGCCAGGGGCGGCGGATAACCGTGACTGTCGATGTCTGCCCCGGCCAGCCACGGCGTGTGGATGAAATCTTTGGGCAGATGGGCGAGTTCGGGCACATGGCGGCGGATAAACGTCCCGTCGGGATCGAACTGCTGCGCGGCAACGGTCGGATGGAGCACGCGCAGCGCGTGCGGCGAAAGCAGACCGGCGGCGGCCTGCCAGTTGCCGATGTTGAGGGCTTCGTCGTGGTCGGTTTGCTGCGCGGCAAACCAAGCCGCACCGTGTTGCCAGTTCTGCCGCAAAGTCATGCACCAAAACTGCGCCGTCACCTGCCGCAACACGGGCGGCAGCCAACCGCTCTTGCGCAGGCAGCGCATGGCCGCGTCAATCAGCGGAAACCCGGTTTCGCCCTTCGTCCAGCGTTGGAAAAATACGGCATCGGCAGGATTTTCCGGTTCAGACGGCATTTCTGCGTGATGGAACGCCAGCTGGTAGTAAAAATCGCGCCGAATCAGGTTTTCCAGCCAAACGTCCGCACCGCGCGCGGCGGCCTCCTGCGCCAACTCGCGCGGCGAAATGCAGCCGGCGGACAAATACGCACCCAACTGCGAGGTGGCTTTTTTCGCCGGAAAATCTTTCAGCAGCGGATAAACATCCAGTTCGGGCAAAAACTGCCGCCACTGCCGCCAAGCGGCCTGTTCGCCGCCGCGCTGCGCCAACACGGCCTGCGGCGCATCGGGAAACGGCGGCAAACCGGCAAAGGCCGTCTGAAACGGAATTTTGGCGGTTTCAGACGGCCTTTCGCCTGAAAAATGCTGCCGAAAGGCCTGAAGCCAAGCCTGTTTGTAGGGCGCGAATTCGGCATACGGCCGGCCGTATTCGCTCATAATGTCGGCTTTGGCAAATACGGCGCGGTCGTTAATCCGCTCGAACGCGATGCCTTCTGCATCCAAAATCCGCCAAATGCGGTTATCCTGCAAGGTTTCAGACGGCGTGTAGGCTTCGTCGGCCAACACGCTTTGCGCGTTCAGCCGCCTCGCCCATTCGGGTAAGGTTTCGACAGGATCGCCCTGCACGGCAAACAACGGGATGCCTTTGACCGCCAACGCCGCCGACAATTCCGCCGCCGCCTGATGATGAAAAGCCGCACGGCGCGGATTGGCAGATTCAGACGGCCTTTCCGCAGCATACACCGCCGCCAGCGGCAAGCCGCGCGCAACGGCGGTTTGCAGCACGGCATTGTCGGACAGGCGCAAATTGCGGCGGAACCAAATCAGGGTGGTTTTTTGCATAACTCAGGCCGTCTGAAAAAAGAAAAAGGGGAAATTGATTTTAGCAGAATCCGGCCGTTAGGAATGCCGCGATTTTAGGAACGGCAGGCCGTCTGAAACGCCAAACAGTTTCAGACGGCCTTTGCCACGCTTACGCAAGTCCGCCGACGACAAGTCCGACAAAAAACGAACCGACGGCAGACGGAAATATCCTGCCGCTTATTTCCTGATTCGGCAAACCGTCTGTTCGGGCAGGCGGCTGTCGGTTTGCCGCCAACCGCGTATCGACGCAACAGTAGCAACGGCAAGCGCGGCAAACCAAAGATACAGCCCGGCACCGTAGGCAGCGGAAACATAAGTCGGGGCTTCGCTGACAATGATTTTGTCCAGCGTGAACGTCAACAATGCCAAGCCCCACATGACGGCAAGCAGCGACACCCTTACGGCTTTGCCGCCGCGCCCGAACCACCCTTGAACCAGCAATACGGCGTAAACCGGATTGGCATAAACGGCGAAATAACCGATGCCCACCATCCAGCCGAACAGCGTTCCCAGCACCAAAACCTCCATGCCGATATAGCCCGGAAACACTTCGCACGGCAGCGAAGCCAGCCACAGCAGCACGGAAAGCAAAATGAGTTTTCTCTCGTTTTTATTCAAAATATTCTCCGTACGGAAAGGCCGTCTGAAAACCGTTTCAGACGGCATGTCGGCAATCGCGCCGTCTAACCGAACAAATCCGCCTCCCGACGGTTTTGCCCGCGCTCGTGTTCCAACAGACGCTGCTTGCGCTGCAAACCGCCGCCGTACCCCGTCAGGCTGCCGTCTTTGCCGATAACGCGGTGGCAGGGAACGATGATGGAAACGCGGTTTGCGCCGTTGGCCGCTGCGACGGCGCGCACGGCATCCAGGCGGCCGATGCGTTCGGCCAATGCCTGATAATGGGTCGTTTCGCCATAGGGAATCTCACGCAAAGCCGCCCAAACGGTTTGGCGGAACGCATCGGCGGGCATGTGCAGGGCGACGTCAAACCGCTGACGCGCGCCTTGGAAATATTCGCCGATTTCGGTTTCGGTCTGTTCGATGTGGCGGTTGGTGCCGAACACAAAACGCCGTTGCAGCAGGTGCGACAAATCCTGCTGTTCGCGCTCGATTCTGCGGCTGCCGACAAATTCGAGCAGACACAAACCCTGTTCGGTGGCGCAGGCGAGCATGTCGCCCAACGGGGTATGGAAACGGTGGCTGACAATCGGTTCGGCGTTCATGGGAGACTTTCTGTCGGTGTTCGCGGCTGAATGCGGGCTGTGCTTTGGAAAAATCCGTAAATGGACGGAAACGTTCATCCGTCATCGGCTGCGCGGGGCAGCATAGCGGACTTGCGCATCTGATGACGGGGACAGATTTCTTGGCTTAACCGGATTTCTTGTTTTTAAGTTTCGTTTTTACAAGGCCTCAGGCCGTCTGAAATTCAGACGGCCTGCCGCTGGCAATTCAATGTTTTCAGGATTTTTTCAGACGGCCTTTCCGTCTCTTGCCTGATTATTTGCGCACGGCCAGATTATCGCGGTGAACCAGTTCGGCTTCGTGCGCGTAGCCGAGTTTGTCGGCGATTTTTTCAGACGGCGTTTGCAGGATGCGGGCGGTTTCGTCGCTGCCGTAGTTGATCAGGCCGCGCGCCACTTCTTCGCCTTGGGCGTTGATGATGGCGACGAGTTCGCCGCGGTGGAAGTGGCCTTCCGTTTTCACGCAGCCGACGGGGAGCAGGCTGGCGTGTTTTTCCAGCAGGGCGCGTTCTGCGCCGCCGTCGATGTGGATTTTTCCGGCAACCTGCACATGGCCGAGCAGCCACTGTTTGCGGGCGGCGACGCGGCTGTGCGCGCTGGTGAACAGTGTGCCGATGGATTCGCCCTGTTGCAGGCGCAGCAAGACATCGGGTTCGCGACCGCTGGCAACGACGGTGGCCGCGCCGCTCAAGGCCGCGCGTTTGGCCGCCATGACTTTGGTGTACATGCCGCCGGTGCCGACGCTGCTGCCTGCGCCGCCGGCCATTTGTTCCAAATCGGGATGGTCGGCTTCGATTTGGTGGATAAACTTGGCTTGCGGGTTTTTGCGCGGATCGCTGTCGTACAGGCCGCTTTGGTCGGTGAGGATGACGAGCGCATCGGCATCAACAAGGTTGGTAACCAGCGCGCCGAGGGTGTCGTTGTCGCCGAGTTTGATTTCGTCGGTGGTAACGGTGTCGTTTTCGTTGATGATGGGGACGATGCCTTTTTCAACGAGGGTAAGCAGGGTGCTGCGGGCGTTGAGATAGCGGGTACGGTTGCTCAAATCTTCGTGGGTGAGCAGGATTTGGGCGGTGTGGATTTGGTGGTAGGCGAAGGCGTATTCGTAGGCCTGCGCGATGCCCATCTGCCCGACGGCGGCGGCGGCCTGCAATTCGTTGATGGCGGTGGGGCGTTTCGGCCAGCCGAGCCGTTTCACGCCTTCGGCAATCGCGCCGCTGGAGACGAAAATGACATGGGTGCCGCGCGATTTGAGTTCGGCGATTTGGGTCGCCCAGCGGTTGAGCGCGGCCTGGTCGATGCCACGGCCTTCGGCGGTAACGAGGCTGGAGCCGACTTTGACGACGATGAGCTTGGCTTGGGAGAGGTTTTGAATAGTCATGGCTGTGGTTTCGTTGGCAAGTTGATCGTTGGATAGGTGGGCATCAATGCCCACCCTACGGGTTTTGCGGTTTCAGACGGCCTTTGCTTGGTTTTCAGGCCGTCTGAAATTAAGGGCTTTAAAAGATTATCGTATGGGAAACCGGCTGACTTGCGCCGCCCAATTCCGAATGATTTGTTCATAAAGACAACGTATTTTTGTGGAAATAAAATCTTGCTTCGCTATCTTCATTCAGAGGCAAGGCAAAGCCGTCGGGCGCATATTCGGCAAACAGCCCGATGATCAGATTGTCTGCTTCATATTCGAAAAACAGACACGGCTCGAGAAAGTTGCAATACGACTTGACCACCACGCCATCTCTGATATTTTCCAACCATTGCAATAATTCCGCCGCTTCATCGGTTAGCAAACAGGCACTATCAACCCTATAACGGCTTTGAGTCTGCTCATCGGCAAACGTCAAGCGCACCACCAGCCAATTATTGTCTTCATCATGGCTGCACCGGCCATTAAGCTCATACCCTTGAATGTCTAAGCGGATTTGGGTATTTCCGTTATCAAAATACATCGTTGCGCCTTATCCTTCCCGATTTTCAGACGGCCTCATGTTGACAGGCCGTCTGAAAATATTACTGCACGTTGCGCGCGTGCCAGAAATACCGCCACACGAAACACGGAAAGGCGAAAATCAGATACAGGCACACGACCACGGCGTAAAACTCCCATTCCTGCGGATGTACCGCACCGGCACGCGATTCGAGCAGGTAGGCGAGCGCGGCGGTGATGCCGAAGCCGATGAAGAGTTCGAGCAGGTGGTGGCCGAAATGTTTCTTAGCCAAGGGAATCACGCCCAAGAGCTTTTGGGTCAGGAAAGGCGCGTTGGCGAAAATCAGGGCCAACAGCAGCAGGATATACATGGATGCGGTCATTTTGGGTCTTTCGGGTTTCAGACGACCTTAATGGTTTGCAGGCCGTCTGAAAACATGGTTTTGTTTGACGAAGATGTGGGCAGCAAGTGCCCACCCTACGGCTGACGATTTCAGACCGTCTGAAAATTTTCTGTCTCGAATGTTATCGGTCAAGTATAGTTTACTGTTTTTAGACGGCCTGAGACTTTGCAAAATTCGAAAGCATTCAAAAATCTCAATCCGTCATTCCCGCGCAGGCGGGAATCCAGAGCTGTCGGCTGCAGAAATATTTAAAAAATTACAGCAAGTTAAAAGTCTGGATTCCCGCCTGCGCGGGAATGACGGACATAGATTTTCAGGTTTAATCTCAAATTTGCAAAAACATCGGCCTGTTTCGGCATCGACGAACGTGGGCAACAAGTACCCACCCTACGGGCCTTAAAAACAGGCCGAAGGCCGTCTGAAAAACATGGCCGTTATCTTAGCAAAAACGGCAGCCTTTGTGCGGCTGCCGTCGGTTGTTTACAGCGTGTTGTTCAAGGCCGCGGCACACCAGTCGATAACGACCTGCGGCATAACGCCCCACAGCAGCAGCAGCAGCGCGTTGACGGTCAGCACGAATTTCACGGCGTAGTTGCCGCCGACGGGGTGGTCGTGTTCGGCGTTATCGAAATACATGACTTTCACGACGCGCAGGTAGTAGAACGCGCCGATGAGCGACATGACGACGGCGAACACCGACAGGCCGACGTAGCCTTGCGACAGCAACGCCTTAATCACGGCAAACTTGGCGTAAAAGCCCATCAGCGGCGGAATGCCGGCCATCGAGAACATACACAAGAGCATTAAAAACGAATACCACGCGTGGCGTTGGTTGAGTCCGGCCAGATCTTTGATGTCTTCGCATTCGATGACTTCGTTCGACAACACCATCAACAGGCCGAAGCCGACCGCGCCCATCAGGGCATAGGTAATCGCGTAATACAGGCCGGCGGCGAAACCAACCGCACCCGCCATAAACGCCAGCAGGATAAAACCCATGTGCGAAATGGTGGAATAGGCGAGCATACGTTTGATGTTGGTCTGCATGATGGCGGCCAGATTGCCGACCAAGAGCGACACCACGGCCAAAATCGCCAGCATTTGCGACCAGTCTTCAAACGTCGTGCCCAAACCCGTTACCAGAATGCGGAAGGCGAACACCACGGCGGCGATTTTCGGGGCGGTGCCAACAAAGGCGGTGACGGAAGTCGGCGCGCCGTGATACACGTCGGGCACCCACATGTGAAACGGCACGGCACCGAGTTTGAACGCAATCGCCACCACGATAAACACCAAGCCGAGCTTCAGCAGCCAGCCGTTGGCCTGCTCGTCAAACGCCGTCGCCAATACGGTGGCGAATTCCAGCGAGCCGGTGGCACCGTACACCATGGAAATGCCGTACAGCAGCAAGCCCGAAGCCAATGCGCCGAGTACGAAATATTTCAGCGCGGCTTCGGCGGAGGCCACCGAATCGCGGCGCAGCGCAATCATGGCGTAGAGCGCGAGCGAAAGCAGTTCCAAGCCGATATAGGCCGTCAGAAAATGTCCGGCGCTGATCATCACGCTCATGCCCAACAGGGCGAACATCGACAGCGTGTAAAATTCGCCTTTGAACAGGCCGCGCGCCTGATTGTAGGGCTTGCTGTAGATAAACAGGCCGGCGGTCAGGCCGTAGAGCGTGAGTTTCGCCAAACGCGACATGCCGTCGGCGATATACATGCCGTGGAAAGACGACGTGCTGCCCTGTTCCCACACGGCAAGCTGCGTCAGCGTTACAATCACGATACCGGCCAAACTCATGGTGTGGGTCAGGTAACGCTTGTCGTCGCCAATCCACAAATCGGCCAGCAACACCACGCACAACACCGCCAGCAAAACGATTTCAGGCATGGCGGGAAGTAAATTCAAATCAGTCCAGTTCATTCTTCACACCTCAAATCTTGCTTTGCGCGACTTGCGTAATCAGGTCGTTGGCCGCCTGATGCACCACTTCGATAAAGGCTTGCGGATACAGACCCATGCCCAACACGGCCACGGCAAGCACGGCAAGTACGGCAAACTCGCGGCAGTTGATGTCTTTCATTTCTTTCACTTCGGGATTGGTGATTTCGCCGAAAATCACGCGCTTGTACATCCATAAGGTGTACGACGCGCCGTAAATCAAGGTCAGCGCGGCCAATGCGCCAATCCAGAAATTGGTTTCCACCGCACCCATAATCACCATAAATTCACCCACGAAGCCCGAAGTAGCGGGCAGGCCTGCGTTGGCCATGCCGAACAGCATCATGAAGGCGGCGAATTTGGGCATCACATTCACCACGCCGCCGTAATCGGCGATGTTGCGCGTGTGCAGGCGGTCGTACATCACGCCGATGCACATAAACATCGCGGCGGAAACGAAACCGTGCGAAATCATCTGGATAATCGCGCCTTTCACCGCCCAATCGTTCAGACTGCCATCCACAAACAAAAACATGCCCAGCGTCACAAAGCCCATATGGCTGATGGACGAATACGCCACCAGCTTTTTCATATCGGTCTGCACCAAAGCCACCATGCCGATGTAAATCACCGCAATCAGGCTCAAGACAATCATTACCGGCGCAAAAAAGCGCGCGGCATCGGGAACAATCGGCAGGATAAAGCGCAGGAAACCGTATGCCCCCAGCTTCAGCGTAATCGCCGCCAGCACCATCGAACCGCCCGTCGGTGCTTCAACGTGCGCATCCGGCAGCCAAGTGTGTACCGGCCACATCGGCACTTTCACGGCAAACGACAGGAAAAACGCGCCGAACAGCAATTGCTGCACGGTTAACGGAATCTGTTTGATGTTTTGCAGCTCCACAATCGAAAAGCTGCCGTCCGCCTGATACGACAGATACACCAGCGCGACCAGCATCAGCAGCGAACCCATCAGCGTATAGAGAAACAGCTTCACCGACGCATAAACGCGGCGCGGACCGCCCCACACGCCGATAATCAGATACAGCGGAATCAGCATGCCCTCGAAAAACACGTAAAACAGCAAAGCGTCCTGCGCCGCAAACGCGCCGTTAATCAGCCCGCTCATGATGAGAAACGCCGCCATATACTGCGCCGTGCGCTTCTGAATCACTTCCCAGCCCGCGACCACCACCATCAGCGTGATAAACGCGTTCAGAATCACAAAGAGCACCGAAATCCCGTCCACACCCAGCGCGTAATTCACTTTCAACAGCGGAATCCATTGATAAAACTCGGTAAACTGATACCCGCCGCTCAAACGGTCGAATCCGGTAAACAAAGGCAGCGTGACCAAAAATCCGGCCAGCGCACCGACGAGCGCAAGTATGCGTGCCAAAGGCGCACGGCTGTCCTTGCCCGTGGCCAGCACCAGCAAGCCCGCGGCAATCGGCACCCATATGGCCAAGCTGAGTAAGTGGTTGGAAAACATGTTTTTTTCCTGTGGTTTGAGTTTGAATTTCGATTATTTTAAATGAAATGGCTTTCAGACGGCCTTCTCATCTTGCATCTTTTGGTGTAATGCAGCGATATTCGCTAAATCACCATCTTTCGATAAAACTTCCAAATGATTGATTTGAGCCGTTGAAAAATGAAACATATCGAATTTTCGTTTTTCTAAGTTTCTGCCGGATTGCGTACGTTCGGCCTCAAATTTATCAAATCTGTAAAGCTCTCCGGCCAAATCCGCTACATCCTGTTTAATATCCAATGATTCAAACTGCTTCAGAATATCCGACAATATTTGCAGTTTTTCTCTATTCCCCCAATCCACGCCACGCAAAACCTCATAGCGAATCAATGGCGTAAGAAAAAAATGGCTGTCATCTTGTTGCAGTTTTTCAGCAAAATCCTGCAAAATTTCCTTACGTTTGGTTTCATCGGCATCAGCATCGGCCAGATAAATCAAATAATTGGTATCCAACAAATAATCTGCCATTATTCCCCCGACTTGCCCAATTCTTGATTTACTAAATCCAACAATGCCTTTTTTGCCTGCTGCTGGCCATGCTTTTTGGCTCGTTCGATTTTCAAACTATTCAAATCCACGCCAAACGCTTCGTTCAACAAATCCACAAAAGAGGCTTGGCTCGGATAATCAATCACTTCACCATACACCACACCGTCTTCCTTATTACGTTTCAAGCGATACGCTTCGCCCTGTTCCAACTGGCTAATCACCAAAGACGAATGGGTGGTAATCACAAACGTGGTATTCGGAAACAGCTTTTTCAGCAACGGCACAATTTTTACTTGCCATTCGTTGTGCAGATGGCTTTCAATCTCATCAATCAATACCACACCACGTACATGGGCGATTTGTACTTCATTGGTGAAGTAGCTGTAACCCGCAATAATTGACTGAATAATTTTAAAAATCGAAGTAAACCCACTGGATAAATCCGATAATTCAGTTTTTTTACCTTCTACCCTAATAAACACGCGGTTATTGCCAGAAATTTCCAAAAAGTCTCTGTCGATGCGTCCATCAATATTATTCAATAAATGCAATAAAGTATCGATTTCTATCTTGCGGTTGTCTTCTTTCGATTGGTAGGGGTTAGCAGATTGGGCTCGCTGAATAATCCACTCTTCAATGTTGGTGTCCATATTGAGGGATTTAAAATTATCAGTTTTGTGATATAAAACCGAAAATAACTGCTGGAAATAACGCTCTGAGCGATGTTTAAAACTTCCCATCTGTTCTATAGTTTTACCAACATGTTGTAATCCTCCACGATTTTGAGCCGCTAAATAAACAATAGGCCAATCATGTTGAAACCCAGAAAATAATCCAGTTCCCCATTGGCAGTTTAAAGCTAATGCAGGTATGTCAAAATTATTCGGCGGTAAGTCTGCAGGAATACTCTCATCCAAAGAGGTAAAACTTTCCTCACCAATTGGAGATTTAGTTTTTTTAAATGGCACAGCATTTTGATGCACCCATGAAGGGGCTTTACGAACAATACGATTTGTCAGCAACAAAACTGTAAATACGCACTCTAAAAATTTAGTTTTTCCCACACCATTTTCACCAATCAACGTATAAACTCGCTGATTAGGTAAAAAATTCACCTGCATGGTGCCGACACCTTTCACTTGCTCGAAGCGGAAGATTCCGTCAAAAATTTTCTTTTCCATCATGCTTTTCCTAATTTTCTCTTTCAGACGGCCTCAACCTAATCCAAGGCCGTCTGGAAACCTGCTACACAAACAAACGCCAGAAAGTCAGCCCCAGCAGCACCAACACGCCTAACACCATCGCGGCGGCGTAGCTGTAGATAAAGCCGGTCTGCATTTTGCGCACTTGCGCGGCGACTGCGCCCACCACTTTGGCGGAATTGTTGACGATACCGTTGTCGATAATCGCCACGTCGCCGACTTTCCAGAAGAAATTACCCAATGCGCGGCTGCCTTTGGCGAACACGTTGTAGTAAATCGTGTCGAGGAAGTATTTGTTGTCCAGCAGTTTGTAAATCGGGCTGAATGTGGCGGCGATTTTGGCCGGCAGATGCGGTGCTTTCACATAAAGGAACCAAGCCGTTAACACGCCTGCGATTGCCAGATACAGCACCGGCGTTTGGAAGCTGTGCGCCACCATGGCCAATGCGCCGTGGAAATGTTCGCCCATTATCCGCATGGTCGGATGCGCTTCGTGGTTGACGTAAATCACGTCTTTGAAGAAATCGCCGTACAGCATAGGCTCAATCGCGATATAGCCGATGACGACCGACGGAATGGCGAGCAGCACCAGCGGCAAAGTTACCACCCACGGGCTTTCGTGCGGATTGTCGTCTTTGCCCAAGCCGTGATGGTGGCCGTCGTCATGGCCGTCTGAATGATGGTGTTCGGTTTCACGCCATTTCTCTTTGCCGTGGAACACCATAAAGTATTGGCGGAACGCGTAAAACGCAGTCACGAACACGCTGGCGAGCACGGCAAAATAGGCAAAACCGCTGCCCGGAATGGTGCTGTATTTGGCCGCTTCGATAATCGAATCTTTAGAGTAAAAACCGGAGAAAAACGGCGTGCCGATCAAGGCCAGATTGCCCAGCAGCATGGTGATCCACGTAATCGGCATGTATTTTTTCAGATTGCCCATGTGGCGCATGTCTTGGTCGTGGTGCATGCCGATAATCGCGCTGCCCGCCGCCAAGAACAACAAGGCTTTGAAAAACGCGTGCGTCATCACGTGGAACATCGCCACCGAATAAGCCGACGCGCCCAAAGCGACGGTCATGTAGCCCAGTTGCGACAGGGTCGAATACGCCACCACGCGCTTGATGTCGTTTTGAACCGTGCCCAAAAAGCCCATAAACAGCGCGGTAATCGCCCCCGTTACCATAATGAAGCTCAGCGCGGTGGTGCTCAATTCATACATCGGCGACATGCGCGACACCATAAACAGACCTGCCGTCACCATCGTGGCCGCGTGAATCAACGCGGAAATCGGCGTCGGACCTTCCATTGAGTCGGGCAGCCACACATGCAGCGGGAACTGCGCCGATTTACCCATCGCGCCGACAAACAGCAGAATGCAGGTAACCGTAATCAAGCTCCATTCCACACCCGGGAAAAGCTGAATCGTGGCCGTCTGAATCTGCGGCAGATAAGCGAACACGTCGGCATAGCGCAGGCTGCCGCCGAAATAGGCCAACACCAAACCGATGCCGAGAATAAAGCCGAAATCGCCGACACGGTTCACCAAAAACGCTTTCAGGTTGGCAAAAATCGCGCTTTCGCGTTTGAAATAGAAGCCGATCAGCAGATACGACACCAAGCCCACCGCTTCCCAGCCGAAAAAGAGCTGGATAAAGTTGTTGCTCATAATCAGCATCAACATGCTGAACGTAAACAAGGAGATATAGCTGAAAAAGCGTTGGTAGCCGACTGCTTCGTCTTTCATGTAGCCGATGGTGTAGATATGCACCATCAGCGACACAAACGTCACCACCACCATCATCATCGCGGTCAGGCTGTCCACCAGAAAGCCCACCGAAAAGTCGATGCCGCCCATCGTGAGCCAGGTATAGACATTCTCGTCGAACTTCGCGCGCGAGCCGTCGATAAAGCCCCACAACACATAGGCCGACAGCACGGCGGACACCGCCACGCCGAGTATGGTCGCCGTATGCGCGCCCGCGCGGCCGATCTGTTTGCCGAACAGCCCCGCCAGCAGACAGCCTGCCAGCGGCGTGAGAGCGATGATGAGATATAAAGTCATGTCGTTCATTTGACTAGCCTTTTGAATTTTTGAAACTTTTATTGTTCAACGGTACTTCGATTTAAATATTTTTCAGACGGCATCATTTTATTGTTGCTATTGTTGATGCCAAGCTACTTTCGGTTTGGAAAAAAACAATTCGCGCTCTTTATTCAGCAGCCAAACACACAAAACCAACAGCAGCCCTGTTTGGATCACCTTGCTCATCGGGTGGGTGGCAAAAATCTCGTTGCCCACATTGGCGGTCAGATGAAACAGCACCGCTATCAAAATGCTGCGTCCGCTTTTTACATACAGCCAGTTCATCAGTAAAACGAACACCACCATACTGACGACAAAATTGGCAGTATAAATCATGCCCTGCTCTACCACTTCACTGTGGTAATAGCCTTTGATAAACGCCAAAGGCAGATGCCACAACGCCCAATAAACGGTAAAAATCATGGATGCCGTAAACAGCGAAAACCGCGCCGTGAGCGCATCCGTACCGTAGGAGTGCCACGCCAGTTCTTCCACGATTGCCGCCAATATCAGCATCAGCCAAGGCGACAGCAGCACAGACGTAAAAGACGGGCTGCCCGAAACATAAAACTGCTCCGTGCCGTATCCGAACAACAAGGACACAATCTGCGCCGACACCAGCGAACCGAACGGCAGCAGCAATGCCCCGACAAGATAGCGTTTCGGAAAACCCGACCATTTCAATACCCGCGGCAGGGCATCGGCCAGCAGCACGGGATTTTTAGCCAGCAGCCAAGCCGCCAGCGCAACAGGAAAAAACAACCCTGCCAAACTCAACCCTGCCTGCGCCCACCCATAGTCGGCCGCGTTCGGCAGATGGCTGATGCAGGCGGTTGCGAACCATAAAACCCACGGTATCAGCAGAGACAGCGAAAAAAAGAAAAACGGGCGGTATTGCACGACAGTATTCATATTTTATCGCTCGCAGGTTGGGCATCGGCTGTTTTCAGACGGCATCCGATTCTTCAGGCCGTCTGAAAATCAGCCCTTCAACTTATCCAAATCGGCAATGTTAATCGTCTGCCTGTTGCGGTACACCAGCACCATAATCGCCAAGCCGATGGCGGATTCGGCGGCGGCGACGGTCAGGACGAAAAACACGAAAATCTGTCCGGCCGTATCGCCCAAATGCTGCGAAAAGGCGATGAAATTGAAATTTACCGCCAGCAGCATCAATTCGATGCTCATCAGCAGAACCAACACGTTTTTACGGTTCATGAAAATGCCCATCGCGCTGATGCCGAAGAGCAGCGCGCCGAGTACCAAATAATGCGTCAGGGTAATCATGCTTTGCCCTCCCCTTCTTGTTTGAGGCCGTCTGAAACGGATTCTCCGGCTTCGGTTTGCGGTTTTACCGCGTCCATTTTCACCAAGCGCATACGGCTTTCGTCGGCGGTCACTTTCACTTGGTCGGCAGGGTTGATGTATTTCGGATTGGTGGTTTTGCGGTGTACCAAAGCAATCGCCGCCACCATGCCGAGCAGCAGCAGCACCGCCGCCAATTCAAACGGCAGCAGGTAAGTGGTGTAAATCTGGCGGCCCAAATCGCGGATATTGTCGTAATCGGCCGGAATGTCGCGCATTTGGCCGAACGAAGCCAAATCGGTTTTCGGGTTCACCAAAATAAGAATCAAGGCCACCGCCAGCAACACGCCGACCACGCCTGCCGCCGGCGCATGCCGCCAAAAGCCTTTGCGCATTTCTTCGACGTCGATGTTCAGCATCATTACGACGAACAGGAACAACACCATCACCGCGCCGACGTACACCACCACCAGCGTCAAGCCCAAAAACTCGGCCTGCATCAGCATCCACATCATCGCACTCACGCAGAAAGTCAGCACCAGATACAGCGCGGCGTGAACGGGGTTTTTGGCGGTTACGGTTTTGAGCGCGCCAAACAGGATGATGGCGGCCAAAACGTAAAACATGATTAGGGAGAAGGTCATAGCACTCTTTCTCGGTTGGGGTTTTGATTTTTTTGAATGCAGGGTTGCGGCTGTCTGAAACGCCAATCGCTACGGTATTAAATACAGTTAGATGCTGCACAGCCATACATCATCAAAATGGGAAAAAATGGCATCAACACCACTTCGCCCACAGGTGTAAGCTGTGTTCCGTTTATGCGGATGGTTACGGGTATGGGCGTGTTTAATGTATCTTTATCCGTTAAGTGGTGCGTCTTAACCAAATGACTCATGGCTATTTTCTCACCTGTTGCGACAAATACAACTTGCCAATTATCCGTCGGCCGCTTTTGCACCAAACGCGTAGCGCGATATTTCTGTTGCAATTCATGCTGTTGCTCGCTGCTCAAACGCTTGCTGTCCAGTACCAAATAATAGTGCGCCTTTACTTTTTCGCTCAATCTGCTTTCGTTGCCTTCGTCTATTACCACATACCCTCCTATTAGATATGGTCGGTAGCTGGCGACAAATTGGCGGAATATAGCGACTTCGTTTGCCGTATTCCGAGCAAAAATATATTGATAACGGCCGGCAGTTTCTGCGCGTATTTCATTAGGTAAAATTTTTGCACGGACAATGCTGTCGGTGATGGTACTTAGTGATGTGCAAGCAGTACAGAATAATAATATGAAAACGCTGCCAAGCAATCTTACATTCATGGTTTTATCCTTTCAGGCAGCCTGCACAGTTTAGTTTCCCGTCGGGCATCAATGCCCGACCTACACATCTTTCAGACGGCCTATCTGTTTTGCCGCTTCACCCGCCGTTGCGTTGCAGGTTTAGCAGCGTTTCCATTGCGGTTTCGGCCTGTTCGTACGGCACGAAGATGTGGTCGTGGCAATGTCCGGCAACAACGTTGCAACTGATTCCGGCGCGGCCGAGTGCGGCGGAAAAGGCGGCGGTCAGCCCGACGGCGGCAAGGTCGGAATGTACGTTCAGGGTAATCCATGCGGCGCGGAAGGCGTTTTGCAAACCGTATTTGCGCGCAGTTTCTTCATCCACCACCACCGACAGGCCTTCCGCCTCGCGGATACCGGCGTGGATTTCCGCAGCCGTCAGCCCACTGCCTTCGGGCAGCGTGGCAAAGCAGTATGCGCCCTCATGCAGAACAGGCTGCATGGAACGGATTAGGGTTTGCAAATCACTGACGGCTTGGCTCACGGTTTATCTCCCGACGTTTTTCAGACGGCCTTAACGGTAAGGCGCGTCCGCCGCTTTGCGTTTGGCGATTTCGGCTTCGTACCGGTCGCCGATGGCGAGCAGAATCGGTTTGGTCATGTGCAGGTCGCCTTTTTTCTCGCCGTGGTACTCGAAGATGTGGGTTTCCACGATCGCATCGGTGGGGCAGGCTTCTTCGCAGAAGCCGCAGAAGATGCACTTGGTCAAATCGATGTCGTAACGCGTGGTGCGGCGGGTGCCGTCGGCGCGCTCTTCGCTCTCGATGTTAATCGCCATGGCGGGGCAGACGGCTTCGCACAGTTTGCAGGCGATGCAGCGTTCTTCGCCGTTGGGGTAGCGGCGTTGTGCGTGCAGGCCGCGGAAACGCACGGATTGCGGCGTTTTTTCCTCGGGGAAGTAAATCGTGTCTTTGCGGGCGAAAAAGTTTTTGAGCGTCACGCCCATGCCTTTAACCAATTCGCCGAGCAGGAAGGTTTTAACTAGGTTTGCCATGTCGTGTTCCCTTTGAATCGGGTTCTCTGTTTTTTAAATTTCGGTTTCAGACGGCCTGCTCTTTGAGGCCGTCTGAAAAATATGTTCAATTCGGGAGGGTGGGTGTAAACCCACCCTGCTTTTTCAGACGGCCTTTATTTCCACAAGCTCAACGGCGAAATCATCCAGCCGCCGAGCAATACGATGCACAAAAAGCCAATCGGAATCAGCACTTTCCAGCCCAGGCGCATGATTTGGTCGTAGCGGTAGCGCGGGAAGGTGGCGCGTATCCACAGGTAGCCGTAGAGGATGAAGGCCATTTTGGCGAACATCCAAAACGCACTCGGTGCGCCGATAAAACCCCAACTCTGCGGGAAAGGCGAGAGCCAGCCGCCGAGGAACATCAGCGCGGTCAGGGCGGCAATCAGAATCATGAAAATGTATTCGGCCAAGAAGAACAGGGCAAAGGCGAAGCCGGAATATTCGACATGGAAACCGGCCACGATTTCCGACTCGCCCTCGGCCACGTCAAACGGCGCGCGGTTGGTCTCGGCCACGGCGGAAATCAGGTACACGATAAACACGGGGAACAAGGCCAGCCAGTTCCACGAGAAAACCGAGCCGCCGGCAATGCCTTCGGCCTGCGCCGCCACGATGTCGGAAAAATTCATGCTGCCCGACACCATCACCACGCACACCAGCGCGGCGGACATGGCGATTTCGTAGGAAATGGTCTGCGCCGACGAGCGCATCGCGCCGAGAAACGAGTATTTCGAGTTCGACGCCCAGCCGGCGATAATCACGCCGTAAACCGACAGCGAGGTAATCATCAAAATAAACAGCAAGCCCGCGTTCACATGGGTGAGCACCCATTCTTCGGAAAACGGAATCACCGCCCAAGCCGCAAATGCGGGCGCGAGCGAGAGCATGGGGCCGATGTAGAACAGGGCTTTGTTCGACAGCTTGGGGCGCGTCACTTCTTTAAACAAGAGCTTGAACACGTCGGCAAACGGCTGAATCAAGCCCCACGGGCCGGTTACGTTGGGGCCGACGCGCAGCTGCATATAGCCGATGACCTTGCGCTCGAAATAGGTCAGATAGGCCACGGTCAGAATCAGCGGAATCAGGATAATGACGATTTTCAACACTACCGACACCACCAAACCGACGGTCAGGCCGGGTTCGCCCAGCCCCAGTGTGGCGGAAAACAGATTTTGGAACCATTCCTGCATATCAAGCCCCCACCAGTTCGATTTCGTTCATCATCGCACCCAATGCCGCATTTGCACCGTGCTGCGGCAAATAAACCACATTTTGCGCCAGCGTGTCATCGGCGGCGACGGTCACGCCTACCGCCGCGCCGTTTTGTCTGGCGACTGCGTTTTGGCCATCTGAAAGACCGAGTGCGGCCAGCGTTTGGCTGTGTACGCGCGCAGCGGGCACGGCGGCATGGCTTGTGGCCTGCAACGGTGCGCTGCGGCGCACAACGGCATCGGTTGCGTAAATCGCCGTGCCGCCCGTGCGCACCAATTGATTCGAGGCCGTCTGAACGGCGGCGCCGTCAAATTCGATATAGTTGTCGAGTTTGGCCGATATGCTTTCCTGACTCAGCGCATCTTTCAGAATCTCTTCGCTGCTGTGGTAATCGAAACCTTTCACGTCAAACAGATTGCCCAACACGCGCAACACTTTCCACAACGGCCGCGAATCGCCGAAGCCCTGCACCACGCCGTAAAAAGATTGCAGACGGCCTTCCATGTTCACGAAGCTGCCCGACGTTTCGGTAAACGGCGCAATCGGCAGCATAATGTCGGCCACTTCGCGCAAAGTTTCACTTTCAAACGGCGTAAACGCCATCACGCTCTTGGCCTGTTTCAATGCGGCCACGGCTTGCGCGCCGCCGGCGACATCGATTTCAGGTTCGACGTTGAAGAGCATCACCGCCTGCTTCGGCTCGCGAATCATGGCTTGGATGCTGTCGCCCGAGTTCACGCCCAACACACCCGCACCCACGCTGTTGGCGGCCTGCGGCAATACGCCCAACACCGATTCGGTGGCGGCGGCCAGCTTTTGCGCAGCGGCATAAATGGCAGCGTAATCAGGATGGTTTTGCGCCTCCGCCCCGAGGATAACCGCGGAACGGTCGGCATTGCTCAACGCGGCGGCGATGTCGCCGTCCAAATCGCCTGCCCATTCGTTCAGACGGCCTGCCCACAGATTCGGATGCACCGCTTCCTGCGCCAGCAGCGGCATATGCAGGGTTTCCTTACGGCTGCCCAACACGCTCAGTTTCATGCGCGCATT
Source organism: Neisseria sp. CCUG12390 (assembly GCF_047837985.1). GTDB lineage: Bacteria > Pseudomonadota > Gammaproteobacteria > Burkholderiales > Neisseriaceae > Neisseria. Next base: position 2,483,910 of record NZ_CP181244.1, read on the forward strand.
GGCGGCGCGGCGCAGACGGGCGGTCAAAAGCGGCTGCTCTTGGCGCAGGTTCGCCCCCACCACCAGAACCGCACCGTTGTCGGCCAGCGAACGGATGCTCTGACCCAGCCATTGCGCACCGTCAAAGCCGTCTGAAACGCGCGCGTCCCGGTTTTGCAGGCGCGTATCGAAATGGCGCAAGCCCAAGCCGTCGGCCAGTTTTTTCGCCAGATACAGTTCTTCCACCGTGTTCATCGGGTTCGCCCAAATGCCCACTTGGTCTCGGTTGCCGTCTTTGGCGATGCAGTCGACGGCGTTGCGCACATATTCCAGCGCGGTTTTCCAATCGACATCCACCCATTCGCCGCCCTGTTTGATTTTCGGGTTTTTCAGACGGCTTTCGTGATACAGGCCTTCGTAGGCGAAGCGGTCGCGGTCGGACAGCCAGCATTCGTTAATCGCTTCGTTTTCCAGCGGCAGCACACGGCGAACGGTGTGGTCTTTGGTCTGTACAATCAGGTTGCTGCCCAAAGCATCGTGTGCCGATACCGATTTGCGGCGGTTCAGCTCCCAAGTGCGCGCATCGAAACGGAACGGTTTGCTCGTGAGTGCACCGACCGGGCACAAATCAATCACGTTGCCCGACAATTCGGTTTCAATCACCTTACCGATAAACGGCATGATTTCCGAATGCTCGCCGCGTCCGGCCATCGCGATTTCCTGCACACCCGCGATTTCTTCGGTAAAACGCACGCAGCGGGTGCAGTGGATACAGCGGCTCATCTCGGCGGCGGAAACCAGCGGCCCCATGTCTTTGCCGACGACGGCGCGTTTTTCCTCGGTGTAGCGGCTGGCTGACTGGCCGTAGCCCACCGCCAAATCCTGCAACTGACACTCGCCGCCCTGGTCGCAGGTCGGGCAATCAAGCGGATGGTTGATGAGCAGAAACTCCATCACACCGGCTTGCGCGGTTTTGGCCAAAGGCGAATGCGTACGCACCACCATGCCGTCGGTAACGGGTGTGGCGCAGGCAGGCAGCGGCTTGTTGGATTTCTCCACTTCGACCAAACACATGCGGCAGTTGGCGGCGATGGAGAGTTTTTTGTGGTAGCAGAAATGCGGGATGTACGTACCGATGCGGTTCGCGGCTTCAATCACCGTCGTACCCTGCTCCACCGTCAGGTGTTTGCCGTCGATTTCGATTTGTAACATGGTGGTTTCCTAGTTACTTTATTTTCTTTGATTAAAAAATTTTTCGGTAGGCCGTCTGAAAAGGGTTTTGTTGGTTTCAGACGGCCGGTTATCGTTTTTTCGTGACAATTTGGTAGGTTGGGTTGCAAACCCAACAAAACCTTTGCGTTTCAAATAGCGTTGGGTCATGACCCAACCTACGCGCCTGCCCGAAACGGTGGGTTTACACCCACTCTATACTACGGCAGCAGGCCGATGGCGCGGACGATGCCTATCATGCCTTCGGCGGCGGTGTCGCGGATGATTTTACCTTCACTGTTGAAGTCGTAAAAATTCATCACGCCGACGGAAAAGCGTTTGCCCGTGGGCGGCACGCCCATAAATGTACCTTGGTGCGTGCCGCTGCATGTCCAGCGCACGGCGATTTTGTCGGCTTCGGCAACGGTTTCTTCCAATTTCCACTGTATATCGGGAAAACCCTCGCGCATAAAGCGGATCAGAGCCAGAAATCCTGCCGCGCCGTATAAAGGCTCGGGCGAAGCAGGCGTATAGAACGGCGCGGAAGCATCCACCAACTCGTTCATCAGGGCTTCGTCGGCAGTATTGATGGCGGTTTCAAAACGGCTGATTTGGGAACGGATGTCAAAAGTCATGATTAGTTGCTCCATATACACGGAAATTCGGGAAACGCTGCGGATTTTCGTGTTTAGCAGATAATTCATCAACCTGTTTTCAGACGGCCTGAAATATCGGCTGCTTCACTAACCTGTCCCCTCCCCCGTCTCCAACGGGGGAGAGTTAGGGTGGGGGCAAGCGCTGTTACATTGCTTCAATATTTCTGCCAATACACTTTCTGTTTGCTGCAAGACTTCGTTATTCCCAAAACGCACCACGCGATAACCTTGGCGGTTTAAAAATTCGGTTCGCGCATTATCGTAGGCGGTTTGTTCGGCGTGTTGCCCGCCGTCTAATTCGATGATAATTTTGTATTCCATGCTCACAAAATTAACAATATATCCGCCTATGGTTTGTTGTCGGCGAAATTTAATGCCATTCAACCGTTTGCCGCGCAAGTGATACCACAAACGCTGTTCGGCAAGCGTCATGTTTTGTTTTAGGTTTTTGGCATTTTGCCGTAATGCCGGGTTTCTTGTGCTGTGGCGCATTTTAGCTATGCTGAACTCCGCTTCAGGCTGCCTGAAAGTTACATTTTCGGTAGCGGGACGAGCCACCCCCACCCTAACCCTCCCCCGCCAGTCGGGGGAGGGGACTGGATTGCTGGGCAATTTACGGTTTCAGGCTGCCTGAATTACTACCGCTCTTTTCAGTCTAGTAGGTTGGATTGGAAACCCAACAAGTTTTTTGCGTATCAAACAGTGTTATACCTACGCGCTACCTGAAATTTTCACTCACTAGAAAATAATCTTATGAATTCTTGGAATAATTTTTTCCCAGTTTTCGTATTCTGCTCTAATTCATCAACTTCATTATTGGCGTAATCTTTTTCAATCCAACAAATTATATCTTGTGAACCATGCACTAATTCAGCATAGCGATTGACAGCAACACAGCTACCTCCTCTTGTTCTTGATATTCCAAAAACATAATCGCAACGATACGCATCTAAGTGATATAAATTATGACTTACTTCATGTTCATTATCACCAGATGAATATAAACCAATAGTTATCCCACCTTTTTTAAATACTGCTACAAAATCAGCACGATATTCATTACGTTTAAAATAAATTAAATCTTCTGAATGCTTACGGCAAATTTGATTAAATAGCAAATTGAATGTTGTAGTTTTTCCTCGATTTGCTGCGCCATATAAAATAAAAACTTTCTTTTCTGAGTTTTCCATCATTACCACCCGCCCCACTTATGCTCTTTCATCGGCTTCCCATGCTCGATGTAATGCTCGAACTCGGAGCGGAAATGCTTGGTAAAACTGCGCACGGGGAACACCGCTGCATCGGCAAGCGCGCAGATGGTGCGGCCAGCCATATTGTTGCCGATGCTGTCGAGCAGTTCCAAATCTTCGGGTTTGCCTTTGCCGGTGGCGATGCGGTGGACGATGCGGTAGAGCCAGCCTGTCCCTTCGCGGCAGGGGGTGCATTGGCCGCAGGATTCTTCAAAGTAGAAATAGCTTAATCTTTCCAATGCCTTAACCATGCACACGTCTTCGTCCATCACGATGACCGCGCCCGAACCGAGCATGGAGCCTGCTTTGGCAATGGCGTCGTAGTCCATGGTCAGACCCATCATGATGTCGGCGGGCAGCACGGGCGCGGACGAACCGCCGGGGATGACAGCTTTGAGTTTTTTGCCGCCGCGCATTCCGCCCGCCATTTCCAAGAGTTCGGCGAACGGCGTACCAAGCGGCACTTCGTAGTTGCCGGGGCGTTCGACGTGGCCGGAAATGGAAAACAGTTTGGTGCCGCCTGCGTTTTCAATACCTTGTTCGGCAAAGGTTTTTCCGCCGTCGCGGATGATAAACGGTACGGAGGCAAAGGTTTCGGTGTTGTTGATGGTGGTGGGTTTGCCGTACAAACCGAACGACGCGGGGAACGGCGGTTTGAAGCGCGGCTGGCCTTTTTTGCCTTCCAGACTTTCCAGCAGCGCGGTTTCTTCGCCGCAGATGTACGCGCCGTAGCCGTGATGGGCGAAGAGTTCGAAATCGAAGCCCAATCCCATGATGTTTTTGCCCAAAAAGCCTGCGGCGCGGGCTTCGGCAAGGGCTTCTTCGAAGCGTTGGTAGCCCTCGAAAATTTCGCCGTGGATGTAGTTGTAGCCCGCTTCCGCGCCCATGGCGTAGCCCGCGATAATCATGCCTTCAATCAGCGCGTGGGGGTTGAACATGATGATGTCGCGGTCTTTGAACGTGCCCGGTTCGCCCTCGTCGGTGTTGCAGACGACGTATTTCGCGCCGGGGAAGGAACGGGGCATAAAGCTCCATTTCAAACCGGTCGGGAAGCCTGCACCGCCACGCCCGCGCAAGCCGGAGGTTTTCACTTCTTCGATGACTTCGTTTTGCGAAATGTTTTCGGTAAGGATTTTGCGCAAGGCCTGATAGCCGCCGCGCGCCTGGTAGGCCGCGAGCGTCCAGCAGTCGCGGGCGCGGGTGTCCACGCGGTCAAAGATTACGCCTGATTGGTAAATAGCCATTTGGTTTGCCTATTTTGGGTTTGCTTCGGTTGGGGCTGCCTGAAATGCGCGGCTGGCGGCGCGTGGGTTTCAGACGGCCTTTTTGTTTGGGTAATATTCGGGTTGCTGATATTTTTTACGGTTTGTTTTTCATTTCAGGCTGCCTGAAATGTTTTCAGACGGCCTTCAGGTAGCTTTGTGTATCGGCAATGTTGGGTTTGCAACCCAACCTACGTTGTGTTTCCAAACAGCCTTAACAGGCCGTTTGAAATTTTTGTCGGTGGGTTTACACCCACCCTACTCTTTATCGTCAGGCTGCCTGAAATTTTGCTGTTTGGATTCGTTTCAGACGGCCTTTAATAGTTTTGTCGGGTCAAGAACCAACCTGCGCTTGTTCTTTTAAACTGGCATTTTATTCTGCTGCTTTTTGCGCCAATCGTAAGTAATCCGTTAAATGCTTATTTTCTATGTCTTCAAGCGTATGTAATTTCAAATGACGGCGACCTTTGCCTTTTCCTTCTAATAAACCGTGTGGGTCTTCTATCTCTGCACCATGACTAAATTCCACAGTTACATGTTGCTTATAAACAAAAATGCCGCAAAACGGTTCAGGTGCAACAAACAGAATACCGCCGTATTTCACTTCTTCGCCTACTGTATCAGCCAGTTGCAATATTCTAGTGCGCACACTATTGGCGATTTCATACAAATCAGGATTAACCGTTTGCCAGTCTTCCAGCAGATTTTTTATTTTTTGGTTCATGGTTTTCTCCCAATTTGAATTCTGTATAAATTAATTGTTCTTAATCATCAGGCTGCCTGAAATTTTGCCGTTTGGGTTGGCAAATATTTCAGACGGCCTTTAGGCTCAAGACCAATCTCTGCTTAAACTACGGTGAACACGCACCTATCATGGCCAGAAACTCGCTTTCGGTCAGCTTCTGCGTGTCGTTGGCCAAATCGTAATACGGTGCTTTGCGGTCGATAAAAATCTGCGTTTCCAGCTCAAAATCCGCATTGTCGGCAAATAATCCGGCGTTGATGTAGTAATCGCCGCCGACCTGAACGAACAGATGCGTGCCGCATTGTTTGCAGAAGCAGCGTTCCGCCCATTCGGAAGAACGATAGCGGCCGATGTGTTCCGCGCCTGAAATTTTCGGATTGCGGGCAGACAGGGTAACCGCCGCAGAACCGCTCCAAGTGCGGCATTTGCCGCAATGGCAGGCATCCAGTTTGTGATTGGTTTCGACTTCCAGCGAAACGGCACCGCACAGGCATTTGGCTTCCATTTTTGTTCCTTCCCGGTCTTTCTCTATTTGGACGTTCAGACGGCCTTTTCAGGTAGCCTTAACAGGCCGTCTGAAATTTCTTTTTGGTGGGTTTGCCCCACCCTACTCTTTAATTATCAGGCTGCCTGAAGTTTTTGTACTTCGAATTGACAACATTTCAGACGGCCTTTAATGGTTTTGTTGGGTCAAGACCCAACCTACGCTTGCTTCCGTTGTTTTCAGCCGGCCTTGCGTGATATGCGGCTTAAACGCTGCCTTCTTTTTCAATCACTAAAATCCGTACTTCGCCCTGCGGGTGGGCAACGTGTTCAGTTCCGATGCCTGCAAAGAAAATATCGCCCGCCTGCAAGCGCACGACTTGTTCCTGCCCTTGTTCCCGATAGTGCATGTCCACTGTGCCGTCCATCACGGCAAACACTTCTTCGCCATCGTTAACGTGCCATTTGTAGGGCTTGTCCGTCCAATGCAGGCGCACGGTGGTGCCGTTCATATTGGCAATATCAAGCGCACCCCATGCGCGATCGGCGGTAAATTCGGTACTACGGATCATTTGGTGGCTCATGTGTTTTCCTTTTGGCATTTTCAGACAAGCCTGAATTTATGTTGGGTTTTCAAGCCAATCTACTATATCTACTATTGCTTTGCTTGTAGGTCGGGCATTGATGCCCGACAAAACATTCCGAACCGTTATCGTCGGGCATCAATGCCCGACCTACGCATTTTTCAGACGGCCTTTACTTCAACTCCGCCAGTTTCGCTTCAATCGCTTCCGCATCCATAAAGCTGCACATTTTGTGGTTGTTTACCAACATTACGGGGGCATCGCCGCATGCGCCCATGCACTCGCCTTCTACCAGCGTGTAGAGGCCGTCTGAAGTGGTTTCGCCGTAGCCGATGCCGAGTTTCTTTTTCAGGTATTCTCCTGCGTCCACGCCGCCGCGCAGGGCGCAGGGGAGGTTGGTGCAGACGGTGAGTTTGTATTTGCCGACGGGGGCGAGGTCGTACATGTTGTAGAACGTGGCGACTTCGTAGGCGGCGGCGGGGGCGATGCCTATGTAGTTCGCGACGAATTCGATGGTTTCGGGTTTCAGCCAGCCGAGTTCGGTTTGGGCGATACGCAGCGCGCCCATCACGGCGGAACGGCGTTGGTCGGCGGGGTATTTGGCCAGTTCGGTGTCGATTTGCTGTAAGGATTGTGCGGATAACATGGTTTGCACCTGATTTCTGTTTATTCGGTTTTCAGACGGCCTGTTTTTCAGACGGCCTTTCCGGTTATTTAGCGGTCAACTTCCCCGAACACGATGTCTTGGGTACCGATAATCGCCACCACGTCGGCGAGCATGTGGCCGCGTGCCATTTCGTCCATGCCTTGCAGGTGGGCGAAGCCGGGGGCGCGGATTTTGAGGCGGTAGGGTTTATTGGCGCCGTCTGAAATGATGTACACGCCGAATTCGCCTTTGGGGTGTTCCACGGCGGTGTAGGTTTCGCCTTCGGGAACGTGCATGCCTTCGGTAAAGAGTTTGAAGTGGTGGATCAAATCTTCCATGCCCTCTTTCATATTGGTGCGCTTGGGCGGGGCGAATTTGTGGTTTTCGGTAATCACGGGGCCGGGGTTGGCGCGCAGCCAGTCGGCGCATTGTTTGATGATGCGGACAGACTGGCGCATTTCGGCCATGCGGCAGAGGTAGCGGTCGTAGCAGTCGCCGTTCACGCCGACGGGGATGTCGAAATCCATTCGGTCGTACACTTCATACGGCTGCTTCTTGCGGATGTCCCATTCGATGCCGGAACCGCGCAACATCACACCGGTGAAGCCTTTCTGCATGGCGCGTTCGGGGGAAACCACGCCGATGCCGACGGTACGCTGTTTCCAGATACGGTTGTCGGTAAGCAGGGTTTCGAGGGTGTCGATGTTTTTGGGGAAGCGTTCGCAGAATGCGTCGATAAAGTCGAGCATGGTGCCTTCGCGCGGCTCGTTCAGCTCTTTCAGCACTTTGGCGTTGCGGAATTTGCTGGATTCGTATTTGGGCATGAATTCGGGCAAATCGCGGTACACGCCGCCGGGGCGGAAGTAAGCCGCGTGCATACGCGCGCCGGACACGGCTTCGTATAAGTCCATCAGCTCTTCGCGGTCGCGGAAGGCGTAGAGAATGGCGGTCATCGCGCCGATGTCGAGCGCGTGCGAACCCACGCCCATCAGGTGGTTCAGGATGCGCGTTACTTCGGCGAACATGACGCGGATGTATTGGGCGCGGATGGGGACATCGATACCGGCAAGTTTTTCCACTGCCAAACAGTATGCCTGCTCGTTGACCATCATGGAAACGTAGTCCAGCCTGTCCATATAGGGCATGGCTTGCAGGTAGGTTTTGGTTTCGGCGAGTTTTTCGGTGCCGCGGTGCAACAGGCCGATATGCGGGTCGGCACGGACGATGGTTTCGCCTTCCAATTCCAAAATCATGCGCAATACGCCGTGGGCGGCGGGGTGCTGCGGGCCGAAGTTGATGGTGTAGTTTCTGAGTTTAGCCACCGTAGTTCTCCTCGCGGACGATGCGCGGGGTAATCTCGCGCGGCTCGATGGTTACGGGTTGGTAAATGACGCGTTTTTCGGTTTCGTCGTAGCGCATTTCCACATGTCCGGAAATCGGGAAATCTTTGCGGAACGGGTGGCCGACGAAACCGTAGTCGGTAAGGATGCGGCGCAAATCGGGGTGGTTGTTGAACAGGATGCCGTACATATCGAAGGCTTCGCGTTCGTACCAGTCTGCGCTGTTATAAATGTCGGTAACGGAATCGACAACGGGGAAGCCGTCGTCTTCCGCCCACACGCGCACGCGGATACGCCGGTTGTTTTTCACGGAAAGAAGCTGGCTCACCACGGCAAAACGTTTGCCCTGCCACGGTTCGTTTTTGTAGGTGCTGTAATCCACGCCGCACAAATCCACCAGCAGCTCGAAATGCAGTTCGTCGTGGTCGCGCAGGGTGGTCATCACGTCGCGGTAGTGTTCGGGCAAACATTCCACGGTTACTTCGTCCAAAGCCAAAATGACTTTGCTGGCTTTACCGCCCAAAACGCGCTGCGCGGTTGCGTATAAATCGTTTGCGTGCATATCGCGCTCCTAGTTGCGGGCAATGGTATAAGTGCGCTTGATTTTGCCTTGAAGCTGAATCAGGCCGTAAATCAGGGCTTCGGCGGTAGGCGGGCAACCGGGCACATACACGTCTACCGGCACCACGCGGTCGGCACCGCGCACCACGGAATAGGAATAATGGTAATAGCCGCCGCCGTTGGCGCACGAACCCATCGACAACACCCAGCGCGGCTCGGCCATTTGGTCGTACACACGGCGCAGGGCGGGTGCCATTTTGTTGGTGAGCGTACCCGCCACAATCATCAAGTCGGACTGGCGCGGCGATGGACGGAAAATGATACCGAAGCGGTCAAGGTCGTAACGCGCCATGCCCGCGTGCATCATTTCCACCGCACAGCAGGCCAAACCGAAAGTCACCGGCCACAGCGAACCGGTACGCATATAGTTCAGCACCGTATCCGCGCTGGTGGTAACGAAACCTTTTTTCAAAACGCCTTCTATTCCCATTCCAGCGCACCTTTTTTCCATTCGTAAACAAAGCCCACCGTCAGCAAGACGATGAACACCAGCATAGACCAAAATCCGTATGCGCCCAGTTCTTTAAACACCACCGCCCACGGAAACATAAACGCGACTTCCAAATCGAAGAGAATAAACAGAATCGCCACGAGATAGTAGCGCACATCGAACTTCATACGCGCGTTTTCAAAGGCTTCGAAACCGCATTCAAAAGGTGTGTCTTTTTCGTGGTAGTGGCGTTTCGGCCCCAGAATCGTGCCTAACAGGAGAAACAGCACGCCGGCAATCAGGCCGACGAGGATGAAGATGAGAACGGGAAAGTAACTGGCTAACATGGTTGCACCTGAATGTGTGGATAAGCAACATGGTCACGGTATTTCCGCCGGCCGCGACATGCTGCCGGAAACGCGAAAGCCATTTCTCGCGCAACCGCTTTAGCCGTTGACACAAAATACCGAAAAAATAATTGGTTATTTTATCCAAAATCACAAGCTGTTTAAAGATTAATATTGTGAAAACCGCAAAAAAACCGCAATAATTTTGACGGCTTTCCGAGAGCCGCTTCCGCTTTCGTACATTTTGATATGTCAGGTTTACGAAATCTAATTCTTTAGAATTATCCGACTCCTAGACTTTAAGCCGATTATGTTTTAAGGGCATCGAAAGCGGCCGTGTAACAAGCCTTACATTCGCATTTCAAGAGCAACGCTCAAATACGGTTGGCAAGAGCCGCTGAAAACAAATCAGCCGGTGCTTCATAGTCCAATGTTTTCTCCGCCGGCGGCTGAGGCGGCAGCTGATATTTTATGCGGTTTGGTTGGAAGATTGGGTGCGGTAATGTCTGGAAATGTAGTACTGTTGTTCAGAAGTCAGTGGTGTGCAGGTCATACAATCTCTTGACAGAAAAGGCCGGTATGCTGCATACCGGCCTTTTCTGTCAGGGGAAGTTACACTTGCGGGGCGGATGTAAGGCCGTCTGAAAAAGTTGCGGATTGACCCGATTTTTTACTTTTCAGACGGCCTTTATCAGCTTTTATCCAACACCAATGCCTTGACCCATGCCAAAACTTCACGCACGCGTTTGCGCCACATGACGGCTTGCGAATCGCCGCAGCTGCGTCCGACAAAGGTTTGCAGGTTTTTGTCCGGCCACCGTTTGCGCGCCAGCCACAGGCCGCGCGGCAGATGGAAACCGTCGCTGACGATGATGACGTCGCGCCTGTCTTTCAACAGCGGGGGGCTGAATCTGATGTTTTGAAACGTGGTTTCCGAGCGGTTTTCCACCAAAATGTTTTCAGACGGCACACCCAATCGCACCGCCATATCGCGCATGGTTTCGGCTTGGTTGCTGCCGTCGGAATCCGTACCGCCGCTCATCAGCAGATAATCTGCTTTCCCCGCGCGATACAGCCACACGCCGGCTTCGACACGGCTCATCAGGCACGGATTGGGCTTGCCGCGGCGGTTGACAGTATTGCCCAACACCAGCGCGACATCGGCTTTCTCAGGCGGGTGCCGCTCGGATTGGTGCACGGCGTTTTGTTCGCTGCGGTACACCGCGTAAACGGCGGCAAGAAAAGTCAGGGCGGCCAAAATCAGTAAATAGAAAATCATCTTGAACATTTTCATCCGGAGGCCGTCTGAAAGATTACCGTGTTGCACGACGGAGCGTCAGTATCTGCCCAAAAAGCCGTTTTTCACAATCGCGCCCACTTCGCGCATGATGGTGTAGAAATACCCGCCGCGCGGTTCGGAACAATAAGGGGCGGCATAGACCTGTATGTCTTTGTCGGGCCACTGTTTTTCGGCCAGCCAACGCGCACGCATCAAGTGGAATCCCGCGCTGACCAATATGACCCTCGGGCTGTCTTCGACAAATTGGTTGGAGAACACGATGTTTTCATAGGTCGAACCGGCTTTTTCTTCCAATTCGATGTGTGCGGGCGGCACGCCTTTGCGCTCGGCAATCAACTGCAAATGGTGCGAACTGTATTGCAGGTCGCGGCTGATGCCCCCGCTGACAATCAGTTTTTTCACCTTGCCGGCATTGTACAGATCGGCCGCCGCTTCGCCGCGTGCAACCAGGCAGGGATTCAGTTTGCCGAATTCAAATGCTTTGGTTGCCAACACCACCGCTTTATCGGCCGGACGGATGTCGTCGATGGTTTGGCGGGATACCCGGAAATCCTGCCACATAATCCAAAGCGGCGGAATCAGGACAAAAATAACGAGGATAAAAAGGGCTAATAATATTTTTTTCAACATATTCCTACTGAACATCCGATGAGTCCCAGGCAGCAGGCTGCTTACGGAACGGACGGATTTAAATCACACAAAATCATTTAGTGCGCAAGAGCGGCAAACTAGTTCAATAAAAGGCCGTCTGAACGGTGCGGCGGCAATCTTCGATTGCGCCGTAACCCCCGTTCAGACGGCCTTTACGTCACTTGGGTTTTACACGCCCTGTTTCAGACTGGCTTCGATAAAGCCGTCCAAATCGCCGTCGAGCACGGCTTTGGTGTTGCCGACTTCGTAGCCTGTGCGCAAGTCTTTGATGCGCGAAGAATCCAACACATACGAACGGATCTGGCTGCCCCAGCCCACATCGGATTTGCCTTCTTCCAAAGCCTGTTTTTCCTCGTTGCGCTTGCGCATTTCCAAGTCATACAGCTTGGCTTTCAGCATTTCCATCGCCGCCGCTTTGTTGGCGTGTTGCGAACGGTCGTTTTGACACTGCACCACAATCCCCGTCGGCTCGTGGGTAATGCGTACGGCGGAGTCGGTTTTGTTGATGTGCTGGCCGCCCGCACCCGAAGCTCGGTAGGTATCGATGCGCAAATCGGCGGGGTTGATTTCTACCTCGATGCTGTCGTCGATTTCGGGATAGACGAACACCGATGAAAACGAGGTGTGGCGTTTGTTGTTGGAATCGAACGGCGAGTAGCGCACGAGGCGGTGCACGCCGGTTTCGGTGCGCAACAGACCGTAGGCGTATTCGCCTTCCAAGCGGATGGTGGCGCGGTTGATACCCGCGATTTCGCCCTCGTCTTCCTCAAGGATTTCCACTTTGAAGCCGCGGCGTTCGGCGAAACGCGAATACATGCGCAGCAACATACCTGCCCAGTCTTCCGCTTCCGTACCGCCCGCACCGGCGGTAATGTCGATAAAGCAGTTGTTCGGGTCGGCAGGCTGGTTGAACATCCGCTTGAATTCGAGTTCGGCCATCTGTTTTTCCAAGCCGGCCACGTCTTCCTGCACGGCAGCGAAACCTTCTTCGTCGTTTTCTTCGACGGTCATTTCAATCAGCATGCGGTTGTCGTCGATGCCGGTGGCGATGTTGTCCAGCGTCAACACGATGCCTTCGAGGATTTTGCGCTCTTTGCCGATTTCTTGGGCTTTTTTCGGGTCGTTCCACAATTCGGGATCTTCGGAAAGGCCGATGACTTCCTCCAAGCGGTCTTTTTTGCCCTGATAGTCCATATACACGCGGATGTCGGCGCTGCGCTGTTCCAAACCGTCAAGCGTATTGTTTAATTGGTTGATTACTTCGGCTTCCATGATTTTCTTGTACTTTCAGAATTTTAGGGGCGTATTGTACTGGATTCGGGCTGGTTTTTCCATGCGGTATGAAGAACAAGGCCGCCTGAACATTTTCAGACGGCCCCAATCTTTCTCAATACCGGTATGCGGCCAGCTTGCGCTTGATTTCCGGCAAGGCGGCACGCGCGGCCTGTTCGCCCATCTGGATGGCGCGTTTTTTCTGGTCGAAGCCGCCGATGGAGCCGAGTTCCAACACCTGCGGTTTGATGACGACGTTGGCTTTGCCCAATTCCGCATTCAGCGCGCTGGTGCTCATGATATTGAGCGTCTGGTCGAGATACGAGAAGAAATCGCGGCTGACGTTTTTCACCGGCTTGGCGGAAATGTCCACCGCAATCACGAAATTCGCGCCGCGGTTTTTGGCGGCGGTAACCGGCACGGGCTGCGACAGGCCACCGTCGACATAGCGGCGGCCGCCGATGTTAACCGGCTGGAACACGTTGGGAATCGAGGCCGAAGCGCGCACGGCCTGACCTGCGTTGCCGCGGCTGAACTCGACCGCGCGGCCGCTTTCAAAGTCGGTGGCCACCGCCGCGAATTTAATCGGGAACCGCTCCATCGGTTTGCCGCCGACTTTTTGGTTAATGTAGGTTTGCAGTTTTTCGCCTTTGATGAAGCCGCTGGTCGACAACGTCAAATCGACCAAATCGGTTTTGCCCAAAATTTCGGCTTCGAGTTCCAAACGGTCGGGCGACATGCCCGAAGCGTACAGGCTGCCGACAATCGAGCCTGCCGACGTTCCGGTGACGACTTTCACAGGAATACCGTTTTCTTTCAATACTTTGATAATGCCGATGTGGGCGAAACCTTTCGACGCCCCGCCGCCGAGTGCCAAACCGATGACGGCCTGCGGCTTGGCTTTGACGACGGGTTTGGCAGGCGGAGCCGGCTGCGTTTTCGGCGGCGTGGTGCTGGGACAGGCGGCCAATACCAAAGCGGCGGCGGTAAGGGATACGGTGCGGAACAGGGCTGCGGTCGGTTTCATGGTTTCAGACGGCCTTTTATCGGTTGGTAGGAATGAGCGGAATTCAAATTATGGCACAAGACGAAAAGGCCGTCTGAAAATTTTAGATGAAAATTTAAACACGCCTATCCCGGATGATTTAACGTTGCCGGAATGGCCGTTTTTAAGACTTGCCGCCCTGTATCTTTCTCATTTTATTTCATTATTCACTTTATGTTTTTATCGCGGACAAAGGTTTTCAAACCCATTTTCTTCACGCTATATCATCACATTAAGGCCGTCTGAAAACAGGTTCACAAACGAAATCGGAAGACTTCCGCAAAACCGTTCAGACGGCCTTGTGTTATAATCGCCTCCGCATACAGGCCGGACAGACAGTCGCCGCGTAACGCGTAAGGCTTACGGGGAGGAAAGTCCGGGCTCCGCAGGGCAGAATGCCGGCTAACGGCCGGGCGCGGTAACGCGACGGAAAGTGGAACAGAGAGCAGAACCGCCGATGGCTGCCTTCGGGCAGCACAGGTAAGGGTGAAAAGGTGCGGTAAGAGCGCACCGTGCGCTTAGCAATAAGTTGCAGCAGGCTAAACCCCATTCGGAGCAAGACCAAACAGAACGCAATGACGCGGCCCGCCGAGCGTTCGGGTAGGTTGCTGGAACGTATCAGCAATGGTACGGCTAGAGGAATGACTGTCCGACGACAGAACCCGGCTTACCGTCCGACCTGTGTGCACACAATACATCAAGGCCGTCTGAACTATCGGATTTTCAGACGGCCTTATATTTGATACGAATACTTAAAATGCATATAATGCATGCGGGGCTGGAAACAACAAAAGCCCCATGGCAGTGGAGCTTTTGTTGCGAAACCGGACCTAGAAAGGAAGGGTTTCAAAATGAAACAGACCACTAGCACTGGCTGCTTTCGACTGAAACTGCGAACAGTTATTAAGTTAATCTTAATGCTGTTCTTATTGTTCAGTCAATAGGGATAGCAGCTAAAAACCAAAAAACTCCGGTTTCCGCCTGCCCTCAAAAGCAGGCGGTTTTTCGTACAATCAGGCGGCGAAACTTTGCAGCAACTGCCGCACCGCAGGCACGGCCAAAACTGCCAAGGCCAGCAGAATCGCGGTTTCAAAACCGCTCAGTTTCAGACGGCCGTGATGTCTGTATTGCGAATAAAGATAGAGCAACACGCCCGGCAGATACAGCAATACGGAAAACAGCAGGTATTCCGTACCGGCCGCATACACAATCCACAGCGCGTACACGGTGGCAAGCAGGCCGATGAATTTGATGCCGGGGCTTAAATTCTGCGTGAACGCGAGTTTGAGCAGAAACGCGCCGATTAGGAAATACGGAATCAGAATCATCGAAGTGGAAATCATCAGCAGCGTTTCGTAGCTGTTGCCCGTCTGCCAAACCAGAAACAGACACAATTGAACGGTCAGCGTGGTGAAGAGTAAAGAACCGTGCGCCACGCTGTTTTTATTCAGTTTGACAAACGACGGCGGGAACGCGCCGTTTTTTGCGCCCAAGTGCGGAATTTCGGTGGCGTAAAGCGTCCAGCTCAAATAAGACGACAACACCGACACAATCAGGCACACGCTGATTAACACCTTGCCCCAATGCCCGACCATGTGCGCCAACACGCCCGACATCGACGGATTGGCCATCGCCGCAATGTCGGCGCGCGGCAGAATGCCCTGCGCCAACACGGTAACCGCCACATACATCGCCAACACCAATACCACGCCCAATACGGTCGCTTTGCCGACATCGGCACGGCTTCTCGTGTGTTTCGACAACACCGCCGCGCCTTCGATGCCGGTAAACACCCACAGCGTAATCAGCATGGTGTTTTTCACTTGGCTCATGATGCCTGCGTCGGGATTTTCCGGCGTGGCAAGGCTTGCGCCCGTCCAATCCGCCATAAACACATCGCTTTTGAAAAAATAGGCGGCCAAACCGATGAACACAATCAGCGGAAATACCTTGACACACGTCGCCACGAGGTTTACGCCCGCCGCTTCTTTGATGCCGCGCGCCACCAGCCAGTAAATCAGCCACGCCACCGCCGACTCGCCGAGAAACGCGGCAAAAGTGTTGCCCTTGCCGAACAGGATATTATCGGGTGTGTCGGTAAACGTGCCGACGGCTTCAAAGGCCACCACCAGATAACCGACAATGCCCACCGTGGTACACAGCCAGTAGCCCCACGCCGAGAAAAAGCCGACCATATCGCCGAAACCTTCGCGTGCATAAGTGTAGATACCGCCGTCGAGATCAGGGCGCAAACGAGCCAACACCGCGAACGAAATCCCTAAGAAAATAATGCCGATGCCGGTAATCAGCCAACCGATGAGCAAAGCTTTGGAGCCGGCCACCGAGGCCATGTTTTGCGGCAGGCTGAAAATGCCCGAGCCGATCATGGAGCTGATGACCAACGCCGTGAGCGCGGCCAGCCCAATTGTGGATTTGGAAGACATAAAAACTCTGAATATTATGGTTATGAAGGGTTAGGAGTTTAACATTTTTACCGGCAGGGGCGGATAAAAACAGGCCGTCTGAAAACAAGATTCGGCAGTACCGTCCGTTTTCAGACGGCCTTGAAACCTATTTTCGGCTTGGGTGGAAACACATTGCCAGTCCGAGCAAAACGGCATGGTTTTACGGGTTCAGCCTCAACCGAAGCTGCCGGATTTTCCTTCCTCCGACCAGGCGGAGGCGTTTTCATATATCAATAATTTCAAATAATTAATGTATTTTTCTCACGCTTATTTATAACGGTTTTCCGATTTGTTCATCGCTTTCAGACGGCCTAAAATGTAAACCGCCTTTTCCAATCCTTAACCCTTACCGCGCTTGGCAAACGGCACAAAAGCCTATATTTTGCATACACGATCCACTCACACGGAAAACCGACCATGAATTTGAACAGCTTATTGAATTTAGTCCTGAATACCGTCCAGAAAAGCGGCGGCAAAACCGCAGGTGCCAACAACGGCGGCCTGCTCGGTTCGCTCGGCGGCAGCGCCGTTGCCGCCAGTCTCGTATCGATGCTGCTGAAAAAGAAAAACACCGGCTCGCTGGCCAAAGTCGGTTCGCTGGCCGCCCTCGGTATGCTGGCCTACAAAGGCTATCAGGCATGGCAGAAAAACAATCCTGCCCAAGCTGCGCCGCAGCAAAGCGATTTCGAGCCGACCGAAACCAAAGCCGAAGAACAAAGCCGCATTCTGCTCCGCACCATGATTGCCGCCGCCGCTTCAGACGGCCTGATTGACGAAAACGAAAAAGAGCTTATCAGCAAAGAGAGCGGCGACGATCCGGCAACCTTGCGTTGGCTGGCCGCCGAATACGCCAATCCGGCTTCCATCGCCGACATCGCCCAAGCCGTCGGCAACGACCGCGCTTTGGCTTCGGGAGTCTATCTTGCCGCACGCGTCGTGTGCGACGATTTGTCGCGCAAAGAAATCGTGTTCCTCGCCCAGCTGGCCGAAGCCCTGAATCTGGACGAAGAACTGGTGGAAAAACTGGAACAGCAGTTGGGTTTGTAAACTCGGTTTGATTTGAAAAAAGGCCGTCTGAAAATGAAGTTTCATTTTTCAGACGGCCTTTTTCAAACCTTATTTACTCACATACAAAACTTTCCGCTTTATTTTCATCGCCGCCTTTATACACGGCGATTTTCGGGTAGGCGCAAAGCGGCATGGAGCGGTCAGGGAACGACTTGCCTTTCGCCGGCATGAGTTCAGGGGCTTGGCCTTTGTCGTGCCAGTTTTCCAGGGCAGTCAGCGGGTCGAAATCGTCAAACGCTTTGCCGCGGCCGCAGTGGGTCATGCCGGGTACCATAAACATGCGGCTGAAGTTTTCCGCATCCGGCGTGTCACGCTGCATTTGCACGAACCAGTCACGCTGATCTTTGGCGGAGAACACGGGATCGGATATGCCGGTGACGATGATGAACTTGCCGCCGTTGTTTTTAAACGCGCTCATGTCGGTATCCGTGGCATCGTTGATTTTGCCGGTGGCGTAGGTTTTGGGCGTGTCGGTGTCGAAATCGAAACGACTGAAATCGAAGTCGGGTACGGGCGGTGTCATGAAATACCATTTCAGCGAACCGTAACCCAGCGTCACATTGCGGGCATCGGGTTCGGCAGTTTGCGACGTGCCCAGTTTCCAACGCCTCCAGTCATCGGTATTGATGCCCGAATCGTAAAACCAGCCGCTGTAAATCTGCTCACCTTTGCTGTTTTTCGCACCGTCGAACACGGCTTTGAGCGCGGCGGTCTTGGCCGGACTCAAACCGGCCGCTTCAGGGCGGAAGTCGCAGCTTTCCCACGCGTTAATCACGCTGTCTTTCAAGCCGTCTTTGGCATCGCAGCGGTTCAACACTGCCCGGCTGACTTTGTCCAAATCGGCTTGGGTCAATGCGTTGGCCAAGATTTTGCGGCCGTCTGAATTTTTCGGCGCGATTTTCATGAATTGGTGCGTATCCCATACCTCGGCCACCGCCGCGCGCGACAGGCGGAAGCCCGGATTGGCGGCAATCACGCCGTCAAACTCGGTAGGATAACGCTGCGCGGCAATCATAGCTTCGCGGCCGCCGTTGGAACAGCCCATAAAATAGCTGTGTTGCGGCGCGGTTTGATACAGCTTTTGAATCAGCTGCTTGGCTGCTTGGGTAACTTTTCCCGTCGACTGATAGGCAAAGTCCAAGCGCGCCTGCGGGTCTGCGCCGAAGTCGGGGGTGGGGGTCGGATGGCCGCCGTCCATGCTGACCACGGCATAACCGCGCGCCAAGGCCGGTATGGCGGTTGAGGTGCGTACCGGAATGCTGCCCAAGGCCGGCGCAACGAAACCGTCGACCCCGCCACCGCCTTGGAACAGGAATTTGCGGTTCCAGTTTTGCGGCAGACGCATTTGGAATTTCGTTCCATAAGGTTTGCCGTCCACGCCGGTGCGTGCGCCAATCTCGCCTTCCACCACGCAATGCGCCCCCGCCTGCTTGGCAAAGGCCGAGCCTCCGGTCAGCGACGACATGCGGTCGGCGCCCACCAGACCGTCGTTTGACCATTCGGCCTTGGTGATTCGAGTGTTTTCAATCTGCACTTGTTTCAAGGCGGTACACTGTTCGGCAGAGGGCGTATAAACCGTATTTTCAGGTTTGTCCGGACTGCTGCAGGCGGCGGCAGCAAAAGCGGCGGACAGAGCAAAAGCAAGTTTCGGATTCATGGTTGACCTTTCATTTTGGGACGCGGCAGTCAGGCCGTCTGAAAAGTTTCAGTTCAGGCAGCGGTAACTTTCCGACGGTTTTCATGCCGGCGCAACACAAGTAAACGCCGGGATAATCTGTACGGGCAGAGGCAAAGGAAGTCAAGCCCCCGGCCGATGAGGCTGCCGATAATGTTTATTGCCAGATAAGACGCATCAATTAAAAATCAGGAGGGGATGTTCAGACGGCCTCGGCCGAATAACGGACAGGCCGTCTGAAACAATCCATCTTAAATTTATTTCTGTTCAAACGGGTTTGGCGATCTGTTTTTCAGACGGCCTGTTGCTTTTCAGGCCGTCTGAAAACTTTGATTTACCATTCTTCGGCCAATGCCTGAATATGCTCCGGCCCGATACCGCAACAACCGCCGACAATCTCTGCGCCCGCCTTCACCCATTCTTTTGCCCAGCTTAAATAGTTCGGCGGCGTGGTGTCTTGACGGAGGTCGTCCAAGCCTTCGTTGGCGGCGTTCATTTCGTCCTCCGCCGGTTCGAAGGCGTTGGCATACACACCTATTTTCAATGGCTTATCCTGTTTTTCCAACGTTAATTTAGCACACTCGACCGCGGCTTTCATGACTTCGGGGCGGCTGCAATTGAACAGCAGAGCCTGCGCGCCGAGCATGGCGGCAGCGGCCGCTGCTTGCGCTACGGTTTCGCCCGAACGCAGCACGGGGACATCATGTTCATGCGTGTCCTCCAGAGTAAACGACACCCAAAACGGCTTGCCGTCGTCGGGCAGGCAGCGTTTCCAGCATTCGGCTTCGGCAATGCTGCTTTGGGTTTCGGCCAGCCAGATGTCGGCGTAGGGCTGCAGGCCTTGAACCAGCGGACGCGCCAATGCGGGGGCGGCGGCTTCGTCGAACAAATCGGGGCGGTAGGAGCCGAACAGCGGCGGCAGCGAGGCGGCGACCTGCACTTTTTTTCCGCTTTCATCGGCGGCTTCGCGTGCGAGCCTGCCTGCGGTGGCGGCCAATGTCTCGGCTTCGGCGGCAAAGCGCGTTTCACCGATGTGGAACGGCACGACGGCATAGCTGTTGGCGGTAATGACCTGCGCACCCGCGCAGATATAGTCGGCATGGGTTTGGCGCACAATGTCGGGGGCTTCGGTCAAGGCCAAAGCCGACCATTCGGGTTGGCGGAAAGGCGCGCCGCGGCGGTGCAGTTCGCGCCCCATGCCGCCGTCTAAGATGATGGGTTTCATGTCGGTCTTTCTGAATAGTGAAATCACAAGCCGTTATTCGGCGATAAGCAGTCAAATGAAGAAGGCCGTCTGAAACGGTTGAATATATCTTCCAACATTTCAGACGGCCTGACGGCTAAGGTTGTTTTTCTTTATCGAAATCTTCTTCACTTTCTTCGTCGGATTTGAACCAGCGGTCGAAACGGATGGTGTATTTCAATTCACCCCCCGAAGATTCGCTGCCGACGCGGGCAATGGCTTGGATGGCGCGGGTCAGTTGGTAAACCAATTTTACGGACTGTTCCGCACTGGCCATGCCGTATTCGTAGCCAAGATACAGCTCCTGCGACAACTGTTTGCCGACGGTCAAAACCTGCTCGGCCGGGTTGAGTTCGCCGGTTTGCGCATTGCGGCTGCGTCTGCTGGTAAAGCCCAAATCGTCCACCAGCCCTAAGCGGTCGTTGACCTGGCCGGCCAACAGCGCACCGGCGGCGGCCGACAGGGCGGCTTCGTCGCCGTCGCTGCCGCTGCTGGCGCGGTTGAGAATCAGCCAAGACAATTTGTCTTTTTCGCTCATGGCTTCATCGGCCACCAAGGTAATGCGCGGATCGCTCAAGTTGCCCAAGACTTCCACGCCCGCACCCACCGGCGACAAACGGCGTTCGGCACGGATGTTCAGGTTCGGATCGCCCAGCGGTCCGACAAAGGAAATCGTGCCTTTGGTGATGTCCAAATCCTGGCCGTAGGCTTTGTAGCGGCCTTTGACCACCCTGATGGTGCCGATGCCCTGCACGGTCTCGCCCGGGCGGGCGGTAAGCCGCAAAGTACCGCCCAAGGTGACATTCAGGCCTTCGCCGACAAAGCGCACGTTGTCGTTCAAATCCAAATTCAGATCCATGAAAATCGGCGTGGTTTCGGCGGCCTGTTTGCGCTCTTCGCCCAGCACCACCACATCATCGTCCAAAGTCGGCATGGAAGAATCTTGGAAACCGAACTGGCCGAAATCGGCTTTCAATGCACCCACCAAAGATACGCCGCGCTGCACGTTATACAGCACTTTGGCGTTGCCGCTCAAAGCCAGGCGGCGGTTAGGGCGGGAAAGCGTGCGGTATCGGTCGAACACGATGTCCACATCGACATCGGGATTCACGTCTTTCAGTTCGACGCGGCCTTTCAGCTCGACCGTGCCGCCGCGGTGGAATTTCAGGCTGTCGATAATCCAATGTTTTCCCTGAAGGCGCGAACGCAATACGCCGTTGTCCAAAATCAGCCCTTGCGTCTGATTGCGGTAATACAGATTGTCGCCGTTGAGCGTGCCGTTAAACAGCGGATCGCCGACGCTGCCGCCCAAAGTCACCGCGCCGATCAGACGGCCTTTGACGGTTTGTCCGACCGGAATGAAATTGCGGAACACTTCCAAATTGCCCACATTGAGGTTAATCCGCCCGCTCAAAGGCGAAGCGGCGAAGCTGCTGCCCTGGCCGATGTTGACGGTGCCGTCGCCGGTGCCGTAGTTGGTGTTGAGCCTTAACTCAGACGCGATGGTCGGTGTGGCGACGCGGCCGCCCAGCACGGCGGTACCGCTGAAGCTGCCGCTCAGGCTTTGCGCCGACGGCGGCAGGAGCGGGCGAAGTGCCGTCAGGTCGGAAATATCGGCATTCACGCGGCCGCTTAACGGCGCATTGGCCAAATTGCCGCCGAACTGCTGGTTAATGCCGACATCGGCGTCCACGCGGCCGAAACGGGTGTGGCCGTCAAGCTCTGCATCGATGCGGTTGTTTTGGAAACGGGTGCGCAGCGACAAGACGCTCAAGCCCAAAGGCTGGTTGTTTTGCGGCAGAACCACATCGCCGCCCTGACGCACGATATTGAGATACCCGCGTGCGTTTTGGCTGTACGACATGTCCCAATCGCCGCCCAACACCAAGTTATGGCTGACCGGAGGCTGGTAGAAATTGTGCAGTTCGGCCATGTGCAGGTTTTGCGCGCTGCCTTTGGTGGTGATGCCGCTGCGCTTGTCCCACACGAAGCTTTGCAGGTTCAATGAGCCGCCCATCGCCGTCCACCGCGCCGGACTCATGACCACGCGCTCGGCTCCGGCTTCCAAATTCATGCGGTTTTGCAGCTTGAGGTTGAACGCGCCGCTGATGTCGAGCGTATCCACCGCACCTTTCCATTGGTCGAGATTCCGGTTCAGGCCGCCGTCGGCAGCAATGTCGAGTTTGTAGGGTTTGCCGTCCAAAGCCATGCTGCCGCTGCCGCGGATGCGGTGGCTCAGGCCGGTGCCGCTGACGGCCAAATCCACCGCATCAATCACGGTCGGCGTTTCCCCTGCCAATACAATCCGGTCGCCCGTAATTTCGGCGGTAAGCGGCTTGGTCACGTCGGGCGAGCCTTTGAGCGTGAAATCCAAATCGCGCACATTGAGCAAATCACCCACGCGCAAGGCACGCGCTTCGCCGGACAAATCGGTTTCCAGGGTTTTGATGCCGTCTGAAAGATCGCCCGATACATAGCCTTTGGCATTGAGCAGGCCGCTCAGGCCGAAGCCGAAGCGCGCCAAATCGGGCGCGTTGATGTTGATGTTCAGGCGGTCGCCTTTTTTGCCGAAACTGCCGTCGGTGCGGATGGCGTTGCTGCCGAGCCTGATGTCGGTCAGCGCGCGCGGCAGACGTTGGTTTTCATACAGAATGTCGGCTTTGCCGCTCAATGCCACGCCGCTGAGCGTACTCGGGGCAAACTGCATTTTGCCGCCGAATTTCTGGTTGGCCAGTTCGCCGTTCAGCGCGATGGTGCCGTTGACATTGCCCGCCGGAAACTGCTTGTCGAGCTTGGCCGGGTTGAAATTTTTACTCGCAATATCCAGCTTAAGCAGTTGATTTTTAAATAGCTCAATCTCGCCTCCGGCGTTGATTTCGCCGCCGTCCCGAGGGGTGAGTTTCACGTCGGAAAGTTTGAGCGTGCGCTGCCCGTGCGTTTTGTCGGTGAGAATGGAAAGCAAGCCGGTGGTACGGGCGAAACCGCTGTCAAGCGACCAGCCGATGTTCGGCGAGGCGGTTTCGCCTTTGACGTTGATGCTGCCGTTCAGACGGCCTGCGATGTTTTGCTGCACGGCATCGGCGGCGGCCACGTTTTCGATGCCCACGGCCAAATCCAATTGCTGTTTGACGGTGTCGATGCTGCCCGAGGCTTTCAGACGGCCTTGCTGCAGCAACTCAAACACCGCTTCGCTGATTTTGACCACGCCCTGTTCGTCAACGGTGAATTCGGCCAGAGCCGTGCGCACGGGAATGGCGTTGCCGTCGGCAAAACCGGCCTGGGTGTTGGCCAAATCCAATGCGCCGTCCAATGCGATGCCGTCTGAAAACGAAGGCACGACAATGGCGTCAAAAGTCAGGTTGGCTTTGGGCAGCGACGGCAGAAACGCCACCGGATTGATGTTGCTGCCTTTGACGTGTATCTCGCCGACCATATCGTTCAATTGTCCGGCAAACGGGTGCAGAACCGAATTGGCGTGCAGATGCACGTTGTCGCCGTCGAGCAGGATTTGCGTGTTGATGTCTTTCAGACTGCCCCAAAATCGGGTCGTGCCGTGGATGGTTTCCTCTTCCAGTTTGCCTTTGGTGTAAATGGCGGTGTTGAGCGCAAAAGGACTTTGCAGACCCAAAACCACCGCACCGGCCGACTCGCTCCACGGCGTTTTGGCTTCGGTCAGATCCAAGCGGTGTTCTTTGCGGTCGTAACGGTAGGCGGCTTTGAGTTTTTCGATATAGACGGTTTGCTTGTCGAAGCTCGGGCCTGCGCTGATTTTGCCGGTTTCGGCATGGTCGACGAACACGGTCACGGGCAGGTCGATGCTTTGGGGCAGGCCGTCTGAAGGTCGGTCTTCTTTCGGCGGCGTCGGTTTGGTGACGACGGCGATGTCGCCGGCAATCAGCTCTTTGATGTGCAGGCTGGGGCGGGTCAGTTCGGACGGCACCCAATTGAGCACAATCTTGCTGATTTTGACGTCGGCGCCTTTGGTTTCAATCAGCCATTCTTCGCCGCGGATGCCTTTGAGCAGCGTGCCTTGCAAAGTTTTCGAGCTGATGTTGACACCGAACCACGACGGGATTTTGTACAAACCGAAACGCAGGCCGGATTCGGTGCCGGCTATCCAGCCCGCCAAGCCGAGTACGCACAGCAAAGTACACAGCACAATCCATGCCAAAGCCCGCAGCCAACGGCGTTTGCGTTTGGGCGGCGGCGTTTCAGACGGCCTTGCTTCGGCAGCAGGCAGGGTTTCAACCGCGGGAGAAGGGGCTTGTTCGGTTTCTTTGGTCATGGTGTTCAGGATACGGAAAATGACAAAGTTTATTTTCAGACGGCCTTTGGTTGCGTCAGGCCGTCTGAAAACCGGATGGTATTTGTGAACCCAAATCAAAAATCTGCTTCGTCGGCTACGGCGTGCCGCCTTGGATTTTTCTGATTTCAGTTCACGGTAAAAAGAACTTTCAGACGGCATCCAGGCCGTCTGAAACGTTAAAAGCGGGTGCCTAAGCTGATGTGCCAGCGCAGTTTCTTGTCATGATGGCCGTAGGCAATGTCGAACGAGAACGGCGCGACGGGGCTGAACCAGCGCACGCCCAGGCCGGTACCGTGTTTCATGGTCATCTTTTTGAAATTGAGCGCCACATCGCCGACATCGTGGAAGATTGCGCCGGAAAAGCTTTTGGTCACCGGATATTGGTATTCCAGACTGCCCACCAGCATCGCGCGTTCGGGCAGTACCGAATCGTTCGGCCCGGCCAGGCCGATGCTGTCAAGTTCGTAACCGCGGATGGTCGATGCGCCGCCTGTGCGGAACATCAGGCTGGAAGGCACTTCTTTGCCCTCGTCGGCATAGACATATCCGGCTTGGCCGCGCACGATGAACGTGCCGATTTTCTTGTTTTCGGGCGTGAAGAAATAGCCGGCGCGGGCATGGGCGCGCGCCATCATGGTGGACGACAGCAGTTTGCCCAAAGTCGCGCCGATTTTGCCGTCGAGATAGTAGCCGTTTTCCGGACGCAGCGTGGTTTCGATGTCCTGCCGCTTCCATGAAGCCGTCAGCATGGTGGCATGGCTGCGCCCCAAGTCGTAATCGGTATCGGGGACTTTGCGCTCTTCCGTGATGAATTCCAAGCCGATGCGCGAGTCGATGTTGTTGCGGTCGCGTACATACCAAATACCGCCGGTGAAAGCGTGTTTTTCCAAGTTCTGCGTGGTCGAGCGGTTGTAGGAAACGTTGCTGGTCAGGTATTTGCCGTTGCTTTTGCGCGGCTGGCTGATGCCGGCGGCGACGGTGGTTTCGTATTTGTCCATGTCCCACACCACAGAGCCGATGTAGCCGCGGTTGAACAGATTATAGTAGTCGTAGGCGATGCGGCCGCCCAGCCCGTATTCGGAATCGTAGCGCATACCGGTTTCCAATTTGTGCAGCTTGACTTCGCTCACGTTGATTTTCACCGGTACGCGGTCTTGGTTGAGGTTGTCGAAATCGGCCTGCACCGATGCGCCGGAATAGTGGCCGTTTTGCTCCAAGGCCTGCTGGAAATCCAGCAGCAGATCCAAATCGTAAGGGTCGCCCGGTTCAAAGCGCGCCATACCGGATACCACGCTGACCGGATAGCGTTTGGTGCCGCTGATTTGGAAATCACCGAAATAAACCGGACGGTTGCTTTCCACCAATACGTTCAAATCGGCCGTATTGCGGTTGGGATCGACGGTGGCCTGGGAGTTGGTGATTTTGGCCAAGGGGTATTTTTTGCGCGTCACCGCCGAGAGGACGGACGTTTTGCTGCCGCTCCAGCGGCTTTGGTCGAAATCGTCGCCCACCGGCTGCTGCCAGTTCTGCATGGCGTTTTTGTAATACTCGCTGACATCGCCTTCCGACAAAATATCGCCGACAATCGCCACGCTGACGTTGTCGATTTTGGTACGCGGGCCGGGTTGGATGTTGACCACATAACCGTCGGTGGCCTTGTCGTCGTAAATGTTGGCGCTGCTGTTGAAATAGCCTTTGGTGCGCAGCATGGTTTTGATGTTTTCCGGCGCTTCTTCCGCCAGAAAGCCGACCTGTTCTTTATCCAGCTCTTCCTGCTGCTGTTGGGTAATCAGCGGCAGGTGGGTTTCCACCATTTCCTTGACTTCGCTGTTGTCGGTGACAATCTTGACCGGATATTTCGGATTGAGTTTGACGGTTTCCGTGCTTAAGCTCAGCGGCGCACGCTCCGATTGCGGGATAGGCTCGTAATCCTCGGCCTTGGGCACAAACGCATCGGCCGCAAATGCCTGCATACAGGCCAGCGACAGCGTGGTAAAAAGAATCGGCGGGGTCAGCTTGTTCATATTGCAGGATAAGGCGGAAATACGGAGGTTTTTGATTCTAACACTATTTATGCCTTCTTTTAACTGCCCCGTCCGATACCTGCCGCGGCAGAGGCCGTCTGAAAATCCGAAATTCGCAGGCAACGCAGAAATCATCAGCCGCATTTTACCCATATCAGGTATGACGGTATTTTTTCAGGCAACCTAATTTTTCAATTTCAGAATTTTTGGAATATAATTTCCGTATTCAAATTAAAAATAAAAAATTATGCTGAATTGATGGGATTCCAATCAAATTTTGCAACGATGGTAAGGTTTTATTTTAAAATGTAATTTGTTCTTAACATATTTTTAACACAAGGATAGAGAATGGCCAGTGACAACCCTCTTCTGAACGCGGTCAACAGCGTCAGTCTGGTGAAGCAGATCGCCATCGGTTTGGTAATCGGTATCATGGTCGGCTGGATTGCGCCCAATGCGGGGCTGGCGGTCGGTCTGCTCGGCAGCCTGTTTGTCGGCGCATTGAAAGCCGTTGCACCGGTGTTGGTGTTTATTTTGGTGGTGGCCGCGATTTCGCAACACCGCAAAGGCAACGAAGCCTATATCAAACCGATTATCGTCCTGTATATCATCGGTACGTTTTCTGCCGCGCTGGTGGCCGTGATTGCCAGCATGATGTTCCCGACGCAGATTGTTTTATCGAGCGCGAGCGACATTTCCACTACGCCGCCTTCAGGCATTGCCGAAGTGTTGAAAACCTTATTGATGAACTTGGTGGCCAATCCGGTTAATGCCGTGGCCAACGCCAACTACATCGGCATTCTGGCTTGGGGGTTGGTCTTGGGCTTCGCCATCCGCAACCACGGCTCCGACACCACCCGCCAAGTGGTGGCCGATTTGGCCGATGCGGTTTCCACCGTGGTGAAATGGGTGATTAAATTCGCGCCTCTGGGTATTTTCGGCCTGGTGGCCTCCACCGTAGCCGAAACCGGTTTCGGCGCATTGGCCGGCTACGCCAAACTGCTTGCCGTCTTGCTCGGCTGCATGCTGTTTATCGCTTTGGTCGTCAACCCGCTGATTGTATGGTGGAAAATCCGCCGCAACCCTTATCCGCTGGTGCTGACCTGCCTGCGCGAAAGCGGTGTGACCGCATTCTTCACCCGCTCTTCCGCCGCCAATATTCCGGTCAACATGGCCTTGGCGAAAAAGCTCGGATTGCACGAAGACACCTATTCCGTTTCCATTCCGCTGGGGGCGACCATCAATATGGCCGGTGCCGCGATTACCATTACCGTATTGTCGCTGGCGGCGGCGCATACTTTGGGCATTCAGGTTGACTTTCTGACCGCACTGTTATTGAGCTTGGTGGCGACCGCCGGTGCCTGCGGCGCATCCGGCGTGGCCGGCGGCTCGTTGCTGCTGATCCCGATGGCCTGCGCCCTGTTCGGCATTTCCAACGATGTCGCCATGCAGGTGGTGGCCGTCGGCTTCATCATCGGCGTGTTGCAGGATTCGGCGGAAACCGCGCTCAACTCTTCAACCGACGTGTTGTTTACCGCCGCTGCCGATATGGGGCGCAACCGCGGATAAACCGGGCAGCATGAATCAAGGCCGTCTGAAACCGAAAAAGTTTCAGACGGCCTTTTTGAATCAGGGTTACGGTTCTAAAAAATGATGCCCCGTTCGGAATGGCCGGCCTGTAAGCAATCAGGTTCTTTATGCCAATTCAAAGGCCGTCTGAAAATATTTTTCAGACGGCCTTTCCGCTATCGTCAATCAAACCTGCGGCGCAACCGCCTTCACATAATTCAAGCCGATAAACTGTTTTTCCGAATCCAGTCCCGTAATCTTCAGCAATACCTGCGTTTTCGGCAGCAAGTCAAACGGAATCCCCACCGCACGCGTCACCAGCGGCAGCCCTTCGATGCGCACCAAGTCTTCTTTCAGCACCGTGGCGGCGAGTTCCTGCGCGCCCTGCTGTTCCAGATACACCAGGCTCCAGTAGGCCTCCATCTCGCGTTGGAAATCGGCGTAGGCGGAATAGGCGGTGTCGAAATCGCGCAGCGCGGCGAAGAGTCCGGCATCGTTTTGCTCGAACAGCGGCTCGGCGTTGCCGTCAATCAGGCTGATGAGCTGCTTTTGGTTGATGTAGTCGGCGGCGCGGCGCAGCGGCGAAGTGAACCAGCCGTAATGCTGCACGCCCATGCCGATGTGCGGTTCGGATTTGGTGCTCATGCGCACTTTGCCGCTCGGCTGCACGCGGAACAGACCCGGCAAACCGTTTTCATCGAGCATTTGCGCCCAAGTGCTGTTGGCCAGAATCATCATTTCGCTGACCAGCGTGTCGATGGGCGAACCGCGTTCGCGGCGGCTGACTGATACGAGGCCGTCTGAAGCCACTTCCACGCTGTAATCGTATTGCGGCACGCGGTTTTCTTCGTATTTGCCGCGCGCTTTTTGGCGCGCAACGGCAAACTGGTGAAACCAAATCAAATCCTGATGGTGGTTGAACATGGCTTCGCCTGCCGCGTCCAAACCCGTTTCGGCGTTGAAATGCGGCTCAATGGCCTGAATGCGCAGGTTTTCGGCGATTTTCACCGCTTCGATTTTGTTCACGGGTTCGCCGACCAAATTAAACCCGGCATCGACATCGAAATAAATGCTCACCGCCGGACGGTACGCGCCTTCGTCCAAGCTGAACGCGGCAATCCAGTTTTCCGGCAGCATAGTGATTTTGCCGTCGGGGAAATAGGCCGTGCTTTGGCGGCTCATGACGGTTTGCTCAATCGGGCTGCCCGGTTCGATGGCCAGGGCAGGTGCGGCGATGTGGATGCCCACGCGCTTCATGCCGTTGCCCAAATCGGTCAGGCTCAGCGCGTCGTCCACTTCGGTGGTGGCGTCGTCGTCAATCGAAAACGCTTCCGCTTGGGCACGCGGCAATTCGGTTTGCGGCGGTACGGCAATGTCGGCAAAGCCCGTTCCCTGCGGATAATGTTTCATTTCGAACGCGTCGAGCAGGTATTGCGGCAGGGAGGCCACCGCGCCGTTTTTTTTCGCCAAATCATAAGGCTGCATTTTCAGCGCGTCCGCCGCCTTGATAAAGGCTTTGTAGGTTAAGGCCTGCTTGTCGGGTGCGTGCAGAATCGTTTTCATGTCCGCTGCGATTTCAGACGGCATCTCCCCCGCCTGCAACGCCGCCGCCCATGCTTCCACCTGCGCGTCCTGCTGTTTTTTGCGCTCGATGGCCGCCAAAGCCTGCTTCAAGGTCTCTTCCGGCGCGGCCTTAAACACGCCCTTGGCTTTTTTGTAGAAATACATCGGCGCGGCATAAAGCGCGATTAAGGTCGCCGCCAGTTCGGTTTTCGAGGGGGCGTGGCCGAAATATTCCTCCGCAATCGCTTCGGCGGCAAACTCGTCTGCGCCGCATACTTCCCACAGCAAATCCGTATCGATTTCAGCCGCCTCGGCCTGCGCCTTGTCGAGAAACGCGGCCATGTCGCCGTCGAACTCGGCAAACACATTATTCGCCTTCACTTTCGTGCGCTTGCCGTGTTGGGTGTCGACTTGGTAGGTAGCGTCGTTTTTCTGCACGACGGCGGCGACTTTGAACTGGCCGGATTCTTCGTAAAAAATGTTCATTTTGCTTGAGGTTAGGTAAATTTTTAAGGTGGGGATTTTAACAGAAAGGCCGTCTGAAAGCTGGTATTTTTCAGACGGCCTTGCGTGTTTCCATTACCAATCGGTTTTTGTAGGTACGGTTAGGCGGTACGCCGTAACCGTACGGACGGCGGCGGGGGCGGGGATGGTTTGGATGCCGTCTGAAAATTTTGCGGTGGTTGTTATGGTTTGGGTGGGGGCTCGTACGGTTACGCTTTGCTTGGGCAAAGCTAACCGTACCTACGTTTTCTAATGACGGATTAGAGATTTTTGAATATTTTCGGGTTTTACAAAATATCAGGCCGTCTGAAAACCAAAAAGGTTTTCAGACGGCCTGTCTCAAAAACGGGATTAATGGGCGGACAGAGCCGTTTTTTTGCTGAAGCGGTAGTAAAGGATGCCGCCCAGTACCATGCTGATGACGAGGGAGAAAGGTGCCAGTGTACCGATGGCGGCAAACAGCGGGTTGGCCAGATGGAAATCGGCGATGAGGACGATCAGGATGGCCAGGCCGGAGGACGGCAGCATGGCTTTGACGGCGGCGCGGTTGTAGCCGTTTTGATACCAATAGGTTCCGTCGGCCGAATCGTCAAACAGGTCGTCCACCTGAATCACGCGTTTTTTCAGCAGGTAATAGTCGACCAAGATGATGCCGTACATCGGGCCGAGCGTGCCGGCGAGCAGGTCGATGGTGTAGTGGATGACTTCGGGCGAGTTGTAGAGGTTCCACGGCGTAATCACGACCGACAGGACGGCTGCAATCATGCCACCGATGCGCCAACTGATGCGGCCGGGGTAAAGGTTAGAAATGTCGTTGGCGGCGGAAACAAAGTTGGCGACGATGTTGGTGCCGACGGTGGCGGTGACGAATGTGAACGCCAGCAGCAGCACGATGCCGATGTTGTCCATTTTGGCGACGATGCCCAAGGGGTCGATAATCATTTCTCCGAAGATGACGGGCGTGCCGGTGATGGTGATGACGACGGTGAGTGCGAAGGCGGTAAAGTTGACCGGCAAGCCCCAAAAGTTGCCGATTTTCACGTCTTTCATGCTGCGGCAGTAGCGGGAAAAATCGCCGAAATTGAGCGTGGGGCCTGCGAAGTAGTTCACAATCAGCGACATGCCCACCAGCATCGTGCCGAGGGTCTGCCAAAAGCCGAGTTTGGCCGAGGAGAGCGAAAAGCTGATGTTTTCCCAACCCGCTTTGTACACAATCCACAGCATCAGCAGAAACATGACGATGTATACGGCAGGCCCCGAATAATCCAGGAATACTTTGATGGCATTCATTTTGAGCAGGAACAAAACGGTTTGCGCCGTCCACATGATGAAGAAGCTGAACCAGCCCAAGTACGATAATTTCAGGAAAGTCGGTTCCTGCCACGCTATCAGTTCGGGGAAGAATTTGAGCAGGATGATGGTCAGTGCCACGGAGGCAAGGTAGGTTTGGATGCCGTACCACACGATGGCGATGATGCCGCGCAAAAGCGCGGGAATGTTGGCGCCGTAAACGCCGAAGGACATGCGGGCAATGACGGGATAAGGCACGCCCGCAGCCTGACTGGGGTTGCCCAAAAGGTTGGCCAATACCATGACGATGGAAATACCGGCGACCAGCGTAATCAGGATTTGCCACGAAGTCAGCCCTAAGGCAAACAGCGTGCCTGCGAAGATATAGCCGCCCACGCTGTGTACGTCGGACATCCAAAAGGCAAATATGTTGTACCAGTTCCAATTTTTCTCGGCCGGCAGCAGGTCGTCGTTGCTCAGGCGCGGATTGGTCGGTTTGATCGACTTCAGTTTTTTGATGTAGGCAGGCATGGCGATTCCTTTTCGGTATCGTCGGAGCAACCGTGTCGTTGAAAAGGCAACAACGCGGACACGTTGCAGACGTTAAAAGTCATTTCAACTGACTACACTATATAAAGGAAGGTTTCATCCATCCTGTCATCAGACGACAAGAACCTGTTATCTTGCGCCAAGGGATGCGGAAAAATCTGCGTGAAAATCAATCGGGTAACAATAGACAGTTTTCAGACGGCCTCGGGGCGGGAACAGGCGGTGAGGCCGTCTGAAAACAGAAAAAGGAAAGCGTTTCAGATGCTGATGAGCACGCTGTTGCCGCGGTGCTGGAGCGGGGTGCAGCCGAACCAGCGGTGGCAGGCGCGGATGAAATTGCTCAAATCGGAAAAGCCGAGCCTGAAGCCGATTTCGGTAATGCTCAAATCACTGTGCATCAGTAAATTGTGCGCCATATCGTGACGGATGCTGTCGAGCAGGCTGTTGAAAGAATGGCCGTTTTCGCGCAGGCGGCGTTGCAGCGTGCGCGGCGACAGGTGGAGTTTGTCGGCAACCGCCTGCAGGCGCGGTTCGCCGGTTTTCAGTTCCTCCTGAATCAGCGTATCCGCACGGGAAACGATGTCCAGATGGTTCAGATGATTCAGATAGCGGCCGGCGACGGAGGTGCTCATGTCCATCAGCCGGGGGTTGGCGCCGGCATACGGCTCGATGGTGTCGGCGTAGCTGAAGGTAATCGAATCCTTTTCGCAACCCGTGTTCACGGAAACCTGAAAATAATCGTCCAAACGGGAGATGCCGCCGCAGTCGGCCATGGAAAGCGTCACGCCGACCGGTTTCACCGGATGCTGCGACAAACTGCAGGCCTGCCGGTAGATAAAGGCCAATATGGCCAGCCGTGCGGCATTCATGTGCTCGGAACCGTGATCGGAACTGAGTACCAGCTTGGTGCCTTTGAGTTCCGGCGGATGGTCGAAATTGATGCGCATGGTGGTGGAAATAATCCGGCAGTAGCGCACCATTATCATCATCAAATCCGAGAGGGAACCGCATGAAATCATCGCCAAGCCCAAACCTTGCAGCGCCGAGGCTTGGATTTCCCGCCCTACCTGCAAACCGAACAAGGGATCTCCGGTCGCCTGAATCAGTTCTTCCCACAAACGGCGCACGCCTTCCAGAGGAAAGCGCGAGTCGGGCATATGGAGCAGGCGGGCATCGAGACCGCATTTTGCCAGAACCGGAAAAGGATCAACGCCGTAACCGCGTGCAGTTTGGCAGATGGAAGAGACCCAGCTGACCAGTACGCTGTGCCCTGCGGTTTTGGTGGGGAAAGGCATCTTCGACGGCATGGCATACTCCTTGCGTAACGTTCCTGACGGGTAAGGGAGACGGGTTTGTAAGATATTGAATATCTTTTGAAATCATAGCAAAAGAAACGGAGCGTTTCGCTATTGTTTTGAAAAGAACCAATAAGATAAAGATTGTTTTGTACGGATTTTGTTTTATTTGGTTTAAAAATATTAATTTAATGGTTTGACATAAACACAATATTGCCAAGCGGGTAATCAAGGGAATATTTTTTACAAAAATATCAATCGGATAGTTATTTCAGATTGGATATTTTCCCGCTTGAGGCCGTCTAAAAACCGACGGCAGGCATCGGCATGATGCCGGAAAAAAACAGTACCGCCGCGAGGCGGCTTTTTTTTGCCTTGCGGATATGGGGCTGGCGCGTAAAGACAGTCCTTTGTCACAAGCGGCTAGAGGTGTGCGGCGTGTTCGGCGGTAGTATGTCCCTGACAACAAAGGGTTGTTGCTTGAAAGGAGAATGAAAATGCCGGGTTATCCTCAAGATATTTTACAAAACCGTTCGGTCGTCAAACACGGGAATTACGCCGTGATTACGCCGCAGGGCCGGGTCATCAACGTGATTCCCGGCATCGAAGACTGCCTGATGACGATTCTGGCCACGCCGAAAATGGGGGCGAGTTTCGTGCAGCTCATCGGCACGTTGGGCGAAAACGCCAAAACCACTTTGGCTTACGGTGCGAAGCCGCACGAAGAAGCGTTTGTGTACCTGCTCGACGGCGAAGCCGAATTGAACGTTACCGTCGGCGGCGAGAGCCGCGTGCTGAAACAGGGCGGTTATGCCTATGCGCCGCCGGGCGCGGGCATCCGTTTTGAAAACGCCAATCACAAAACAGGCCGCATCCTTTTATACAAACAACGTTACATCGAGCATCCGGCAGGGCTGAAGCCTTATGCGGTCTTCGGTAATGTACACGACATCGAGTGGGCGGATTACGACGGCATGGCCAACGTCCACATCAAAGACTTGTTGCCGGTGGAACAGAACTTCGACATGAACATGCACGTTTTGAGTTTCGACCCGGGCGCAAGCCACAACATCGTCGAAACCCATGTGCAGGAACACGGCGCGTATGTGTATGAAGGACAGGGCTGTTACCGCTTGGACGACGAGTGGTATCTCATTAAAGAAGAAGACTTCATCTGGTTCGGCCCGTACTGCAAACAGGCTTCTTACGCGGTAGGCCGCGGCCCGTTTACCTACATTTATTCCAAAGACTGCCACAGGGATGTGGACATTTGATTTCCCGATTCAAACCGCATGACCGCCTGAATGTCGCCGCAGTTTTTCAGACGGCCTCCTCTTCAAAATAAGGAGTAATTATCATGGCTTTAGATCAAAATTTTAGAACTTTGGACATCCGCGAAGCATTGGCTGCCACCCATATGCGCGGCAAAAACATCACGTTTCTGGATGATTTCAAACGCGAAGAAATCGTATCGCTGTTTGAAGCGGCGCAAATGATGGAACCGTTTTTGCGCACCGGCCTGAACCTGCTTCAGGGAAAAGTGCTTTACACCCTGTTTTTCCAACCGTCCACCCGCACCCGTTGCAGCCATGAAAACGCCATGCTGCGTTTGGGCGGCGGCGTGATTACCGAATCCGATCCGCAGCACAACGCGGCGGTGGCGAAAAACGAAAGCCTGTACGACACCCTGCGCGTGACTTCCGAATACGCCGACGTGATCGTGATGCGCCATCCCGACGACAAAGAAGCCTTGGGCGCGATTGACGAACTGGCGGGCTACGCGTCGCCGGTGATTTCGGGCGGCTACGGCCACGTTACCCACCCGACCCAAGGCCTGCTCGACTGCTACACCTGCTGGCGCGCGTTCGGCGATTTGCGCAACGCCACCGTCGCCATCGCCACCCCCGACCTGTCGCGGGCGCGTTCCGGCCAGTCGTTTGCGCTGGCACTGGCTTCGATGGGCGCGAAAATCATCTATACCGGCACGAGCGAACTGCGTACGCCCGAAGTGGTGCGCAACAAGCTCACGGCGATGGGCGCGCATTTCGAAGAGCATTTCGATTTGACTGAAAAGCAAAACGAAGAACTCTACGCCGAAAACAACATCGACCTGATTTATCTGCCCGGCTGTTCGGTGAAAAAAGACGACCCCAACCGCGAAGACTTCATGAAAAAAATGGCCAACTACTACATTTCTCTGGATACGCTCAAACGCATCAAAGAGAAAAACGGCAAAACGGTGGGCGTACACCATTCGCTGCCGCGCAACCCGGGCGAGTTCGACTTCGGCATCGACAACACCGAACACCAGCTCTACTTCCGCGCCATCGGCTTCTCGGTTGCCGTGCGCATGGCGTTGCTGGCGGCGGTGGTCGGCGTGGACTGACCGAAGCGGGTGCGGGTTTTAAGGGAAAGCGTTGAGGACGGTGAAGGCCGTCTGAAACGGGAAGATGTTTTTCAGACGGCCTGAGATGTAAGAAAAGCTAGCGTTGTTTACAGTATTTGAAAGACAATACTGCCATGAACATCCACAAAAATACCCGACTTACACCGCACCAACGTCAAGCCGTTTGGCGCGCCTATACACAGGATAAAATTACCGTTACTTCACTTGCCCGGCAATACCAAGTCAGCAGAGTAACCATCTACCGTATCCTCAAAGCCGCACGGCTGCAGCTGCTCACACCGCAAAACAGTACCAACAACCGGTTCAAACAAGCAAAATACGGGATGAAACGTTTGGCTAAGGTTGAAAAAGCCATCGAAGAAAAGCTCAAAAAACAGGCTAAACGCTACAACAAATCCTATCCCGGCGAAATGGTGCATTTCGATACCAAACGGTTGCCGCGGCTGAAAAACCAAAGCGTTGCCGACCCGTTCGAATACCTGTTTGTCGCCATCGACGACTACTCCCGCGAACTGTACGCAGCCATCTTGCCCGACCGTACGGCTGCCAGTGCCGCCAAGTTTCTGTTGAGGGATGTGATTGACTGCTGCCCGTACACCGTCGAATGCGCATACTCGGATAACGGAGTGGAATACAAAGGCAATGCATCCCACCCGTTTGGCGCTGCCTGCTGCCGCAACAACATCGTGCAGAAGTTTACCCGTATTGCGCGTCCGCAGACCAACGGCAAAGCGGAACGGGTGATTCGGACGCTGATGGAGATGTGGCACGATAAGCAGACATTTGACGATGCGCAACACCGGCGCAGGGAATTGTGCCGCTTTGTGAATTTCTACAATACGGTCAAGCCGCACGGCAGCTTGAAAGGCAGGACGCCTTTTGAGACTTTGGAGGATTATTTTTCTCAACCTGTTGTGTAAACAACCCGGTTATTTCTTACACCTGAGACCTTTGCAAAACCCGAAAATTTTCAAAAATCTCTAATGACGGGAATAGTCGTAGGTCGGACATTCATGCCCGACGGCAAAGGGTTTACCGAAAGGGACAGCGGCAGCCGCCCGGCGGCTGTTCCGAACGACAAGATTGAAGGAGTTGTGTAATGGATACGCAAAAACCGAAAAAATCTTTCAAGATGCCGGATATTTATATTGTATTGGCAGTCTTTATTCTGGTGGCGGCCGCACTGACCTACATCGTGCCGGCCGGCGAATACGAACGTCAGGTGGTGGAAACCGCCCACGGTACGCAAAAACTGGTGGTGGCGGGGACTTACCATACCGTCGAACAGAAGCCGGTGGGCTTTATGGATTTGGTAACGGCCATTCCCGACGGTTTGCAGCGCGCGGCGGGCATCGTGTTCCTGACCTTTATGGTCGGCGGCTGCATGGGCTTGATTAAACGCGCCGGACTGATCGACATGGGCGTGCAGAAACTGAGTACGGCCGTCGGCGGCAAAGACATTCTGGTCATCCCGATTCTGATTGCCATCTTCTCCGGACTGGCGGCGTTTATCGGCGTACCCGAGCTGTCGCTGGCCTATCTGCCCGTGCTGCTGCCGCTGTTTTACCGGCTGGGCTACGACGGCATGACGGCCACCGCCGTGTCGCTGCTGGGTCCCTGTATGGGCTTCACTTTCGGCCTGACCATTCCCGGTTCGGTCGGCATGGGGCAGCAGATTGCGCAACTGCCGATGTTTTCCGGTTCGGCTTTCCGTGCGGTGGTGCTGGCAGCGGTGGTGCTGATTACCGTCCTGTATGTGATGCGTTACGCGGTTAAGGTGAAACGCAATCCCGAAGCGAGCCTGACCTACGACACCGACCAGGTGCTGCGCGCGGCCATTGCCGAAGAAGACGCGGCCAAAGCGGGACAAGTGTTCAGCGCACGCCAAAAATACGCGGGTATTGCCTGCATGGTGTTGTTCCCCGTCGCCATCTTCCTGATTCTGAAAAACAATCTGGGCTTCGCGGCCATCGGCGGCCTGTTCCTCTTCATCGGCATCACCGCCGCCGCCGTAGCGGGCAAATCGGCGCAACAGATTTGCGACGACGTGAACGCGGGTATGCGCGACATGATGGTGGCGGCACTCTTGTGCGGCGTGGCTTCGGCGATTGCCGTGGTAATGGACAAAGGCGTGATTACCGATACGCTGGTGTACTGGCTGGAAGGCATGATGCGCTCCGTTCCGCCCGAAATGACCGCCATCGCGATTTTCTGGGAACAGTCGGTGTTCAACTTCCTGATTCCCGGTGCAACCGCCCTGACCGTACTGACCATGCCGATTATTTCGCCGCTGGCGAGCCTGCTGGACATTTCGCAACAAGCCGTGGTTTCGGCCAACGCCTGGGGCGGACAGCTCACCGACATCTTCTTCCCCACTTCCGGCTTCTTCGTCGCCACGCTGGTGATTGCCAAAGTGGAATACAGCAAATGGCTGCGGTTCTACACGCCCCTGATGCTGCTGTTGGGACTGTTGTCCAGCATCGCGCTTTACTTCATGCAGGCATCCGGTATCGGCGCGCTGTAATGCGGAAATTTCAGACGGCCCCATCCATCAGGCAGGCCGTCTGAAAATACCGAACCGCCCGCCGCAGCAATAAAAACAAAGGAGCAAAAAAATGTACGACTTAATCATCAAAAACGGTCTGCTGGTACTGCCCGAACAGACGCTTCACGGCAGCATCGCCGTGAAAAACGGCAAAATCGCCGCCATCGCCCCCGAAATCGACGCCGAAGCCGCGCGCACGGTCGATGCGGGCGGCCAATACGTCCTGCCCGGCATGGTCGATGTGCATATGCACATTTCCGAACCCGGCCGCACCGAATGGGAAGGCTATTTCACCGGCACGCAGGCCATGGCCGCAGGCGGCACGACATCTTACGTCGAAATGCCGCTCAACACCATTCCCGCCACCATCGATGCCGAAACGATGGAAATCAAACGCCGCGCCGCCGAAGGGCAGAACCATGTGGACTACGCCTTTTTCGGCGGACTCGTGCCGCACAACCTCGACAAACTCAAAGAACTCTCCGAAGCGGGTGCGGCGGCCTTCAAAGCCTTCGTCGCCACCTGCGGTTCCGACAAGCCCGGCGACTTTAAAAACGTGACCGATTTCGAGCTGTACGAAGGCATGAAAGTCTTGGCCGAAACAGGCGATTTGCTGGTGGTGCACTGCGAAAATGCCACACTCACCGACGGTTTGGGGCGCAAAGCCAAAGCAGAAGGCAAAACCCTGGTCAGCGATTATGTCGCCACACGCCCGGTTTTCACCGAAGTCGAAGCCGTTCGCCGCGTGCTGTATCTGGCCGAACAGACCGGCTGCCGCATCCACATCGCCCACTGCAGCTGCGCCGAAGCCGTCGAAGCCGTTTTGGATGCCCAAGCACGCGGCGTCGATGCCAGTTGCGAAAGCTGCGTACACTACCTGCTCCTGTCCACCGAAGATTTGGACGCCATCGGCCCCAAAGCCAAATGTTCGCCGCCCATACGCGACCGCGCCCACCAAGCGCAGCTTTGGCGGCTTGTAGAAGACGGCATACTCGACATCATCTGTTCCGACCACTCGCCCTGCACGCCTGATTTGAAAGCCGACCCCAACGCCTTCAAAGCATGGGGCGGCATTTCCGGCTGCCAAAACAGCGTGGACGCGCTGTTCGACGCAGCGGTCAAACAGCGCAACATCAGCCCCGTGGTCTTGATGAATGCGCTCGCCACCCGCCCCGCCGAACGCTTCGGTCTGATCGACAAAGGCGCGCTGGCTTTGGGCAAAGACGCCGACATCGTGCTGCTCGACCCCAACCAAAGCTACACGCTCACCGCCGACAAACTCTTCTACAAAAACAAATTCAGCGCCTACGAAGGCATGGAAATCGGCTGCCGCATTACCGCCACATTCGTGCGCGGGCAGGAAGCCTATTCGCTGGAGAACGGCTTCGGCAAACCGTCGGGCATCAGAACCCGTTTGCGTAAAGACGTTTGACGCAGAAAGGTTTTCAGACGGCCTGTTGAACAGAAAGGCCGTCTGAAAAACCCGACATCATTTCAGATTAAAGGAGATGACCATGAGAATCGTGATTGCATTGGGCGGCAACGCCCTGCTCAAGCGCGGAGAACCCCTGACTTCCGCCAACCAACGCATGAATGTCCGTACCGCCTGCGAACAAATCGCCAAAATCTATCCGGGCAACCAGCTTGTCATCACCCACGGCAACGGCCCGCAAGTCGGCCTGATGGCCTTGCAGAGCAATGCCTATAAGGACGTGCCGATGTATCCCTTGGACGTTTTGGGCGCAGAATCCGTCGGCATGATCGGCTATATGATTCAGCAGGAACTGGCCAATTTCGTGCCCAAAGAAGCCTCGTTGACCACCGTGCTGACCCAGACCGAAGTCGACCCGAAAGACCCGGCGTTCCAAAAACCCAGCAAACCCGTAGGCCCCGTGTACACCAAAGAAGAGGCCGACGCCGTTGCCGCCGAAAAAGGCTGGACGATGGCCAAAGACAACGACAAATACCGCCGCGTCGTCCCCAGCCCGCTGCCCACGCGCATTTTCGGCCTGAAGCCCTTGAAAACCCTGATTGAACACGACTACATCCTGATTTGCGCCGGCGGCGGCGGGATTCCGACTTACTATGACGAAACGGGCAGGCTGTGCGGTGCCGAAGCGGTTATCGACAAAGATTTGGCCACCGCGCTGCTGGCCGCGTCGGTCGAAGCCGACATGCTGGTCATCGCCACCGACATCGACGGCGTTTACCTGGATTGGGGCACGGAAAACCAGCGTTTGGTGCGCACGGCCAACGCCGGCGAAATCGAAAAAATCGCTTTTGCCGGCGGCTCGATGGGGCCGAAAGTGCAGGCCGCCGTCAACTTTGCCCGCGCCACCGGCAAAACCGCCGTTATCGGCGCGCTGCGCGACATCGAAGCGATTGTGCAGGGACAGGCCGGAACCGCAGTCGGTACCGGCTTCGACGGAATCGAGTGCGTTTCGTCCGCCGCCGATTAAGTAACCGGCCGATTTTGTAAGCCGAAAGGCCGTCTGAAAATTTCAGACGGCCTGATGCATGACAAACCCCGGAAATATTCAAAAAAACCAATCCGTCATTTAGCCGAGCGGTGTTCGTACGGTTACGCTTTGCTTGGGCAAAGCGAACCGTACCTACAAGGCTGATGATGGATACCATGGTTTTTTGTTTGCCGGCATACCAAAAACCGGCCTGAGTATCACGGATACGATATTTAAAAAAAACCGCCTGCTTTTCACGGCAGGCGGAAACGTAAAGTTTTTTGTTTATGCTGCTTCAATTATTGACTGAAGAGCAGCACAAGCATTAAGATAATCTTAATGACTGTACTGAGTTTCAGTCTGAAGCAACCAGTGCGAGTGGTCTGTTTCATATTGAAACCGCTCCTTTCCAGAGCCGGTTTCGCAATAAAGCCCCACTGCGAATGGGGCTTTATTGTTTCCAGCCCCGCGCGCATTATAAATATGCATAAAAGATAAAACAAGGCCGTCTGAAATGGTTTTCAGACGGCCTTTCGTTCAATCAAAACTTCTCCAGCCACACCGCCCATTGCCCGTCCGTCGGGGCGGTAATATTGACCGTTTCGCCGTTGTCCAGACTTTCAAACGCCAATTCCCGCGCGTGCAGCATCAGGCGGTTTGTGCCCAAATGTTCGGCAACGGCGTGGTTTTGGCGCAAATCGCCGTGGTTGGTGTCGCCGACGATGGGGTGGAAGATGTGTTTCATGTGGCGGCGGAGCTGGTGTTTGCGGCCGGTGTGCGGTGTGAGTTCCGCCCATGAGTAGCGCGAAGTGGGATAGCGCAGGGCGGATTGGAACGGGAGTTCCGTATGCGCCAGACAGCGGTAATCGGTTACGGCTTCCTGCAATGTGGCTTCGGTGCGGCTTTCGGCGATTTGGTCGGGCTGGTATTTGAGCGGATAGTCGATGCGGCCGCGTTCGGGCAGATGGCCGCGCACCACCGCCCAATAGGTTTTGCGCACGTTTTTTTGTTCGAACTGTTGCGTGAGTTCGCGTGCGGCTTCGGGCGACAGGGCAAACAGCAGCGCGCCGGAGGTGGGGCGGTCGAGGCGGTGAACGGGATAGACATGCTGCCCGATCTGGTCGCGCAGGGTCTGCATGACGAAGCGCGTTTCGCCGCTGGAAATCCATGAGCGGTGGACGAGCATTCCGGCTGGTTTGTTGACGGCGATGCTGTGGCGGTCGTGGTAGAGGATGTCGAGCATGGGGGTTGAGGCCGTATGAAAAAAATGCGCGCGGAAAAACCTTTGAATGTTGACGGATAATATTTCCGATGAACGCGCTCAGGAAAGCTATAATGCGGCTATTATAAAACAAACTACTATCGAATCATGAGTCTCTATGCCTTAATGGTTTTGGAGTTGGCGATGTCTATGGATGCTTTTGCGGCCGCCGTGGTGCGCGGTGCGGCGTGCAACCGGCCGCGCGGATGGGCGGTGTTGAAAACGGCGTTGGTTTTCGGTCTGATTGAGACGCTGATGCCGCTTTTGGGCTGGTCGCTCGGGCATATGGCGCAGCAGTTTGTCAGGGAATGGGATCACTGGGCGGCGTTTGTGCTGCTGTCGTTTTTGGGCGGCAAGATGATTGCCGGTTCGTTCGGCGAAGACGAAGAGGATGCGGAACCTGCGGGCAACAATTGGTGGATGACGGTGGCCACGGCTTTTGCCACCAGCATCGATTCGATGATTGTGGGCGCGGGTCTGGCGTTTTTGGACATGAATATTGTCGCCGCGGCGTTGTCCATCGGCCTGGCCACCACGGTGATGGCCGCCGTCGGTTTGGGTTTGGGCGGCAGGCTGGGCGCGCGCATCGGCAAACGCGCCGAACTGTTCGGCGGCTGCGTGCTGATTGCCATCGGCGTGTGGATACTGTGCGACCATTTGGGGCTGTTGGCCTGACCGGTACGAAAGGCCGTCTGAAATTTTCAGACGGCCTTTCGTCATTGTATTTTCGGCCAAATCCGTTACAATCGGTCGAAACAGTTGAAGGAGAAACCAGATGACGCTGCATAAAAAACTGCCGGTGCCGATGCTGACCGACGAAACCCGCCGCGAAATCCACGGGCGCGAGTCGTATCATGTGCTGAAGATTATTTCCGAATTTGTCGAGTCGGGCGAGGAGTTGCGGGCGATTCAGCCGGCGGTGAGCATTTACGGCAGCGCACGCACGCCGACGGATCATGCGGATTATCTCTTTACCGAACGCCTGTCGCGCAAACTGTCGGATGCCGGTTTCTCGGTGATTTCGGGCGGCGGGCCGGGCATTATGGAAGCGGCCAACAAAGGCGCGTTTGCCGGCGCGAGTCCGGCGGTGGGGCTGAATATCGTGTTGCCGCACGAGCAGCACGCCAATCCGTATCAGGATTTGTCGATTAAATTCCAACACTTTTTCCCACGCAAAGTGATGTTTGTGAAACACGCGGTGGCGTATGTGGTGATGCCCGGCGGTTTCGGCACGCTCGATGAACTGTTTGAAAGCCTGACGCTGGTTCAGACGGGCAAAACGCCGCACCGCCCGATTATTCTGGTCGGTAAGGATTTTTGGGCGGGTCTGATGGACTGGATCAAAGACCAGCTTTTGGGCAACCGCCTGATTTCGCCGGAAGACATGGATTTGATTCAACTCATTGACGATGAAGACGAAATCGTCGAATACATTTTCGCGCACTACGAAAACCGCTTGGAAGATTTGTCCGAACAGGGCAATGATACCTGGTCGCTGGGCTTGTGACGGAATATTAATAAACGGATTGCAGAGGCCTTTATCATTCGGGGGGCGCGCCCGAGCCGCAGGCGGTATCCGCTCCGTTTTCATCAGGATTTTTACTTGAAATTCACGTATAATTTCCCCCGATTTCACGGACAATGGCCGTCTGAAAAAACCGTTCTTAAGACTGCCGCCCGGCTCCTTTCCGAACTTCTCCAACAGGAAACCCCATCATGATCAATCCCATCGCCGCCCTTTCCCCATTAGACGGCCGCTATGCCAAATCCGTCGAAGCCCTGCGCCCGATTTTTTCCGAATACGGCCTGATGAAAGCCCGTGTCAAAGTCGAACTCGAATGGCTCAAAGCCTTGGCCGCCGAGCCGAAAATCGCCGAAGTGCCTGCGTTCAGCGACTTCACGATTGCCGAAATCGACAAAGTGATTACCGGTTTCTCGCTGGAAGACGCGGCGGCG
Source organism: Neisseria sp. CCUG12390 (assembly GCF_047837985.1). Classification (GTDB taxonomy): domain Bacteria; phylum Pseudomonadota; class Gammaproteobacteria; order Burkholderiales; family Neisseriaceae; genus Neisseria. Next base: position 2,527,909 of record NZ_CP181244.1, read on the forward strand.
GTCAAAGCCATCGAAGCCACCACCAACCACGACGTGAAAGCCATCGAATACTGGCTGAAAGAGCGTTTTTCCGGCGTGCCCGAAGTGGCGGCGGCAAGCGAGTTCATCCACTTTGCCTGTACCAGCGAAGACATCAACAATTTGTCGCACGCGCTGATGTTGCAGGAAGCGCGCGAAACCGTGCTGCTGCCGAAGTTGGACGAAATCATTGCCAAACTCACCGAAATGGCGCACGAACTGGCCGCCGTACCGATGATGAGCCGCACCCACGGCCAGCCGGCCACCCCGACCACCGTTGGCAAAGAAATCGCCAACGTGGTGTACCGTCTGCAACGCCAAGCCAAGCATCTGCAAGCACAGGAATTTTTGGGCAAAATCAACGGCGCGGTCGGCAACTACAACGCGCACATGGTGGCCTATCCCGATGTCGATTGGGAAACGCATTGCCGCAACTTCGTCGAAATCAGCCTCGGCCTGACCTTCAACCCCTACACCATCCAAATCGAGCCGCACGACTACATGGCCGAGTTTTTCCAAACCCTCAGCCGCGTGAACACCATTCTGATCGATTTCAACCGCGACGTTTGGGGTTATATTTCATTGGGTTACTTCAAGCAGAAAGTCAAAGCCGGCGAAGTCGGCAGCTCCACCATGCCGCACAAAGTCAACCCGATCGACTTTGAAAACTCCGAAGGCAACTTGGGCATGGCCAACGCCGTGTTGGGCTTTTTGGCCGAAAAACTGCCCGTTTCCCGCTGGCAGCGCGACCTGACCGACAGCACCGTGCTGCGCAACATGGGCGTGGGCGTGGGCTATGCCGTACTCGGTTTCGCCGCCCACCTGCGCGGTTTGGGCAAGCTGGAAGCCAATCCAGCCGCGCTCGCCGCCGATTTGGACGCCACCTGGGAACTTTTGGCCGAACCCATCCAAACCGTAATGCGCCGCTACGGTGTCGCCAACCCGTATGAAAAACTGAAAGACCTCACCCGCGGCAAAGACGGCATCACGCCCGAAGTGCTGAAAGTGTTTGTCGAATCGCTGGAAATCCCAAGCGAAGCCAAAGCGCAACTGCTGGCTCTGACCCCTGCCCTGTATGTGGGCAAAGCGGAAGCATTGGCGAAACGGATTTAAAACGGTTCGGCATTGACTCAAAAGGCCGTCTGAAAACAATTTTCTGTTTTCAGACGGCCTAAACATTGCCTCTGCATACCGGGGTAGAACAGAATACAAAGGCAATATTGTACGTCCCTTCGCTATCGCCTAATGCCACCACTAAAAACCGTAGATTGGGTTATAAACCCAACAAAATCCTATAAAGTCTCCCTGAAATATTGGGTTTACCACCCAACCTACCACTTTACTAAAAAAGGCCGTCTGAAAACTGTTTTTTCAGACGACCTTTGCTGTTCGCTACCAATCCACAGGAAACGGCTAATACATCTTGTCAACTATGATTCAATGTTCAATGTGCTCGGGCAAAAAACCGCCGCTTTGGTGCGCCCACAGTTTGGCGTACAGACCGTTTTTCTCCAGCAGCTCGGCGTGCGTGCCTTCTTCGATGATGCGGCCTTTGTCGAGAACGATGAGTCTGTCCATCGCGGCGATGGTGGACAGGCGGTGGGCGATGGCGATGACGGTTTTGTTTTCCATCATTTTGTCGAGGCTCTCCTGAATCGCGACTTCGACTTCCGAATCCAGCGCGCTGGTGGCTTCGTCCAAGAGCAGAATCGGCGCGTCTTTGAGCATCACGCGGGCGATGGCGATGCGCTGGCGTTGGCCGCCGGAGAGTTTCACGCCGCGTTCGCCGACGTGGGCATCGTAGCCGCGCCGCCCTTTCGCATCGGAAAGGTTGGGAATGAAATCGGCGGCTTCGGCACGTTCGGCGGCCTGAACCATATCGGCTTCGGTGGCATCGGGACGGCCATAAACAATATTGTCGCGCACGGAGCGGTGCAGCAGGCTGGTATCCTGCGTGACCAAACCGATTTGGGCGCGCAGCGATTCTTGTGTGACGTCGTTCACGTTTTGCCCGTCGATGGTAATCGTGCCGCTTTGCGGTTCGTAAAAACGCAGCAGCAGGTTCACGATGGTGGACTTGCCCGCACCGCTGCGGCCGATTAAGCCGACTTTTTCGCCCGCTTTGATTTTCAGGTTGAAGCCGTTGAGCAGGGGTTTGCCCGCTTCATAGGAAAAATCGACGTGGCTGAACTGGATTTCGCCGTGATTGACGGCCAAAGGCAGCGCGGCGGGTTTGTCGAGAATGGTTTGCGGTTTGGAAAGCGTGGCCATGCCGTCGTTGACCGTCCCGATATTTTCAAACAGGCGGGCAGACTCCCACATGATGAATTGCGACAAACCGTTGACGCGCAAAGCCATCGCCGTGGCGGTGGCCACTGCACCCACGCCCACTTGGCCGGTATGCCACAGCCAAATGCCGAGCGCGGCCGTGAACACGGTCAGCCCTGTATTCACCAGCGCGCTCGAAGTGTGCAGCAACGTGGCCAGCCGCATTTGGGCGTGTACGGTAACCATAAATTCTTCCATCGACTGTTTGGCATAACGGGCTTCGCGCGCGCCATGGGAAAACAGTTTGACGGTGGTGATGTTGGAATAGGCATCGGTGATGCGGCCGGTCATCAGGCTGCGCGCATCGGCCTGACGCTGCGCCGTTTTGCCGAGCTTGGGTATCAGCACGCGCATAACCGTGCCGAACGCAATTACCCACAACACGAAAGGCAGCAGCAGCCAAGCATCCAACGCCAGCAAAATCGTGCCCGACGTGATGAAATACACCAAAACGTACACCACCATTTCGGCCATCGTCATCACCACATCGCGCACGGCCAAGGCCGTCTGCATCACTTTGGCCGACACGCGTCCGGCAAATTCGTCTTGGTAGAAACCGAGGCTCTGGTTGAGCATCAGGCGGTGGAAATTCCAGCGCAGCCGCATCGGAAACACGCCTTGCAGCGTTTGCAGGCGGATGTTGCTGCCGACGTACTGCCACAACACCAGCATCGCCATCACCGCCAGCATACCGCCCAGTTCCCAGCCTTTTTCCGCCATCAGCGTCGCGGGCGTGTATTGGCCGAGCCAATCGACGATTTTGCCCATAAACTGGAACACCAAGGCTTCCATGATGCCCACGCCCGCCGCGGCTACGGACAATGCCAGCAGCCAGCCGCGCACGCCTTCCATATTGCTCCACAGGAAACGCCACAACCCTTTTTCGGGGGTTGCCGGAGCCGTGTCGGGATAAGGATCGACGCGCGACTCGAACCATGAAAATATCTTATTAATCATTTCGTTATAAATTTTGAAAAGTTGAAATGTTTCAGACGGCCTTGTTACACGACAGGCCGTCTGAAATGTTTTGAAAACGAGTTTGTGAAACCGATATGGGTAATTTTACTGGAAAAACAAGGGCAAGGCGAATATTAACGGCAGGTTTGCCGCCACCGCCGTTTCAGACGGCCCCGTGCCCGCGCCAATCCGTCTGCAAACAGCATTGCCGTAAAACGGCTGCCGCCGAAACCGTCGGGCCGTCTGAAACCTTTTGCCCGCTCAATAACGGTAGCGGTGGCGGTAACGCGGCGAAACGGGATAACCGGCCGGATAGCCCACCGGCGTGCTGTCCTGATAAATCACCGTCGTCCCCGGCGGCGCGTTGACGTTGACGGTTTTGTGGATAACCGTTTCCGAGCGGCTCGGCAAATCGATGACGGCGGTGCGTCCGTAGGGCGTTTCGCTGTACACACAGCCGCCGAGCAGGAAAAACGGAATCAATAAGATCGGTTTCATGGTTTGTTCCGATAAGCGGTTGGGGCCGTCTGAAAAGCGTTGGTTTTCAGACGGCCCGACATTACTTCAACAAATTCTTCAACGCCAAGCGCACGCCTTCGCCGACATCGGTACCTTTCGGAATCCCTTTCACGGCGGCTTTGGCTTCGCGCTCGTTGTAGCCCAGAGCCAGCAGCGTGCTGACGATGTCGTCGGTTTCGTCCGCCGCCGGTGCAGGGGCGGACAGGCCGTCTGAAACGTTTTGCGGCACAAGTTTGCCGCGCAGCTCCAGCACCATGCGCTCGGCGGTTTTTTTGCCGATGCCGGGTGCGGAAGACAGGCGTTTCACGTCTTCTTCGGCGATGGCCTGCGCCAGTTCGTCCGCATTCATGGCCGATAAGATGCCCAAGGCGGTTTTTGCGCCGATGCCGCTTACCTTGACCAGCTGGCGGAAGGTGGCACGTTCGGCGGCGGTGGCAAAGCCAAACAGTAAATGCGCATCTTCACGCACCACCAGATGCGTGTAAAGCTGCACGGTTTCGTTGAGCGCGGGCAGGTTGTAGAAGGTTTGCATGGACACATCGACTTCGTAGCCGACGCCGCCGACATCAATCACGATTTGCGGCGGCATTTTTTCGATGAGTTTTCCGGTCAGTCTGCTGATCATGTTGGGAGGCTCTGGGTAAATGGAAAGGCCGTCTGAAAAACGTTCAGGTTTTCAGACGGCCTATTATATAGTGAAATAAAATAAGAAAGATATAAGGCGGCAAGGCTCAGCCAACGAAGTATGGTCGTTTAAATTAGAAATCATACAGCGTTGCCGGCTCTTACGTACCGGGTGTACACGGCGGTCGCTGTCGCCTTGCCTTATTTCTATTCCAAGCGACTGTAAGATTGCTTATTTTGGTTCGCCATACCAAGTTTGCCTTTTAATTTTCTTCCGTCAGCACCACCGCCAACTCCTGCTCCGGCTGGCTTGCCAATTGCTTGAGCAGCGGCTTGCCGACTTTGCGGATGTCGCGCAGCAACCTGCTTTCGACATCATCCACGCGCTCGGTCAGTTTGCCGTGCAGCAAAGCGGCGCGGATGCCCAGATAAGTTGTCCACGGATTCGGCCGGGAAACGGTGTCGGCTTTGCCCTGCCGCTGCAATCCGACGATGTATTGCGCCGTATCGCTATCGAAACCGGAAACCACCAGCCTCCGCGCCAGCTCGTTCTGATAATGCAGCGGGCTGATTTCCTGCCGGCAGAATTGCCCGCCCAAGGCTTCGAATTCCGCCAAAGTCATATGGTAGATACTGAACGACAGCATAAAACATTCCAAAACAAAACGGCCTTGTCGCGAAGACAGGCCGTCTGAAAAATCAAATCGTCGAATCGACGTTGCTGAATGCCATGATGCTGCGGATCCGGGCTTCGGCTTCGTCCGCACGCTCCTGCGCGGCAAACGGCCCCATGCGGACAACGTATTCGTGGCTGCGTTTTTCAACCGCCAGTTTCGGCGCGGTTTGGGACGAAGCCAGTTGTTCCATACGGCCGATATAGGCTTGCGCGTCACGCTCGGTGCCGAAGGCTTTCAAATCGACGTAAATTTCGCGTGCCGGCAATGCGCTCGCCGCGGCAGCCTGTTGCGCTTTCACGCCCGGCACAATCTGTTCGATTTTCACATGGGCGGTGCCTTGGTTGATGAAACCGAGTTTCTGCGCGGCGGCTTTGGACAAATCCATCACGCGGTTGCCGTGGAACGGGCCGCGGTCGTTGACGCGCACAATCACGCTTTTGCCGTTGCGTGTGTTGGTGACTTTGGCATAGCTCGGAATCGGCAGGGTGCGGTGGGCGGCGGTCATGGCGTGCATATTGTAACGCTCGCCGCTGGCGGTTTTGCGGCCGTGGAATTTACCGCCGTACCATGACGCATTGCCGCTTTGGGTGAACGACGAAACTTTGGTCAGCGGCTGGTAGCGTTTACCCGCGACTTTGTAGCTGCGGTTGGCTGACGGATGCAGCTTCTCGGCGCGTACAACGGTGTCTTGCTGGGTAACGGTGATTTTGTTGGCCTGCTTGGCGAACGCGGCGCCTTTGGCCGTCGCGGCCGAAGCCGAACCGGTGGAAAACATGCCGACGGCAACTGCCGCCAGCACAGCGGATAAAGTATTTTTGCTTAAAGTCAAAACAAATTCCGTTCTTGAGTTAATCACGCAGCGTGCCGGACAAGGCGGCACTTAAGGAACAACTTTTCAGACGGCCTGTATCAGCTGCCGCCCTGATAATCGTTTTGCCGCCATGCTTCGAACAGCATCACGGCGACGGTGTTCGACAGGTTCATGCTGCGGCTGTCGGGCAGCATCGGCAGGCGGAGCTTTTGGCCGGCCGGCAGGCTGTCGAGGATTTCGGCGGGCAGGCCGCGCGTTTCGGGGCCGAACAAAAACACGTCGCCGGGCTGAAAAGCCGCTTTGTCGGGGCGGGTCGTGCCTTTGGTGGTCAGCGCGAAAATACGGCGGCCTTCAAGTGCTTTCAGGCACGCTGCGAAATCCTCGTGCACCGTCAGTTTTGCAAACTCATGATAATCCAAACCCGCGCGCTTCATTTTGGCGGAATCGAGCGGGAATCCGAGCGGTTTGACTAAGTGCAATTCCGCGCCGGTATTGGCGCACAATCGGATGATATTGCCCGTGTTCGGGGGGATTTCAGGTTGGTACAAAACAATAGTAAACATATAAATCAGTCACTTAGCAATCGGGTAAAATGCCACAGCATCGCGGCGGTGTCAAAAATTTTAGCTATCTTTTCAATCGGGAACGCGACAGACACCAGCAGTAAACCGCACCTGCGCCCGATGCCTTGAGCGTTTGCGCCAACTCGTCCAAGGTTGCGCCGGTGGTCACGACATCATCGATTAACAATATCTTACAATTTTCAGGCAAGGGATTGTTTAATTTGAAAATGTTCTTCACATTGCGTAAGCGTCCGCTGCTTTTGAGTGTGCTTTGCGGCGGTGTGTGCGCACGTTCTATCCATTGGCGCGGCAACACCTGCCAGCCGTAACGCTGCGCCAAGATGTCCGCCAGTTCTTCGCTTTGGTTGAAACCGCGGTACAGCCGCCGCGCTTTGCTCAAAGGCACGGGCAGCACAAAATCAATCCCGGCTGCGTCCAACCAGTCGGGCGCGTGGCGGCACATCAAATCCGCCAAAGGCAGCCGCATACTCAAATCGCCCAAATGCTTGAAATGGTGGATCATGCCGCTGACCGGCGGCTCATAATACACCGAAGCCCACAGCCGCTCAAACTTCGGCGGCTTTTTCTGGCATTGGCCGCACACCGCGCCGCCCGCCATGTGTCGGAAACACAAAGGGCAGCTGTTTGCCGCGTCGGTGAACGCTTCGGCCACATCATCCGAACAGCCTGCACACAGGCCGTCTGAAACCGAATCGTGGCATAATACGCAACGACGGGCGCGTAACGGCGGCGACGGTTTCAGCCTGCGCCAAAAAGAAAGAAAATCCATGCCACACTCTGCGAAAAAAATTTATCTGATTCACGGTTGGGCGGCCAACCGCCATGTTTTCGACGATTTCATTCCGCGCCTACCGCACGATTGGGACATTCACGCGCCGAACCTGCCCGGCCACGGCGATGCCCCGCTTGACGAACCTTTCGACATTGCCGCCGTTGCCGACCGTTACGCCGCGCAAATCGGCGAACCGGCGCACATTCTCGGCTGGTCGCTCGGCGGTCTCGTCGCGCTTTATCTGGCTGCACGCCATCCTGAAAAAGTGAAATCGCTGTGTCTGACCGCGAGCTTCGCCAAATTCACCGCCGCACCCGATTACCCCGAAGGCCTGAGCAATTCGGCTTTGGCGAAAATGGTCGGTGCGTTTCAGCAGGATTATGCCAAACATATCAAACAGTTTCTACAATTACAATTACTAAACACACAAAACGCCGACACGGTTTTGCACAAAGTCCTGCCCGACTTAATCCGCCACGGCGTGCCACAAGCCTTGCAATCCGCGCTGGATGCGGTCAACCGTGCCGACGCGCGGCCTTTTTTGGCGCAGATTCGCCAGCCCGTATTGCTCGTGTTCGGCCAAAAAGACGCCATCACGCCGCCGCGCATGGGCGAATATCTGCGCCGCCATCTGTCCGACAGCCGCCTGCACCTGATGGAAAAAGCCGCCCATGCGCCGTTTCTCAGCCATGCCGGTGAGTTTGCCGATGTGTATCAAACCTTTGTCGAGGCCGTCTGAAAAATGAATCAAGACCCACGCTGGCAAATCCACCGCCACCTTGCCGAACAGACCGACGAGCGGCTGCAACTCGTGCGCAATGCGCCGCAACACATCCTGCTGGCAGGGGCGGACAACGACATCAGCCGCAGCCTTTTGGCCGCACGTTATCCCCAAGCATCTTTCAGCGAATACGACCCGCGCGCCGAATTTCTTCAGACGGCCTCTGCCGCACGCAAAAGCGGGTTCTGGCAAAAGCTCACCGGTAAAAGCATCCCTCAGCACTGCCAAAGCCTGAGCGTGCCGCTGCCTGAAGCCGCCGCCGATATGCTGTGGGCAAATTTGAGCCTGATCACCGCCGACGCGCTGCCGCCCGTGTTCCGAAACTGGGCGCACGCCTTGAAAACCGACGGTCTGTTGTTTTTCACCCACTTCGGCCGCGACACGCTGGAGGAACTGAGAGGCCGTCTGAAAAGCCACGGCATAAACTGCGAAGCCCTCACACTCATCGATATGCACGACCTCGGCGACATGCTCGCCGACAACGGTTTTTACGACCCCGTAACGGACACCGCCAAGCTCGAATTAAGCTACCGCCAAGCAGCAACCTTTTGGCAGGACATGGAAATTTTGGGAATCTGGAACGCGCTGCAATGCGAAAAACCGCAAGCCGCACAAGATTTCGTCAACCGCATTTTTGCCGGAGAAGGCCGTCTGAACATCACGCTGGAAACGGTGTACGGCCACGCGGTGAAGAAACCGGTTTTGCCGCAGGGGGAAAGTTTGGTAACGTTTTACCCGAAAAAGTAAAAGCATATTCTCATCCAAATCCGGGCAGCAGTCTGAACCGCCATTTTCAGACGGCATGAAACTTTCGCAGCAGTTATTGGTCTAAATTACGATTGGATATTTTCTATAAACCTTTGCCCGAAAAGGAAAACCCATGAAACATTCAATGACCTTCGCCCTGATTGCCACCGCCCTCATCGGTTTGAGTGCCTGCCAAAAAGAACAAGCACCCGCGCAGCCCGCCGCTGCGGAGCAAAACCAGCCCGCCGCTGACCAAGCGGCCACCGCCCAACCTGCTGCCGACCCGCAGCAGGGCAATGCTGTGTCGGGCGAAGATTTGATGCGCAAAGAAGCCGCCGCGCAGCCCGCCCAAGGTTCTGCGATTCAGGCCATCCAGACCAAGCCTTACAACGAAACCACCGTGCATCTGACCAAAGCCAAAGTGGTCGGCCCGATTCTGACCGTGGAATTCGTGTTCGAACCGAAACGCAAGCCTAATGGCGAGTATGATTATGTGGATGGTTATGAAGCCACCTTTGGCGATTTGTCATACATCGACGAAGCATCGGCACAGAAAGTCGGCCTGCTGCAAGATGAAAACGGTAAATTTTCTGCGTCTCCGTCACTCGACGGTAAGAAACTTTATATTTCCGGTCTCAGCAAAATGACTGCCGTTACCTTGAAATATCCCGCGCCGCCTGCCACTACGCAAACCATCAGCATCGACCTGCCCAAAGTCGGCTCGTTCGACAGCATTCCCGTTACCCGCTGATGCCGGAGGCCGTCTGAAAACGGGGGCATCAATCCGCGCATTGCCTTTAAGATTTTACGCACGGACTTATGCTCCCGAAACACCGCATTTGCCGCATTTTCAGACGGCCTGAATGTTGAAAAACCGACAACGGAAAACCATCAAAAGGCCGACACCATGACCCCGAAAACCCTGTTCCCGATTTTCGCCGCCCTAACCCTCGCCGCCTGCGGACAGCAAAACGCAGAGCAGCCCGCCCCTTCCCAAAAAGAACAGGCGCAAGCGCAGGTTCAGACAGGCAGCGAACCCCAAGGCCTCAACAGCGAAGCCCACACTCCGGCCGAAATCCGTGCCGCCGAAAACGCCCCGCCGCCGCAGAAACTCACCGCCGTACGCAGTTCGCTCACGGCAGGCAACGCAGGCGCGGCCGCTGCATCGGGCGCACTCGGCGGCACGGGTTCGCAGCTCACCGCCAACATCACGGGGCTGGCCGCCAAAGAAACCGCGCAGGGCTTGGAGCTGGACATGTCGTCCGACGTTCTGTTCGACTTCGACAAAGCCGAACTCAAACCCGAAGCCGTGCCCGTGCTTGAAAAAGCCGCCGAAATTATCCGCGCCAAAGGCAAAGGCGCGGTGGCCGTAACGGGACACACCGACAGCAAAGGCGACGATGCCTACAACCAAAAACTCTCGCTCCAGCGCGCCGAAACCGTGAAAAAATGGTTTGTGGAAAAAGGGCTGACCAATGAATTCACCGTTGCCGGCAAAGGCGAAACCGAACCCGTGGCCGAAAACGAAAACAGCGACGGCAGCGACAACCCCGAAGGCCGCGCCAAAAACCGCCGCGTGGGGATTCTGGTGAAAACGCAGGAAAAAATCGGCGCGGAAAATGCGGATGCCGGTGTCTCGGCTGCCAGCGCAGCAAATCCGGCCAGCGCAACGAAATAGCGGCGGATTGGCAGGCCGATTGGCAAACTTTGCCGCTGCCTGCATCATCATGACCATAGGGACAGGCCGTCTGAAAAGATTTTTTCAGACGGCCTGTTTTTGTGGAACGGGATGTTTATACCGTCATTCCGTGTAGGTAGCTTTGTAGGTTGGGTCATGACCCGACATTTGCTGATATTTAAAGGTTTTTTGGGTTCAATCCGGCCTACATCATTCAGGCCGTCTGAAAGAATGTGACGAAAAATTCAAAATCCCGATCACATTTTTTCAGACGGCCTTGTTCGCATAAGTCGGAGACGGAACGCACCCGCCGAATCCGAATGCCGCTGTCAATCAGTCGTCGCAGCGGTTTTCCGTATCCACCTTCACCACACGGCCGGAACGGGACGAAATATCCACATCATATTCGGTACAGCCGCGGCGGATTTCGATTTCCCAACGGCCGTCGCTGTGCTCGACATCGGTTACGCGGCCGCCGCCGACACGCTTTTTGGCAATCTGTACGGCTTTTGCCCGCGATACGCTACGCTCTTTTTTCGGCGCGGCAAGGGCGGAAAAGCTGCCTGTTCCGAGTGAGGCCGCAATCATCAGCAGCGCGAAAGTATGCAATTTCATCAGTCAATCCTTGCTTGTTGTCGATAAAACGGAGGCAACTATAAAGACGGCTGCTGCGGGCTGCAATCGGATTAACCTGATTTTAATGCGGGCTGACACAAACCGCATAAAACCAAACAGAAAACACAGTACACGGTTTTCCGGATTAAACGGTAAAACAGCCGGACGGATATTTTTGAACGCCTGCGGGTTCGGGCATAAAATGTTTCCGTATTGCTGTAAAATAAACCCGTTCCCATTCCTGAAAAACGACCGCATGACCCACACCGCCCAAATCATCACCAGCTACGGCCGCCGCTACATCGTGCGCACCCCCGACGGGCAGACTTTTGACGCCACCACACGCAAAAAACGTGTCGATTTCGCCTGTGGCGACCAAGTCGAAATCAGCCCGATTAACACCGAGCAGGTGGTGATTGAAGATTTTCTGCCGCGCCAAAGCCTGCTTTACCGCCAAGACGCATGGCGAACCAAGCTCATCGCGGCCAATGTCACCCGGTTGCTCGTCGTACTGGCCGCCGTCCCCAGTCCGAGCGAAGCCCTGCTGCAACGCGCTTTGCTGGCGGCGGAGGCGGCGGAGATTGATGCGGTCATCGTGTTGAACAAAGCCGATTTGCCTGAAACCGCCGCATGGCGCGAAAAACTCAAGTTTTATGAAAGTTTGGGCTACCGCGTCATCGAAACGCGTGCGCTGGAAGGGGCGGAAACTTTAAAACCGGTTTTGCAAGGCCACACCAATATTTTCCTGGGGCAGAGCGGCATGGGCAAATCCACGCTCACCAACGCGCTTCTGGGCAGCCAAGCCGCACGCACCGGCGACATTTCCACCGCGCTCGACTCAGGCAAACACACCACTACCCACGCGCAACTGTATGATTTGGATAACGAAACCCAATTGATTGATTCCCCGGGTTTGCAGGAATTCGGCCTGCACCATCTCGAAGCCGCCAACCTGCTTCAGTATTTCCCTGACTTGCGTCATCTCGCCGGCCAATGCCGTTTCCACAACTGCACCCACCGCGCCGAACCCAACTGCGCCGTGAAAGCCGCCGCCGAAAAAGGCGAAGTCAGAGCCGAACGGGTGGAATTCCTACAGCGGGTAACGGATGAACTGATACGGTGAAGCCAGTGGCTCACTCCGGTTTGATTCAAAAAACCGTCATCGCAAGCTGCACATTCCCGCAAATTCCCGAATTCAGAAACATCGGTTTTGGATTAGAGCGGCTTAAAAGGCCGTCTGAAATTTTTTCAGACGGCCTTTTCCCGTTTAAAAATGCTACAATAATCCTTTACTTTCCATACAAAATCCCATGAAAAAAGCCGCCCCGAAATCTTTTGAAGAAGCCCTGAAACGCTTGGAAACCCTGACCCAAGCCATGCAGAGCAGCGAGATGCCGCTGGAAGACGCGCTGGCTGCCTATCAGGAAGGCAACGAGCTGGTGCAGTATTGCCAGGAGAAACTGGCCGAAGTCGAACAGAAATTGCAGGTTTTGGACGCAGGCCGTCTGAAGGAGCTGAACCTTGACCCGAGCGAATGATGCGATGAATGATTTGAAAACATGGCAGCAAAAAGCCCAAGCACAGACCGAATTGATTCTGGAACGCCTGATGCCGTCTGAAAACCAACTGCCGCAACGCCTGCACGAAGCCATGCGCTATGTAACGCTCGGCGGCGGCAAACGGCTGCGCCCACTGCTGGTATTGGCCGCGTCCGAATTGGGGGAAGCCGACAATGCGGCGGTGGAACAGGCGATGGGCGCGATTGAGATGGTGCACGTTTATTCGCTGGTTCACGACGATATGCCGCCGATGGACAACGACAGCCTGCGCCGCGGCAAACCGACCTGCCATGTGCAATACGACGAAGCCACCGCGCTCTTGGTCGGCGATGCGCTGCAAACACAGGCGTTTGACGTGTTGAGCCGGCCGACCGGTTTACCCGCCGCGCGCCAGTTGGCTATGTTGTCGGTACTGGCAAAAGCCGCCGGCAGCTTGGGTATGGCCGGCGGTCAGGCCATTGATTTGGCCAATGTCGGCAAGGCGATGAGCCAAGCCGAACTGGAGCAGATGCACGGCCTGAAAACCGGCGCATTAATCCGCGCCGCCGTGGTGATGGGTGCGCTGACCTGCCCTGATTTGAACGATGAGCAAACCGACCGGCTCGACCGATATGCCGCGAAACTGGGCTTGGCCTTCCAAGTGATTGACGATGTGTTGGACTGCGAAGCCGACACTGCCACTTTGGGCAAAACCGCCGGTAAAGACGCGGACAACGACAAACCGACTTATGTGAAGCTGATGGGCTTGGAAAAAGCGCGTGCCTATGCGGAAAAACTGGTGGCCGAAGCGGTGGAATTATTGCAGCCGTTCGGCGAAAAAGCCGTGCATTTGCGGCTGTTGGCGGAATTTGTCACGGCGCGGAAGAATTGAGTTTGCGGTTTTAAAATTTTAAATACGGAAGGCCGTCTGAAACTGTTGGTTTCAGACGGCCTTTTGCTGTTTCCCCTACCCAATCCGCTTAAACGGCGGTAAACAAGCCAACAGTTGCTGGCCGTATCTTTGTGTTTTCACGCGGTTGTCCAGTATGGTTACGCGGCCGTAGTCTTGTTCGGTGCGGATTAAGCGGCCGACGGCTTGGACAAGTTTGATGCTGGCTTCGGGCACGGTGATTTCGATGAAGGGGTTGCCGCCGCGCTGTTCGATCCAGCGGTTTTGGGTTTTTTCAATCGGGTTGTCGGGCATGGAAAACGGCAGTTTGGCGATGATGACCTGCACGCAGGCTTCGCCGGGCAAATCAAGGCCTTCGGCGAAGCTGTCGAGGCCGAAGATGATGCTGGCTTTGCCTTCGCTCAGGGCTTGGTAATGGCGTTGCAGCAGCACGGTTTTGGGCAGTTCGCCCTGTATCAGCAGCAGGGGCAGGTATGCTTCGGGCAGGCGCAGGGCGACATCCTGCATCTGTTTGCGCGAGGAAAACAGCACCAGCGTACCGACGGCTTGGTCGGCGGCAATCAGCTTGGGCAGCCATTCGACAATGGCGGCGGTGTGGGCGTTGGGATCTTTCGGGCTGGCGTAAATCGGCGGAATGTAGAGTTCGCCCTGTGTTTCAAAGTCAAACGGGCTTTGCAGCGCGAGCGTGGTGGTTTGGGGAAACCAAATCAGGCCGGTTTGCCGCAGCAGCAGGTTGAAATTGCCCAAGGATTGCAGGGTGGCGGAAGTGAGCACCGCGCCCGCCGCGCGCCGCCACAGGCTGTTGGCAAGGTGGCTGGCGCTGCTGATGGGGCTGGCGTTGAAAATATAGTCGTTTTTGTCGTCGACGCGGCGGGTAATCCATTTGGCCAGCGGCTCTTCTTTTTCTTTCGGCACGGTGGAAAACAAATCCCATACTGCGCCGATTTGTTCGATGCGGGCGACAAACAGGCCGAATTCGCTGCTCAGGCGGTCAACCAAAGCACCGTCCTGCTCTTTGTCGCGGCGGCTGGCGGATAGGGCATCGTTGAGGCCGTAAACGTGCTTCAGCAGACTGCGCGCGGCCATGCCGGTATTGGACACCAGCAATTCCAAATCTTCGGGGATTTTGCCATCTTCCCACAGCCATATCGGTTCGCTGCTTTTGCGGCCGGTGTCGCTGTCGTATTCGGCAGCGTTCAGGCTGAGTTTGGGTTCTTCGGCAAGGTGGAACTGCCATTCGTGCAGGCTGTCGAGCAGCGATACGGCGGCTTCGTCGGCCAGATTCGCCAATTCTGCCTTATCGGTTACGGCGGCGATTTTACTGGTGATTTGCGGCAGTTTTTCCAGCGTCCACACGGCGGTGTTCCACGAATGTTCGGCGGCAAACTGGCTCAGGGCTTTTTTGGGCAGGTGGTGCGCTTCGTCGATGCAGTAGAAACTGTTTTCCGGCGCGGGCAGAATCACGCCGCCGCCCATGCCGATGTCGGCCAGCAGCAAATCGTGGTTGGCGACGACGACATCGACCGTTTCCAGCGTATCGCGTGCCAGATAAAACGGGCATTCGGCTCGGTTCGGACAGGCGGCTTTCAGGCAGCCGTGGCGGTCGTTGATGACTTTAAACCAAACCGTATCGTCGATTTTCTCCGGCCATGTGTCGCGGTCGCCGTTAAAACGGCGCGCACCGAATTCATCGGCCATTTCGCGCAAAAGCCGGATTTCTTCGGGCTTGGGTTTGCTGTCCCACAACACGGTCGGTGCTTCGAAGCCGAGCAGGTTTTGCTGCGCATTGCCTTGTGTGAGCTGATAGAGTTTGTAAGGACAGAGATAGCGGCCTCGCCCTTTGGCCAGCGCAAAAGTCAGTTCCAAGCCGCTTTTTTCCACCAAAAACGGCAAATCGCGGTCAACCAGCTGCTCCTGCAAAGCCACGGTCGCGCTCGATACAATCAGCCGCTTGCCGCGCGTTTGCGCCATGATACCGCCGGCCAACAGATAGGCCAGCGATTTACCTACCCCAGTCGGCCCTTCGATTACGGCAATGCTCTCGCCTTCGCGTTGCGGCGCATCACCGCCCTCTTCCCGCGTCTGCGTGCGCGAAAAGGCATTGGCCACCGCAGCAATCATCTCGCGCTGAGACGCGCGCGGGCGGAAATTGGGCAGGCTTTTGCTGATGTTTTGATAATGGTCGCGAATGGCGTTTTTTTCTAAATCGGTGAGCATGAGGCCGTCTGAAAATATTTTGGAAAATAAGGCGTTATTTTAGCATTTTTTGAATGTGTGATTGTGGATAAGCAAGAGGCCGTCTGAAAGGGTTTAAACTTTCAGACGGCCTTTACCGTTACGCCCTAATTCAAAAACTCTTCCACAATCTCTAACATGGTCTCCCCGTATTTCGCCAGCTTCTCTTCGTCCACACCATGAATTTCCGCCAGTGCTGCCATTGTCCGTGGTTTTTTGGCTGCTATGGCACGCAGGGTGACTTTGCTGAAAATCCGGTGCTGCTCGATGTCTTCAATACGGGCGGTTTTGGCACACCATTCGAGTAATTCGCGCATGAGTTTGCGTGTGATCACAGCTTCGTCATCAAGCGAGTCGGCAAAGGGATAGCATGCCGATAAAATGTCCGTACCGTAGCGGCCGATTCTGACTTCGCCCAAACCGTGTATGCCTTGCAAATCCAAATCGGTTTCGGGGGTAAAGCGGATAAGGTCGAGCAGGGTCTCGTCGCTGAAGATTTTGCTTAAGGCCACGCCTTCGGTTTGAGCCTGTTTGTCGCGACATGCGGCGAGGGTTTGCCACATAATTTTGTCGCGTTCGCTGGTCAGGCCGTCTGAAATATTTTCATTTGCGCTTTCAGACGGCGTATCCTGCCCGTTAACCGCGGCCTGACACACTTCTAAAATTTCCAAGCCGAAACTGTTGATTTTGGCTTCGCCCAAGCCGTAGATTTCGTGTAATCCGGCCAGATTTTGCGGTAGCTTTTCCACCACGTCGCGCAAGGTTTTGTCGCCGCAGATGACATAAGCCGGCACTTCCGCTGCTTTGGCTTTTTCTATGCGCCATTTGCGCAAAGCCTGCCAAATGCGTTCTTCACGCTCGGTGCGCAGCCATTCTTCCTTCGGTTTTTGCGTGGCGGCTTTGTCGCGTTTGAGCGGACGCAGCCAGACTTCGGCTTCGCCTTTTAATATTTTGCGCGCATCGTCAGTAAGCTGTAAGGATTGGTATTGCTGGGTATTGACGGTGAGATAACCCAAGCTGATACATTGGCGGATGACGCTGCGCCATTCTTTGTCGGTCAGGTTGTCACCGATGCCGAATGTGGATAACTTATCGTGTTGGTTGCGCTGAATCCATTCGTCGTTTTTGCCGCGCAAGACGTTGGTAACGTATCCGGCGGCAAAGCGTTGGCCGACGCGGTACACGCAGCTTAATAGTTTTTGCACCAAAACCGTGCCGTCAAAACGGGTCGGCGGATGCAGGCAGTTGTCGCAATGACCGCATGGTTGTGAGGTTTCACCGAAATGGCGCAGCAATAAGACGCGGCGGCATTCGGTGGTTTCGCATACCGACAGCATGGCATCGAGCTTTTGCATTTCGACTTGTTTTTGTGCTTCATCGCTGTTGCCTTCGGCAATACGTTCGCTCAACAGCACCCAGTCGTTCAAGCCGTAACACAGCCAACTGGCGGCTGGCAGGCCGTCGCGACCGGCACGGCCGGATTCTTGGTAAAAATGTTCGATGCTTTGCGGCATGTCCAGATGGGCAACAAAGCGCACATCGGGTTTGTCGATGCCCATACCGAAAGCCACCGTCGCCACCACGATAATATTGTCTTCGCGGGTAAAACGGCGTTGGTTGGCTTCGCGCACTTCCATGCTCAAGCCGGCATGATAAGGAATGGCTTCCAGCCCATTTTCACATAAAAATTGCGCCACGTCTTCGACTTTTTTGCGGCTCAGGCAATAGACAATCCCGCTTTGGCCGCTCATCTGCTTGTGGATAAAATCAAGCAGTTGCTTTTTACCGTTATTTTTTTCAATGACTTGGTAATAAATATTGGGGCGGTCAAAACTGGCGATGTATTCGGGTGATTGTTCGAGCCGGAGATAATGCTTGATGTCGGCACGAGTCGCCGCATCGGCAGTAGCGGTTAGAGCGATGCGCGGCACATGCGGATAACGTTCGGCCAGCAGGCCGAGCTGCTGGTATTCGGGGCGGAAATCGTGACCCCACTGGCTCACGCAATGCGCTTCGTCAATGGCAAACAGACTGATTTTTTGTTGGTCGAGAAAACGCAGAAAACGGTCGGTCACCAAGCGTTCGGGGGCGACATATAAGAGTTTCAGACGGCCTGAAGCCAATTTATCGGCAATTTCACGCGCTTCTTCCGCACCCGTGCTGCTGTTGACGCTGGCCGCTTCGATACCGGCCGCATGCAGGTTAGCGACTTGGTCGTTCATCAGCGCGATGAGAGGCGACACGACAACCGCCACACCTTCACGCATTAAGGCCGGAATCTGGTAACACAGCGACTTACCGCCGCCGGTCGGCATCAGAACCATCAGGCTTTCGCCGCGAGCCAACGTGTCCACCACCGCTTCCTGATTGCCGCGAAACTCGGGATAACCGAATACTTCGTGCAAAATTTGTCGGGCTGTCGGCTGGCTCATGATGCGTCTGTCGGTTCAGAATGAAAAACGGTATTTTAACGGTTTTAACTGCCGCTTGCATGGCTTGTTTCTCCGCAAGCCGATGCTGTCTGAAGGTAAGGTTTGCAAAGCCGGTTTACTTTACCTTGAGTCTTCACGCATAATAACGGCGATTAATTTGAAAATGAGGAAAATATGAATATTCAATGGTATCGTTTCGGAATGGCCGCATCCTTGGCATTATTTTTGGCCGCATGTGCTTCGTCAGGCAGCTCGGGCAGCGGCAATTGGCAAAGCATCGGTACCACATCCAATGGCAATATCAAAGTTTCTGTGGACAAATCCAGCATTAAGAAAAACGGCCAATTGGTCACATTCCGCGACCGCAAAGTCATTTCAAAACTCAGTGAAGAACAATTCGCCAACACTCCTGCATATAAAACGGCATTGGCAGATTGGGAAATCCACTGCACCAACAAAACCTACCGCTTAACCGCATTACAATTGCTTGACGAGCGCGGACAAACCGTCACCAACCAACGCTACACCGCTACCAACCTGCGTCCGATGGGCGTAATGAGCGGTTCGATTACCGAAAAACAATATGAATTGGTGTGCGGTAAAAAGCTTTAATCCCCAAAATTATCCACAATTAAAAAGGCCGTCTGAAAACATACTGTTTCAGACGGCCTTTTTGGTAATTAATTGATTTTAAAAATTTATCAACGCAAACGTTTTCCGGTTTCACCGTCAATAATCTGGCTCGGCGTTTTCTGCCGCCCGATTAAACCGCCGATAATCCACACTTTACGCCCGAATTGCCGTCTGACTTCACGCTCGGTTTTACAGGCTCGTTTTCCGGCACGGTTACACGATGTGGAAACCAATGGCGTATTTAATGCATGACATAATTGACGCGCACCGGCATGAGCGGGAACGCGTACAGCCAACTTTTGCCGACCTTTACCGCGCAACAGCGGCAAGATACTTTCTTGAGCCGGCAGCAAAAACGTTTTCGGTGCCGGCCATGTTTTTTGCAATAAGGTTTGCATGTTTTCAGACGGCCTTTTAATCAATGGCAGCAACTGGTTCAAATCGCTGCCAATCACAATCATGCCTTTATGCTGCGGCCTTTTTTTGAGATGAACCACTCGTTTTAATCCTTGCGCATGTTTCGGCAGGCAGCCCAAGCCATAACAGGATTCGGTCGGATAAGCCACGACGCCGCCTGATTTCAAATGTGCGGTTAATTTTCTTTGTCGGCCGGCAGATAAAATTCGGGAAAATAATTTCATGATGATTTCAATAAAGGATTAAAGGCCGTCTGAAAACAGATTCAGACGGCCTTTTTAATATACTGATTAGCGGTTAATTGCTTTATCGGCAATATCTTTACGGTATTGCATGCCGTCGAAGCTGATTTTTTCCAAAGCCGCATAGGCCTTAGCCTTTGCCGCCGCTACGTCATCACCCAAACCGACTACGCACAATACCCTGCCGCCGTTGGTAACAACTTGGTTTTGTTCATTTACCGATGTTCCGGCATGAAATACTTTACCGATTCGATCGGCTTCGTCCAAACCTGAAATCACATCGCCTTTTCTCGGTGTTTCCGGATAATTCTCTGCAGCCAACACCACGCCGACGGCAGTTTGCGGATTCCACTTCGCTGTAACTTCGTTTAATCTGCCTTCGATCGCAGCCTCTAACAGCTCCACCAAATCAGTATCCAAACGGCTCATAATCGGCTGGGTTTCAGGATCACCGAAGCGGCAGTTGAACTCAATGGTGTAAGGTGCGCCGCTTTCATCAATCATCAACCCGGCATAGAGAAAGCCGGTAAACGGATGGCCTTCGGACTGCATGCCTTTCACAGTCGGCAAAATGATTTCGTTCATGGCGCGTTCGTACACGGCTTGCGTGACCACAGGTGCAGGGCTATATGCACCCATCCCGCCGGTATTCGGACCTTGGTCATCGTCTAACAAACGTTTGTGGTCTTGACTGATAGCCATCGGCAATACATTTTCACCGTCAACCATCACGATAAAACTGGCTTCTTCGCCTTGAAGAAAATCTTCAATCACAACGCGCGCACCTGCATTACCCATTTTATTACCGAGCAGCATATCGTCAATGGCAGCATGCGCGTCATCTAAAGTAAGAGCAACAATTACACCTTTTCCCGCCGCCAATCCATCGGCTTTGATTACAATCGGTGCGCCTTTTTGATTGACATAATCATGCGCAGCTTCGGCATTTTCAAAAGTTCGGTATCCTGCTGTCGGGACACCGTATTTAGCCATAAATGCTTTGGCAAAATCTTTGGAACTTTCGAGTTGGGCCGAATATTGGGTAGGGCCGAAAATTTTCAAACCTTGTGCACGGAAATCATTTACCACACCCGCCGCCAATGGTGCCTCAGGTCCGACAACGGTAAAGGCAATATCTTCTTTCTTACAGAAATCAATCAATTCAACATGTGCGGTTAAAGCGATATTTTGCAGCTTCGGTTCAATCGCTGTGCCTGCGTTCCCGGGAGCAACAAATACTGTTTCCACCCGCTCTGATTGAGCCAGCTTCCATGCCAAGGCATGCTCGCGACCGCCACTGCCAATAACCAGCAATTTCATGTTTTCTCCTTAATAAACATTGATTTCCGAATCAGATTAGAATGAATTATAACTGATATTTACACAATTAGACAGTTTAAAATATCAACGAAATAAACAAATAATAATGTTTTATCAAAAATGCCGTCTGAACTTTTCAGACGGCATTTTAAAATGATTTTTCTATACTCACTTCAATTTGTCGGGTTTGCCGCCATGCCTCTACGCAAGCTTCGTAATTTACCAAAGGCAGACGCAGAGTCAATCTGCAATCCAATTGCAAATCTTGTTCGACAATGTGGGCTTGGTATTGTTTGGCAATACGAATCGCATCGTTCAATATAGGATATTCGCAACGAAGCCAAACTGTTTTTTCAATATTTTTTTCAACAACTTCCGCCATTACCAAAGCTTCGGCAGCAGCTGTTTTATAGGCATGAATCAAACCCGGAACACCTAATAAAGTACCGCCAAAATAGCGCACTACCACCACTAATACATCCGTCAGACCCGCCGAATCAATTTGACCGAGAATCGGACGACCTGCACTTCCCGACGGCTCTCCATCATCGTTGGCACGAAACTGCAAACCGTCAACTCCCAAGCGGTAAGCATAACACCAGTGCCGTGCTTTATGGTGTTCTTCACGTAAAGCGTCGACATATTGTTTGACTTGGGCAACATTGCATATCGGATAAACATAAGCAATAAATCGGCTGCCTTTATCTTTAATTTCAGCCTGCACATGTTCTGCAATGGTGGAATACGTCGTAATGGTCATGTTTACTCCGGAAAAATTTCAGACGGCCTTATTGGTCATCAGGCCGTCTGAAAATGTTTCACGTGAAACGCTTTAGTTTTTTAAAGCTTCGGTTAATTGCGGCACGATTTCAAACAAATCTCCCACAATGCCGTAATCCGCTACATTGAAAATCGGAGCATCGGCATCTTTATTAATCGCCACAATCACTTTACTGTCTTGCATACCGGCAACGTGTTGAATGGCACCCGATACACCGATGGCAATATAAAGCTGTGGCGCGACCACTTTACCAGTTTGGCCGACCTGCAAATCATTCGGCGCATATTCGGCTTCTACTGCCGAACGGGATGCACCGATTGCCGCATTTAATACATCCGCCAACGGGGTCAGCAGTTGTTTGAAATTTTCGGCGCTGCCTAATGCACGGCCTCCTGTAACCACAACATTAGCCTGTGTCAATTCGGGACGATCAGATTGGGCTAATTCGCGTTTGACAAATCGGCTGATATTTTGCGCTTCGGAGGCATCTATATGGATTATTTCCGCATTACCCCCGTGAGCGGAAGCCGCATCAAATGCCGTAGCGCGGAAAGTCAATACTGATTTTTCAGACGACGTTTGTACCATTTCAAAAGCATTACCGGCATAAATAGGACGGACAAAAGTCTGATTATCCACAATTTCAGTCAAATCCGAAATTTGCGGTACATCCAATACCGCAGCCACACGGGGCAGCAGGTTTTTACCGAACGCAGTTGCCGTAGCAGCAACATAGCGGTAATCGGCAGCCAATTTTACTGCCAACGGGGTCAATTCTTCGGCCAAGCCTTCGGCATAATGCAGGGCTTCGGCAATGAAAACTTTAGTTACCCCGGCAACTTGTTTGGCCTCATCAGCCACCGCCGCAACACCGTTACCCGCCACCAGCAAATGAACTTCACCTAATCGGGAAGCCGCTTGCACAGCATGTAAGGTAGCAGGATTCAAATGTTGGTTATCATGTTCGGCAATCACTAATACATTCATTGTTCCGCTCCCTTAAATCACTTTGGCTTCATTTTTCAATTTATCGACCAACTCAGCCACACCGGCAACTTTGACACCTGCTTGGCGTACTTTGGGTTCCAACACTTTCACCACATTTACCCGTGCAGCGGTATCCACACCCAAATCCGCTAAGGCAATTTTTTCCAACGGTTTTTTCTTGGCTGCCATAATATTCGGTAATTTCACAAAACGCGGCTCATTCAACCGTAAATCAGCACTGATTACCGCCGGCAATGTCAAAGCAAGAACTTCCTCACCGCCATCTATTTCACGGGTTACGACTGCTTCACCCTCATTCAATTCCACTTTAGAAGCAAACGTCGCTTGCGGCGCATTTAACAGTGCTGCCAGCATTTGCGCAGTCTGATTGGCATCATCATCAATCGCCTGTTTACCCAGCAATAAAACTTGCGGCTTTTCTTTATCGGCCACAGCTTTCAACAGTTTTGCAACGGCTAACGGCTCTAATTTCATGTCTGCTTCAATATGAATGGCACGATCAGCACCCATTGCCAACGCCGTACGCAAAGTATCTTCGCATTTTTTCTCACCAATGGAGACAGCAACAACTTCGCTGATTTTTCCGGCTTCTTTCAAACGTACGGCTTCTTCTACGGCAACTTCGTCAAAAGGATTCATCGACATTTTTACATTACCGATGTCCACGGCCGAACCGTCAGCCTTGACACGGACTTTTACATTGTAATCAACCACACGTTTTACTGCGACCAATGCTTTCATTCCACACTCCTAAACAGGAATTTCAAAAATAATTTCTACTAAACCGGCAATGCGGCCGGACAGATGATTTGACAGGTTTATTTTTCAGACGGCCTTATTATTATTTTTCTTAGCAGCCACACATTCCATCAAAACACGATAAACTTCTTCAACTGTCGGAATTTGCGCCACATTGCCTAAATTTCGTGCCCACGGCGATACCTGTACCCCGGTCTTGACCGGGTCCGTATCGGTATAAATACCGACTACCGGTTTGTCCAAAGCATTGGCCAAATGCAGTAAACCGGTATCCACACCCATCACACCTTCCGCCTTATCCAACAAATCAGCCGCCTGCAATAAATTCATTTTTTCGCACACAAGAGCAAAAGGCAGATTCGCGGCGATTTGTTCGGCACGCGTTTTTTCAGCGGCATTACCCCAAGGCAGATAAACCTTTACGTTGTGATCGGTATTCAGTTTTTGCAATAAAGCCACCCAGTTTTCAGACGGCCATAATTTACTGTCGCGGCTGGTCGCATGCAAAGCCACGTAATAGGGCTTTTTCAAATCATTCAGACGGCCTGTTTCCGGCACTGTCAAACCGAATGTTTGCTCTTCCGGCATGGTATAAGCAAACACCTGCGCAAATAATGCACGGTTTCTCCAAACGGCGTTTTTACCTTTTTTCACAACAAATTTCTGCCGGTAAAAATACGCCGCCCAGCTTTCACGTGCACTGTGTTTATCCAAACCGTAAATCGGCGCACCGGCCATTTTGGCAAACAACGCGCTTTTCATCAGCCCTTGACTATCCAATACAAAATCAAATTGCTCCTCCTGTAAAGCCGTTTTCAGACGGCCTATTTCATGCCATGTTTCCGCTTGAGTCAGATTTTTCCGCCATTGCCGCCATTTCATCGTATGCACTTTTTTCACAAACGGATGCAAACGCGCAATATCGGCAAATCCGGCTTCACTCAACCAATGCAATTCCACATCCGGACGCTGTTGCGCCAAATCTTGTACAGCGGGCAAGGTATGGATCAAATCGCCCATACTGGACAAACGGACAAGAAGAATTTTCATAATGGTGATGTTTCACGTGAAACAATTTTAACTATTTGATTTTAAATGAATATTTAATTTTAATCGACAATTTCGACATGATAAAAAGCGTGTGAAACACAGTTTTAACTGTCATTTGACGAAAAAATGGGCTTAAATATTATATCAAATTCATGCCCGATTTGGGGCTTATTGCTGTGATATGATACGGTTTTTATCCCATTTCCGACCATGTCTTACACCATCGAAACCATTGCCTGTGTGCATTCTCCCTATAAGCAGAAATTCGGCATAGCGCGCCAACCGGGTTTGGTGCCGGCAGCGGAAGTATGTATCGAACTGAACCCTGAATTTACTACCGACAGCGTGCGCGGTTTGGAAGATTTCGGCTACATTTGGGTCAGCTTTATTTTTCATGGCGTATTGGGCGAAGGTTGGTCACCGTTGGTTCGGCCGCCTCGTTTGGGCGGTAAGCAGAAAATGGGGGTCTTTGCCACACGAAGCCCGCACAGACCAAACCATCTGGGCTTGTCTCTATTGAAGCTGGAACGCATCGAAACCGGCAAAACCGTCAAACTCTATTGCAGCGGTGCCGATTTGCTCGACGGTACGCCCGTAGTCGACATTAAACCCTATATTCCTTTTGTCGAGGCCAAACCTGAGACAGCCAGCGGATTCGTGACTGGCAAACCGCAAGAATTAAACATTGTTTGGCAGTCAGAATCCATACCGGTCAAGTTATCCGCAAAAGAGCGTGATGTCATTGCGCAAAGCATTGCCCAAGACCCCCGCCCTGCTTATCAAAATATCCCCGAACGAATCTATGTAATGAATATTTTGGATTACGAAGTCAAATTCCGAATTCAGGAGCAAACCGCCACCATTATGGATGTTGCCCTACATCAAGCATAAAACAGCACAAACCGATTAAAAGGCCGTCTGAAACATAAAGTTTCAGACGGCCTTTGCACCATTAAAACCGATTAGATTTTAGAAGCAAAATATTTCAATGTGCGCACCAGTTGGCAGGTATAAGACATTTCGTTGTCGTACCAAGCCACGGTTTTCACCAATTGTTTGTCGCCGACGGTCATCACGCGGGTTTGGGTTGCGTCAAACAATGAGCCGTATTCGATGCCGATTACGTCGGACGAAACGATTTCATCTTCGGTATAACCGTAAGATTCGTTGGCCGCCGCTTTCATCGCTGCGTTGACTTCTTCTTTGGTAACATTGCGTTCCAACACCGAAACCAATTCGGTCAACGAGCCGGTGGCTACGGGTACGCGTTGGGCGGAACCGTCCAATTTGCCGTTCAATTCAGGAATCACCAAACCAATCGCTTTGGCCGCACCTGTACTGTTCGGCACAATATTGATGGCGGCGGCACGGGCGCGGCGTTTGTCGCCTTTGCGGTGCGGCGCGTCCAAAGTATTTTGGTCGCCGGTATAAGCGTGGATGGTGGTCATCAGACCTTCGACCACGCCGAATTCTTTTTGCAACACGGCGGCCATCGGTGCCAGGCAGTTGGTGGTGCACGATGCGGCGGAAATCACGGTTTCGCTGCCGTCCAATACCGATTCGTTCACACCGAACACCACGGTTTTCACGTCATTGCCGCCCGGCGCGGAAATCACCACTTTTCGTGCACCGGCACGGATGTGCGCTTGGCATTTTTCGTTGCTGGTGAAGAAACCGGTACATTCCAACACCACGTCTACACCCAATTCGCCCCAAGGCAATTCTTCAGGATTCGGATTCGAGAATACTTTGATTTCTTTGCCGTCGACCACCAAAGCATCGTCTTTTAATTCGGCAGTACCTTGGAAACGGCCTTGGGTGCTGTCGTATTTGAACAGATGCAGCAACATGTCGGCAGGAGTCAGGTCGTTGACGGCCACCACTTCGATGCCTTCGGTTTTCACAATCTGACGCAAAGCCAAACGGCCGATGCGGCCGAAACCATTAATCGCAACTTTAATGCTCATATGTGTACTCCTACATGGAAAGGGGAAAATTTTGATGGCTTCATTGTAACGTGAAATAAAACTACTACCTACAATTACATACCGCTACTGACAAAATGTTTGATTTAAATAAACAAACCGTAAAATAAGGCCGTCTGAAAAAAGTTTGTCGGTAAAACAGAACTTAAAAAATGATACGTTACAATTATTCTGATTTTATTAAAATAAAAAGATGATTTTAATGAGATTCTGCCATTATTGTGGATAACCTGCAAAATACATTTCAAAACAATATGATATTTAGTTCATAATATTGAGATTAACTTGGTTTGATGCCATATTGTAAAACGGGATAACCGACTCGCAGCCCTCCGATTTTGTGGATAACCGGATCTGTTTCCACAATTTTCCCACCGACTTTCAGACGGCCCGTATCAATTTAACCGAACCATAAGTAAATACTATTAAAAATAATGGCTGATAGATTCATCTTTATCGTATTATCGGCATATTAAATCCAGGAGAGCCATTATGCTGCAAAGAACGCTTGCCAAATCCATCAGTGTCACCGGCGTCGGCCTGCATTCGGGCGAGCGCGTCGCGCTGACGCTTCATCCCGCTCCCGAAAACAGCGGCATATCGTTCCGCCGTACCGATTTGAGCGGCGAACAGGGCGAAATCATCAGACTTACGCCCTACCTAATCAACGATACCCGCCTGTCTTCAACCGTCGTCACCGAAAACGGCGTGCGCGTCGGCACCATCGAACACATCATGTCCGCACTTTCCGCCTACGGTGTGGATAACGCCCTAATCGAACTCAACGCACCCGAAATTCCGATTATGGACGGTTCCAGCCTGCCGTTTATTTATCTGTTGCAGGATGCCGGCATTGTTGATCAAAAAGCGCAAAAACGGTTCCTGCGCATTTTAAAACCGGTGGAAGTCAGAGAAACCGGAAAATGGGTGCGCTTTACCCCTTACGACGGCTTCAAAGTAACCCTGACTATCGAATTCGACCACCCCGTGTTCAACCGCAGCGCACCGACTTTCGAAATCGACTTCGCCGGCAAATCCTATGTGGACGAAATCGCCCGCGCCCGTACCTTCGGCTTTATGCAGGAAGTCGAACTCATGCGCGCCCACAACCTCGGCTTGGGCGGCAACCTGACCAACGCCATCGTGATTGACGATGTGGATATTTTGAATCCCGAAGGCCTGCGCTACCCCGACGAATTCGTGCGCCACAAAATCCTCGATGCCATCGGCGATTTATACATCGTCGGCCACCCGATTATCGGCGCATTCGAAGGCTACAAATCCGGCCACGCCGTCAACAACGCCCTACTGCGCGCGATTTTGGCCGACGAAAGCAATTATGAATGGGTCGAATTTGAAAACGAGGACGATTTGCCGGCCGCGTTTCACGAACTGCCGAGCGCGGCTTAAAATTGAACAGCTGATCCACCAAACAGGCCGTCTGAAAATTTTCAGACGGCCTGTTTATTAACGACATTTACGTCAATCAATCCCCCATCACTTTACCTTCCCTGCGCGGGTCGGCACCGCCCTGCAAACCGTCTTTGCCGATGACGATGCCTTGTACGCCGGAATTCAAATCGCGTACCTGCACTTTATAGCCGAGCTGCTCCAATTGCGGCGCGCGGGCAGCGGCGGCGGTATCTTGTTCGATTTCATACGCGCTGCCCCGGTTGAGCATGTTCGGCAGGGAAATGGCCGTCTGAATGTCCATGCCCCAGTCGATGTGGGCGACTAAGGTTTTGGCGACATAACCGATAATGCGGCTGCCGCCCGGCGAGCCGACCGCCATGTAAGGTTCGCCGTTTTTCATCACGATGGTCGGCGCCATGGAAGAGCGCGGGCGTTTGCCGCCGGCAACGCTGTTGGCTATGGTTTTACCCTCGGCACCGGCCGGATTGAAAGCGAAATCGGTCAATTCGTTGTTGAGCAGGTAGCCGTTGGCCATCAGGGTCGAACCGAAGGCGTTTTCGATGGAAGTCGTCATCGATACGACGTTGCCTTCTTTATCCACAACCGCGATATGGCTGGTTGACGGCAGCTCGACCGCCATGCCTTGCGCGTATTGGCTGTTTAATTTTCCGGCTTCGATTTTTTCCAATGCCTTATCCGTTTTGCGGATTTCTTCCGCACGCTGCTTCAAATAAGGCTGGCTGATGAGGGCTTTGGCCGGTACGTTCACAAAATCGGGGTCGGCCACATAATAATCGCGGTCGGCAAAAGCCACGCGCGAAGCGTCGCCTATCCATCGCCAGCTGTGGATGTTTTCCGCGCCCAGCGTTTTCATGTCCTGCGTCTGCAAAATGCCCAGAATCTGGCCTAAGGCAATGCCGCCCGAACTCGGCGCACCCATGCCGCAGACTTCGTATTCGCGATACGGCGCGCAAACCGACGTGCGCTCAATCACGCGGTAGTTTTTAAAATCGGCCAGCGTGATTTTGCCCGGATTATCCGCCGCACCGGTAACGGCTTTCACCATGTTCTGCGCCGGTCGGCCGCTGTAAAACGGCGCGCTGCCCTCTTGGGCCAACAGTTTCACCGAACGGGCGAATTCAGGGTTTTTCAACACCGTACCGGCGGCCAGCGGTTTGCCGTCGGGCAGGAAATAGGCGGCGGTTTGCGGATAACGCTGCAAATGCTCTTTATTTTGTTCGATAGATTTGGACATACGCGGCGATACGGCGAACCCCTGTTCGGCCAACGCAATCGGTTTGGCAAACAAATCCGCCCATTTCAGACGGCCATAGCGTTTGTGCACGTCTTCCATCAGCTTGGGAATGCCCGGCACACCGACCGAACGGCCGCCGACCACGGCTTTCATAAATTCAAGCGGTTTGCCGTTTTCATCTAAGAAGAGTTCGGGCGTAGCTGCTTTCGGGGCGGTTTCGCGCGCATCAAACGTGGTTAACTTTTTGGCTTTATTGTCCCAATACACCAAAAACGCACCGCCGCCCAAACCCGAAGACTGCGGCTCGGTCAGGCTCAACGTGGTCTGCATGGCAATCATCGCATCAATCGCGCTGCCGCCGCGTTTCAAAATTTCATAACCGGCTTCGGTCGCCAGCGGATTGGCGGAAGCGGCCATAAATTCTTTGGCGTGCACCAATTTCTGCTCGGTCAGCCCCGTGCCTTGTTCCGGCGCGTGGGCATCGGCGGAAACAACAGCCGGTTTCGGCGCGGAAGATTGCGCACAGGCAGCCAAGACCAAAGCGGCCAGAATGCTTAATGTCCAAGTAGATTTCATTCAATGCTCCTTAAGTTTTCAGACGGCCTGCCGCCGTCGGCTGGAATGTAAACTCTAAACAAACCGACTATAGCCGAAAGTGTCCGGTTTTTCCAAGA